>DVJD01000116.1 GCA_018710785.1 Candidatus Fimimorpha excrementavium
CCTCGCGGGAGCGTGGATTGAAACAGAATACTTAATATGGAAATACGACGTTTTCCCGTCGCTCCCCTCGCGGGAGCGTGGATTGAAACGATCAATTGATTTTACAGCAAAAAAAAGATTTTGTCGCTCCCCTCGCGGGAGCGTGGATTGAAACCAACCGATACTCCGGTAGCGTTTTCCAACCAGGAGGTCGCTCCCCTCGCGGGAGCGTGGATTGAAACGAGTCTCCACCGTATAACATCCGCCCTCGGACTCGTCGCTCCCCTCGCGGGAGCGTGGATTGAAACCGGTTATCCGTCCAATGCACCAGCATGGCAGGACTTGGTCGCTCCCCTCGCGGGAGCGTGGATTGCAATAAATGAAAACTATAGGGGAAAGAGCAGGTTTACTTGTCTTTCTCCTCGCAAGAATATGAAAAAAATGATAGATTGATTCTTGTGCTATTATGCAGTTTTTATTAGCAGAATGCATATAAAATAATTGTAATACTTAAAGTAATATGACTTATAAATTTAGAGGAAAAGATTAGAATAATCGGATAAATGTTAGAGAAAATCGGATAAACTCGGCCAAATCCTCCACTTATCCCCAGAATATGATACAATGAAAAGACAAATCTATGTGGGGAGAATGGGTATTATGGTTTATTAAAATTATAAGATTGCAGAGTTTGATGACAAAGATCTTCCGAAAATCAAAGCCGGGGAAAGCATTTCCATTGGTTTTCGCCGGGAAATGCGTTTGCGGGAAATCAGCGGCAGGGAAGGGGAGGAAAACGCAAGCGGATATCATTGGAAAGTTCGGCTGACAGGAGATGTGGATATTCAGCAAAACTGGATGTGGGAAGGGGGATTTCCCCGGCTGTACCGTTTGATTGACGATGCGCTTTCTACGCAGACCCGGCAGAGCCAGTTTTGTCTGAAACTGGAGATGAACCGGGAAGAATGGCCGCGAAGAGCTTATTTTCAGCTGCCTTGTCCGCCGCGGCTGACACCGCAGTTTCCGGCACATCCGTGGAACGAAAACTGGGCGTTTTCCATCTGGGCAAAGGCAGAGGCGCTTTCCTTGGGAGAGGGAGGAAAGGCCCGGTTTGTCATTGAGACGTACAAGAAAAAAGCGGGCGTAAACGGGAAAGAAATTAAGAACGGGCCGGATGAGGTGATGGTATTGAACTTCCCGGAGGGAACCTATGCGTTTACCCGGTTTGACGCGTCTGTTCCCATTTCGGAGGACACAGCCAGCCTGCTTTTCTATGTGGAATGTGAAAAGGCCGGAGGAACCATCTGGCTGGAAGATCCGCGTCTGATGAACGGCTATGGGGAAAATGTTCTTCCCCAATTTACCGTCACCAACCCGTTTCATGAATGTTTCAATTGGTTTGGGGAAAATCTGTCCAGAAAGGAATGGACGGATATGGAAGTATGCCTGAATGGAAAACAGATTTTTGAAGGGGAACTGTTTCAGCGAACCCACCGGTATTCGGAACAGGAGCTGGAACTGTCGGCCAATGACATCCGGCCGGGAGAAAACATCCTGGAGATCAGAAATAAAAATCACTATTTTGCCCCTTTGCCGTACAAGCTGAAAAAAGTGGAGCTTCTCTATGCCAGGGAATGGCCTGTGACGCTGATTGCCTGTCCTTCCGTCGTTTATGCGGGCCGTCCGTTCGGCATTCTCGTACGTACAAAGGAGGATAGGGCCTGTGTACAGGTGTCTTCTTCCAGCGAAGCCGTTCGGACGCTGACGTCGGAACTGATTTTGGAAGAGAAAGGCCTTCATGTGCTCCCGTTTGCGGCCGGTGAAAGGGCGGTATCCGACGTGGAGGTTTCGGTTTGCTGCGGCGGTGTGACACAGGTGGGAACCATAGCACGCGTGGTGCTGAAAACAGAGGATCATGTTCTGACCGGGACAGGGGATTCCATTTATATTCCCCAAAAAAAGGGTGCCATGGAAGAATTTATGGAATGGTATCTTAGCAATGAAATTGGTAATTTTGTCACCTTCCGTCCCACCTATCGCTGGTGCGGAACCAGGATGTTAAATCCCGGCGTATGGAGCCGTCTGGTGCAGCTTTGCTCGGAGTATGGCCTGTATTACTGCCATATGATTGATGGAAGGGAACTGCCCGGTGCCAATGCCAATCCGACGAAAGAACTCCTGGACAGCCCGTGGTTTGTGGGAAATCAGGGACATGAGAGGGACGGCGCGTTTTATTACTGGGGGCCCAACCGGGCAAAAAGCGAGAGCGATACCATGTTAAATGCGCTGATGAATCGGGTGGTCAGGCACCCGGATTGGAAATATTTTTCTGCCCCGGTTTATGCCAGGGACGGAAAATCCTACAGCTTTTATGATCCGGCAGATACCCGGGACATGAGGGAAGCTGCCAATCATTTTGTAGATAACTGCCGGTATTGGCTGTCCGGTATCAAACGGCATACCGGACCTTCCGTATTGTTTAAGTATTTCATGGAGGCAGGGATCGAGGTGGGAGGAGCCGAACTGATGTACGGCCCCCACGAGGTCATTTTGTCAGCGCTGCGGGGCGCCTCCCTGGCCTATGGGAGAAAGGAATTTGCCGCTCATCTGGCGGTTCAGTGGTCCACTACGCCGCATGATACGCCAGACCGCCTGCGCCGCTATCAGCTCTCTTTGTTTGTCAGCTATCTCCAGGGAACCCATCATATCAATACGGAAGAGGGGCTGTGGAGGATCGAAGAGTATTTTGCTCATTTTGACCGGTTCAGCGATACCTGTCAGGAGCATTTGAAAGTACAGAAACGATTTTGCCATTTTGTGAAAACCCATTCCAGGAGGGGGAAGATGGTGAATTCGGTGGCGCTTCTCCACGGGAAATTTGACGCCTGGGTATGTTTTACCAGACAGAACGCCTGGGGCCATTTGGGGGAAGACTGGAAATTTCAGACACCGGAGGAAAGCTGGGATTTGCTTCAGGTATTTTATCCGGATTCGGTTATGAATTCCATTTATCGTCATCCCTGTGAACAAAAACCCCAGGGTTTTTATTCCCGCACGCCCTATGGGACCATCGATATTCTTCCGGTGGAAGCCGATGGGGCACAGATGGCTTCCTATCAGGCTATGGCCTTCCTCGGATGGAACACAGCGGACGAAACACAGGCAGAAAAACTGATTCGCTATGTCAGACAGGGCGGAACGCTGCTTTTGGGATGGCCCCATCTTTTTGCGGAAGCGGATAGAAAAAAGGCTCTGCAGGAAAATCCTTCCGTGGTGGGAGAAGCACAACTGGAAGAACTATTGGGGATTCGTTTCCATGGATTTGCAGACATCGGATGCGGCGATGGGGAAACGATTTCTGTGGGTGATATCACTGTTTTGGAAGACGCCATTGTCCGCAGAGAGCTTCAGGGCCATCCGCTGGTGGTGGAGCATGCGCTGGGAAAAGGAACCGTGGTGTTTGTCAACGCGAAAGGGTATCCGGCGGATCCGCAGGTGAGAAAGGTCTATGAACCGCTTCTTCACCATCTGGGAAAACAGGGGGTGGAGAGCCAGAAAAAACGCGGGTTTATGACGACATCGGATACTGTGGAGACCGGTGTCTATGACAGAGACGATTCGCTGCGAGACATTTATGCGGTCAATATAAACTGGTGGGCAAAGGAAAATCAACCAGCCTTGGCGGTACTCCATTTCGCCGGGGAGGAGTATCCGGTTATGCTGGACCGGGAAGTGATGCATATCTTCACGCTGGCCAGGACACTGGGAATCTGGACGTCTGACTTTGATACCGATGTGATTTCCATACAGGAAGAAACGGAGGGGGCAGCCGTTGTGCTGCAGGGATATGGAAAAACGAAGATACGGCTGATCGGAAGCGAGGATTGGGAGACAGAGGAAATGATCTTGACGAAGATCAGCGATGGAATCCGGCAAGGGGAGCTGATCCTGGAAGGCTGCTGCATCCTGCATCTTCACAAAAGAAAACGGTTAAACAAAATGGACAAAAGATAGAAAAGAAGATTTGATTTTCCATTGAAAATGTCCAATAAACATGGTATCCTGAACGTATATCCAAGAGAACTGGATGCAGAACAATACATCAGCGACAAGGAGAAGGAAATCATGATTGCAAAGAAGATTCACAGCGGCTGGATGCTGAAAGCCAAACGGCTTTCCAAAGCCATACCGGTACGCGTGCCCGGAAGTGTCTATCAGGCTCTTTTGGACAGCAAAGAAATGGAAGATCCCTTTTGGAGAGATAATGAACTGGAAGCGCTGGAATGGATGAAACAGGATTTTATCTATTCCACCACATTTGATGTGGAGGATGCGATGCTGGAGGCAGACCGGAATGTTCTGCGGTTTGACGGCATCGATACGCTGGCATCGGTTTGGCTGAACGGAGAGGAAATCGGCACAGCGGAAAATATGCATCGCATTTATGAATACGATGTGACCGATAAGCTGTACAGAGAAGGCAATGAATTGATGGTAAAAATCGCTTCGGCCGTGAATTTTATCGAAGAAGCGCATAAAAAAATAGAAGTGATCGGTACACCGGATGCCATGGAGGGATTTCCGCAGATTCGTAAAGCCCACTGTATGTTTGGATGGGATTGGGGCCCAAGGGTGCCGGATGCCGGTCTTTTTCGGGATGTGACCCTGCTGGGAATCCGCACCGCCCGGATTGACAATGTGCTGATTCTGCAGCATCACCGGGAGGAAGAGGTTGAGCTGGAGATCTGTGTGGAAGCGGAGGACTGCGGGGGCGGGCTGGAGGGCCTGTTTTATACCGTGGAAGTGGAGGACCCGGACGGGATCAGACACATCTGGACCCAGAGTCCGGATACCGTCACCATCTCCCATCCGAAGCTGTGGTGGCCCAATGGATTTGGCAGTCAGCCTCTCTACAAGGTGACCGTACATCTGATGGATGGCGAAGAGGAATTGGACTGTGTCAGCAAGCGGATTGGGCTTCGGACCATGACGGTGCGGCGGCAAAAGGATCAATGGGGAGAAAGTTTTGCCCACGAAGTCAATGGCGTGGCGATTTTTGCCATGGGCGCCGATTACATTCCCGAAGACAATGTCATGGGACGGATCTGTGAAGAACGGACGCGAAAACTGCTGATGCAGTGCAAGGCGGCCAATTTTAACGCCATCCGTGTATGGGGCGGAGGTTACTATCCGGATGATTATTTTTATGATATCTGTGACGAGCTGGGGCTGATCGTATGGCAGGATTTCATGTTTGCCTGTGCAGTGTATGAACTGACCGATGCATTCGAAGAGAATATTCGAAGGGAATTTGAAGATAATATCAAGCGGATCCGCCACCATGCCTGCCTGGGACTCTGGTGCGGAAACAATGAGATGGAGATGTTTGTGGGCGGCGGAGAATGGGGAAATACGCCGAAGCAGATGTCCGATTATATCAAAATGTATGAGTATATCATTCCCCAGGAATTGAAGCAGTGGGATCCCCAGACATTCTATTGGCCAGCCAGTCCATCCTGCGGCGGCGGATTTGACGAGCCCAACGCGCCAAACCGGGGCGATGTGCATTACTGGGATGTGTGGCACGGCAATAAACCGTTTACGGAATATCGAAAATTCCTCTTCCGTTATGCCAGCGAATTTGGCTTCCAGTCTTTCCCGGCGTTAAAGACGGTGGAGAGTTTTACCCTTCCGGAGGACCGAAATATTTTTTCCTATGTCATGGAAAAACATCAGAGAAGCAATTCCGGCAACGGAAAAATTATGAATTATATGGCGCAGACCTTTTTATATCCCACCAGTTTTCCGATCCTGCTCTATGCATCCCAGCTGCTGCAGGCAGAGGCCATCCGCTACGGCGTGGAGCATTTCAGAAGAAACCGGGGATGCTGCATGGGGGCGATTTACTGGCAGTTAAACGACTGCTGGCCGGTGGCATCGTGGGCTTCCATTGATTATTTTGGGAGATGGAAGGCACTGCACTACTATGCCAAACGCTTTTTTGCGCCGCTGCTTCTTTCCTGCAAAGAAGAAGGGATGCTGACCCAGGATACCAACATCAACGCACAGCCCAAACCTTTATATAAAAGTGTCCGCTTCAATGTGTCCAACGAGACCATGGAAGAGCAGCGGGTTACAGTGAAGTGGCAGGTGAGAAACGCAAAAGGTGAGAGTTTGCGGACTGAAGAACAAAATATCGTTGTTCCCAGATTGTCGGCTTTTTGGATGGATGAGGTGGAGCTTCCCGATCTGAAGGAGAGGGAAGAGTATGTCAGCTATGAACTTTGGAAAAATGGAGAATGGCTGAGTGAAGGGACGGTCATTTTCACGCTGCCCAAGTATTTTTGCTATGAAGATCCGCATCTGACCTGCCGTCTGGAGGGGGATGAGATCGTGGTGACAGCGGATGCCTACGCCAAGAGTGTGGAGATTCTGAATGAAGCGGAAGATTTGATACTCACCGATAATTATTTCGATATGAATGGCGGCCAGAAACGAGTGAAGATCCTGGAGGGAGAACCGGTGGGGCTGAAGGTGCGCAGTGTGTACGACATCCGGTGACAGATTCCGCCCGGCAGCCGCAGAAACGGCTGTTTTGAGCGATGGCTGAAAAGAAAGGAGTGGAGAACGATGGGCGACTACATGGAAGAATTGATGGAAAAACTCCAGTATCCGGAGGAGTCCAGAGATGTATTTCGAAAAACACGGGAAATGATAGAGGGAACAGAAGAATGGAACGCAGAGTTTGAGACGGTGAAAACCATTTTCAGAAGGTGTCCGTCCATCTCCATTGTTCCGCTTTTAAACCGGATGGAGAGACTGGCAGGACGGATGGGAGTTCATCCCTATACCCTTCATCTGCTCTTTTATATGCAGGGATCGGAAGAGCTGCGGCGCCGATATCAGGAAAATGGAGTGGAGGAGGTTTGGTTTTGGGAATCCATGAAGGATCTGAAGATCAAGCTGATGGAGTGTTTGGAAGTGTATGGAGTGTCCGGCACCAGGGCCGGACATTGGCACAATGGCTTTTTTGTGGACCGGATCGCTTTGGGACGGCTGCAGTATGAACCGAGAGCGTTTGAAGGGGAGTGTTACAAAAAAGCGGGATATGCAGTGAAGAGGGGAGATATGGTGATTAATATACATATTCCCTCCGGGGAACCGCTGACCCAGGAAAGCTGTCTGGAATCCTACCGGCTCGCCCATCGCTTTTTTGCTCCGCTTTTTGAGAAGGGAGCGCCGACCGCTTTTGTCTGTGATTCCTGGCTTTTAGATCCGGAATCTGATACCTTCCTCCCGCCGTGCAATATTCTTCGTTTCAAGCACAATTTTGATATCATAGAGAGCCGTGTGGATGAGAAATTTCATGATAAGTGGAGGGTGTTTGGAAGGAATTATGACAAGGACGCGGATCACCTTCCGAGAAAGACATCCATCCAGCGGGCATATGCGGATCATCTGAAACAGGGGGGAAAGGTGCGGACTGGGTATGGAATTTTCTTCTTTGACGGAGAAAAGATTTTAAAATAATCCAATCAGACAACCGGAAAAGAGCGTATAAGCGAAACGGATATGCTGCATACTATCCAGTGCCGGAAAACGAGATCAGCCGTGAAAGGAGCGGTCAGGCCGCGGTGGGGTTCGTATGGGATTCTGCCCGGATGGCACAGGGCTGAAAAACAGCAGGCAAGGAGGAGTAAGACGATGAAAGAAACATATCCTTTTCCAAAGAAACCGCTTCCATACGATTTCGATGCGCTGGAACCGTATATTGACAGAGAGACCATGGAGTATCACCATGATAAACATCTGGGCACGTATACAGACAAACTGAATCAGGCGCTCTCCGGGTATCCGGACTATCAGGGATGGACGCTGGAGGAATTGCTTTGTAATCTGGAAAAGCTGCCGGAAGAACTGCGGACGCCTGTCATTCACAATGGAGGAGGGGTGTATAACCACTGGATGTATTTTTCCTCTCTTGGAAGGGAAAAGAAACCGATGGGTGAGACTGCGCTGAAGAAAGTGGCGGAGTCCTTTGGATCCCTGGAACAGATGAAGGCAAAGATGAAAGAACTGGCCCTGGGGGTATTTGGCTCCGGTTATGTGTGGCTGGCAGTAAAGGATGGAACACTGGTTTTGGAACAGACAGCGAACCAGGATACTCCGCTGTCCCTGGGGATGATTCCGATTTTGCCCCTGGATGTCTGGGAACATGCGTACTATCTGAAACACCAGAACCGCAGGGCGGATTATCTGGAGCAGTATATGAGTGCGGTGGACTGGGGAATCGTGGGGGAGCGGATTGAAGAAGTCGTAAAATGGTAGCATAAGCATGGAAAGGAATGGCGGGAGCTCAGGGAGACCTGTCGGCCTTTCCGGCGTACATATTTTATCGAATCTGCGGATGAGAGAAAGCAAACGGTACAGATCCGCAGAATGTTAGTCAAAAATCAGGATAGAAAGGATGGAATCGAAAATGAAAGATATGAATTGCGCATATTGTATGGAAGGCGCCTTGGTGACAAAGTTCGGCATCAAAATCTGTGAGCTGGAAACTTCGAAGGTATATTTGTTTAAGGAACAGAGTCATAAAGGAAGGGTAATCGTGGCCCATAAAAAGCATGTTGGAGATATGACAGAGCTGACCACGGAAGAAAGAAACGCGTATTTTGCCGATATCGCACGGGTGTCCAAAGCACTTCAGGAGGTATTTCAGCCGCAGAAGATCAACTATGGCGCCTATGGAGATACCGGCCACCATCTGCATTTTCATCTGGTGCCCAAGTATCGGGATGAATATGAGTGGGGAAATGTATTTGCCATGAATCCGGAAAGAAAATACTGCAGCCAGGAAGAATATGATATCCTGGTCAATGAAATCAGAGCGGCCATTTTGAAATAGCGGAGCGGCCCATCCATGGAATATTCCGCGGATAAGAGAAAATCAGAGTCAGGAGAAAGAAAAATGGGTGAAACGAAGGGAAGAGTTACGATACCGACCGATGTGGATGTGGTACCGGAAACGTTGGAATTGATTGAACGGTGGGGAGCCGATGCCATCCGTGACTGTGACGGCACCGACTATCCGGAAGAGTTGAAAAAGGTGGATGCAAAGGTATATGCCACCTATTATACCACGAGAAAAGATAACGAATGGGCAAAGGCGAACCCGGATGAAATCCAGCAGTGCTACATCATGACAAAGTTTTATACGGCAGATTCCGATACCCTCTCCATTCATTTGATGACGGGAATTTATCCGGAGATGCTGAAAGTCAACAGCAGAGATGATATCAAACGCTGGTGGGAAGTGATCGATCGGACAACTGGAAACGTGGTGGATGTCAGCCGCTGGAGTTATGACGAGAGCACCGGAGACGTGACCATTGATCCGGCTGAAAAATTTCATGATTACACGGTCAGCTTTTTGGCCTATATCATGTGGGATCCGGTACATATGTACAACGCAGTGGTGAATGACTGGAAAGACGTGGAGCACCAGATCACATTTGACGTGCGTCAGCCAAAGACGCACAAATTCAGCATGGAGAGGCTGCGAAAATTCTGTAAGGCGAATCCCCATGTCAATGTGATCCGCTATACTACATTTTTCCATCAGTTTACGCTGGTGTTTGACGAATTGGCCAGGGAAAAGTATGTGGACTGGTATGGGTATTCGGCCAGCGTAAGTCCCTGCATCCTGGAGCAGTTTGAAAGAGAAGCGGGATACAAATTCCGCCCGGAATACATTATTGATCAGGGCTATTACAACAATCAGTACCGGGTGCCAAGCAGGGAATATAAAGACTTCCAGGCATTTCAGCGGCGGGAGGTGGCCAAGCTGGCCAAAGAAATGGTGGATATCACCCATGAAGAGGGAAAAGAGGCCATGATGTTTTTGGGCGATCACTGGATCGGCATGGAACCCTTTATGGATGAGTTTAAGACCATCGGACTGGATGCGGTGGTGGGAAGTGTGGGCAATGGTTCCACACTGCGCCTGATCAGTGACATTGAAGGGGTCAAGTATACAGAAGGCCGGTTCCTTCCTTATTTCTTTCCGGATACCTTCCATGAAGGCGGAGATCCGGTGAAAGAGGCAAAGGTGAACTGGGTGACAGCCAGAAGGGCAATCCTGAGAAAGCCCATTGACCGTATCGGGTATGGCGGTTATCTGAAGCTGGCCTGCCAGTTTCCGGACTTTATCTCCTATGTGGAGAGTGTCTGTGATGAATTCCGTACCCTGTATGAAAATGCCCGGGGGACGACGCCGTTCTGCTTCAAGACAGTCGCCGTGCTGAACTGCTGGGGAAAGATGCGTGCCTGGGGCGCTCATATGGTACACCACGCCCTGTATCAGAAACAGAACTACAGCTATGCCGGGATCATCGAGACCTTAAGCGGCGCTCCCTTTGACGTGAGGTTTATCAGCTTTGACGATATCCGTGAAAATCCGGATATTCTGAAGGAAATCGACGTGCTGATCAATGTGGGAGACGGCGATACGGCCCATACAGGCGGCACGGAGTGGGAGGATCCGGTGATTTCCAGCGCCGTAAAGGAATTTGTATACCAGGGCGGCGGTATCATCGGTGTCGGCGAACCGACGGGACACCAGTATGAAGGCCGTTATATCCAGCTGGGAACTGTATTCGGTGTGGAAAAAGAGACCGGTTTCACCTTAAATTATGATAAATATAACTGGGAAAATCATGAAGATCACTTCATCCTTGAAGACTGCACCAAAGAAGTGGATTTTGGCGAAGGCAAGAAAAATATGTATGCCCATGAGGAAACGGAAATTCTGATACAGAGAGAGAAAGAGGTGCAGATGGCTGTCCACCCGTTTGGAAAAGGGCGTGCAGTTTACATCAGCGGTCTGCCCTATTCCTTTGAGAACAGCCGTATCCTCTATAGAAGCATCCTTTGGAGCTGCCACGGAGAAGGGGAACTTCACAAATGGTTTTCTTCCAATTTCAATGTGGAAGTCCACGCCTATGTGAAAAATGGAAAATATTGTGTGGTGAATAATACGTATGAACCGCAGCATACGACCGTTTATCGCGGGGACGGAACCAGCTTTGAATTGGATCTGGAAGCCAATGAGATCATCTGGTATGAGGTTTAAATGTAGTATCACACAGAAGCGAAGAGGAGACGGACATGAAGAAAACAAGATTGCAGCAGTCAGATTTGGAAGTGTCCTGTTTCTGTCTGGGGACAGCAGAGATGGGGGCATCGGTGGCAAAGGCAGAAGCGTTCCGGCAGTTTGACCGTTTTTTGGAAGCAGGAGGGAATTTCATTGATACCGCCCATGTTTACAACGATTGGGTGCCGGGAGAAACCGCCAGAAGTGAAAAGGTGATCGGTCAGTGGCTTAAGGCCAGCCAAAAAAGAAATGAAGTGATCCTCAGTACAAAAGGTGGCCATCCCCGGCTGGAAACCATGGAGATCTCCAGGGCAGTCCCGGAAGAGATCAAAAAGGATTTGGAAGAAAGCCTTGCATATCTGGGTGTGGATACGATTGACCTCTATTTTCTGCACCGCGATAATATCTCCCTTCCGGCAGAAGAGCTGCTGGCAGTCCTGGAACAGGCGAAGAGAGAGGGGAAAATTCGGTACTATGGATGCTCCAACTGGAAACTGGACCGGATCCGGGAGGCAGAAGAAGCGGCAAAGAAGAACGGATTTTCCGGTTTTATCTGCAATCAGGTGATGTGGAGCCTGGCAGTAGTCAATGAGGAACAATTGACGGATCCAACATTGGTACAGATGGATGAAAAGACTGTTGAATATCAGAAGAAGACCGGAATGAATGCCATGGCGTATACTTCTCTGGCAAAAGGATATTTTTCGAAAAAAATTGCGGGAAAGGCGATCCGGGAGCCGAATGCTTCCCTGTATAAAAATAAGGCAAACGATGGCTTGGAAGTCTATTTGCGCAGATTGGAGCGGGAAGAGGGAATCTCCCCCATGGCCGCTTCCATGGCCTATCTGATGGAGCAGGATGTGGTGACGGTGCCGATTATTTCTTTCAGCAGCATGGGGCAGCTGGAAGAAGCGATTCAGGCGTCTGGGACCACACTGGGAAAGGCACGGATGGAAACGTTGGAAGTGTTGCGGCGAGGATGATGGATATTCCGCCAATAAAAACGAAAAAAGTAGTTGACAGAAAGGATGAGAGATGGTATTATGTGTATTGTTGTGAAAACAGCAGACAGGAAAGCAGAGTATCCACTCTCACCTGAGCGCAGAGGGCGACTACGGGTTTATATTTGAGATAATTTCAATGATAGGTTCATTGTATGCTTAAATGGGTGGATGGTTTTAACTGTCCGCCCTTTTCATGTTTGTGCTTTTGTTCATTTGCGGCTGCAGCCGCGACATACTATTTAAATGGGGGTGCACGATTATTAGCGAATTAATGATTAACGAACAGGTAAGGGACAGAGAAGTCCGACTGATTGGCGAGAACGGAGAGCAGTTAGGTATCATGTCCGCGAAGGACGCCATGAAGATTGCCAGAGAAGCAAACCTTGACTTAGTGAAGATTGCTCCGACAGCGAAGCCGCCGGTATGTAAGATTATTGATTATGGAAAGTACCGTTATGAAATGGCCCGCAAGGAAAAGGAAGCAAAGAAAAAGCAGAAGACAGTCGAAGTAAAGGAAGTTCGTTTGTCACCAAATATTGACACCAACGACTTAAATACAAAGATGAATAATGCCCGTAAATTCCTGGAGAAAGGCAATAAAGTAAAGATTACACTGCGTTTCCGCGGAAGAGAAATGGCTCATATGGGAGCGTCCAAACATATTTTGGATGATTTTGCTGAGAGCCTGAGCGACATTGCGACGGTGGAGAAACCGGCGAAATTAGAGGGCAGAAGCATGAGCATCGTATTAGCAGAAAAACGCTAAGATCATTGGAAAGCTGGCAGGAAGGCATATGAGAACAGAACGTGTGCCGACTTGTTGGTATATATAGAATAGGAATAACAGGAGGAAAATACAATGCCAAAGTTAAAAACAAGCCGCGCAGCAGCAAAGCGTTTTAAAAAGACAGGTACAGGTCTGTTAAAGAGAAACAAAGCGTACAAGAGCCATATCTTAACTTCAAAGACGACTAAGAGAAAGAGAAATCTTAGAAAGTCCATCATCACAGATGCTACTAATGTTAAGAATATGAAGAAGATTTTACCATATTTATAAGAAAGTAGAGGAGGAAGACAGGAATGGCAAGAGTAAAAGGCGGCTTAAATGCGAAGAAGAAGCATAATAGAGTATTAAAGTTAGCAAAGGGATATAGAGGAGCAAGATCCAAGCAGTACAGAATTGCAAAGCAGTCCGTTATGAGAGCGCTGACGACAGCTTATGCTGGAAGAAAGCAGAGAAAGAGACAGTTCAGACAGTTATGGATTGCCCGTATCAATGCAGCAGCAAGAATCAATGGTCTGTCTTACAGCAAGTTTATGTTCGGACTGAAGAAAGCCAACATTGATTTAAATAGAAAGATCCTGGCTGATATGGCTATCAACGATGCAGAAGGTTTCGCAAAGCTGGTAGAAACAGCAAAGAAGAGCATTGCGTAAATA
This sequence comes from Candidatus Fimimorpha excrementavium, assembly GCA_018710785.1. Lineage (GTDB taxonomy): Bacteria > Bacillota > Clostridia > Lachnospirales > Lachnospiraceae > Fimimorpha > Fimimorpha excrementavium. The sequence goes on from DVJD01000116.1 coordinate 13,576, forward strand.
GAACGCTGTTGAAAAAGACTGTCACGGCACCCACACTGTACAGAAACGATTGTATTCTGTGCAGTGTGGATGCCGGGGCAGTCTTTTTATATCCAAAGGAAATAAAAAAAGTGGGGATGTTGCAAAATTCGCACCGTACAGAAAAAATAATCAACAGTTTGCCCATTGAAATACAAATCTGTCTGACTGTCCGCTTCCATCGTGCATTCAACCAGATTTGTATTTCAAAAGTCAAACAGCAAGATTATTTTTCTGTGACTATGCGAATTTTGCAACACCCCCATCCGCTGAAATGTGCCCAAAGGGATTCGAACCCCCGACCCACGGCTTAGAAGGCCGTTGCTCTATCCAGCTGAGCTATGGACACCTGTGCTTTCTGATTAGCAACGTTTTTTATGTTAGCACAGATCAAGAGGGAAGTCAAGCGTTTTTATTTGCCATAGGCAAATGTTATTTGCCCTATGCAAATGCCTATGGCAATATGCCTATGGCAATATGCCTATGGCAATACAGCCTATCCCAGGAATGCCGGAAGAGTGATGACACCGGCCACTGCCAGACAGTAAAGAATGATGACAAAGGGTTTTCCAAGAAGAATAATGGTTACAAATTTCTTTGTACTCATCCGGGTCAAACCTGCGATAAAACATAAGACATCGTCCGGCGCCGCCGGAAGGAAAATTGCCAGGCCAAACAAAAGATTAAATTTATTTCCTTTTTCCAGCCATCCGATATATTTATCGTAGGCATGTTCTCCGATGATTTTTTTCACACATCCCACACCGTATCTGCGGGCAATCAGAAAGGCCAGAATGGATCCGGCGCAGATCCCGATATAACTGTATAAGAAGCCCAGGACGGGTCCAAAGGCGATGGCGCCTACTACACAGGTGACAAATCCGGGGAGTACGGGGATGATAACCTGGATGAGCTGAATCAATGTAAAGATCAGCGGTGCCCAGATGCCCGTCTGTCGAATAAAATTACTGAGAGATTCCTGACTCTTAAAGATACCCAGCTGGTATCCCCAAAATGCAAATAAAACACAAAGTATAATAGTAGCAATGGACAGATACTTGCTGACCATGGCAAAATAATTTTTTTCTTTTACAGCAGATTCTTCCATTTTGATACCGTCCTTTCTGCCGAAGTAATCTTTTTGACAATTTAATGATACCGAATAATTCTTACAAAAAAAGAATAAAATCATGTAAATAAAGGGATGAAAAAATGAAAAATAGCTTGACAGAAAGAGGGGAGTTGAATATAATATATCTCGTAGTCCTCCTTAGCTCAGTCGGTAGAGCATGCGGCTGTTAACCGCAGTGTCGCTGGTTCGAGCCCGGCAGGGGGAGCACGAGAACCGTCAGCGCAGGCTGGCGGTTTTTTTGTACGAAAAATCACGTTTTTCACGAATGCGGAGAGGGGGATGCGGGAAAACACTTTTTATACAATTTTTTTGCCTAATGGTGGAAAATATGTTAGAATAGAAATCAGGGTGGATACAGGGACGCCAAGGCGGATGCTCCTTCTTTTCGGCTGGCGTGTATAGGGGGCAGACAGCTGGGAGAGAATTGGGAATGAGATCTTAAAAGCTGGATTTTATCAGGCTTTCGGAGGGTCAATTGTCCGAAAGTGAGAACATGAAAGGAGAAGAATGAATATGAAAGAAACATGGGGAAGTTTTACAAAAGAAAAAGATTTTTTGGTTTGTGTTGACTCGGACGGCTGTGCGATGGACACCATGGATATCAAGCATATCAAGTGCTTTGGACCCTGCATGGTGGAAGAGTGGGGACTGGAAGAGTGGAAAGAGCCGATTTTAAAGAGATGGAATGAGATTAATCTTTATCAGAAGACGAGAGGAATCAATCGCTTTAAAGCACTTGCGCTGATTTTGACAGAAATTGATCACAATTACGTCCGGGTGGAGGATCTGGATAGCCTGGTATATTGGGCCGATCACGCAAAGGAATTGTCCAATCAGAGTGTGGAAACGGAAGCGGAGAGGCTTGACAGTGTCAGCCTGAGAAAGGCTTTGGCATGGTCCAAGGCGGTCAACAGCAGAATTAAGGAGCTTCCGGAGGAGGGAAAGAAGCCTTTCGAAGGCGTGAAAGAAGCTTTGGAAGAAATCCATAAGTATGCTGACATCGCGATTGTATCATCCGCCAATCGGCAGGCTGTATTGGACGAATGGGAAAAGGAACACATTCTGGAATATACCGATGTGGTGATGGCGCAGGACTGCGGCAGCAAGGCCCACTGCATTGAGATGCTGAAAAAAGAAGGATATAAGGAAAATCACATTTTGATGGTTGGAGATGCACCGGGTGATTTGCAGGCGGCCAGAGTCAATCAAGTCATGTTCTACCCGATTCTGGTAAAGAAGGAAAAAGAATCCTGGGATGAGCTGAGAACACAGGGATTGGATGCCTTTTTAAATGAGCGCTATCAGGGAGAGTATGAGCAGGAAAAAGAGGACGCATTCAATAAAAATCTGTCTGTGTAGCAGAAGCTTCCGAAAGGAAAAAAGGGGATTATGCAATGGGTATGAAAGAGCGGCAGAAAATTGATAGGCGGGCAGGCGCAGACTTTATGCTGCAGCGGAGAGGAACGTATATTGTATGATGCAAAGAAACTTGGATGACATACAGGGATCAGACGGGAGGATGGAAGATTGAAAAAAATAATCAAAACAGCGGCCGTGATCGGAGGCGCTGCCGAATTGTTTGCGTCTGCTTATTTATTTTTGTATGCCTTTTATCGGGAAAAAATCAGCCTTCCAGCAAACAGAAAGGAGGAGCCGCCTTCCAAAGAGTGGCAGATTTTTCTGGAAAAGAGCCGAGAAGGAGAAGAATGGATGAAGACACAAAAAACCGAGCAAATCACCATTCTTTCCGAAGAAGGACTGCGGCTGACGGGAACGATGCTGTGGGCAGAAAAGGATACGGGCAGCACCGTAATCGCTGTCCATGGATATCGGGGAAATGCCATCCGTGATTTTGCCGGGTCGGCCAGATTTTATCATGATATGGGATACAATTTGCTTATGATCCATGACAGAGCTCACGGAGACAGCGAGGGAAAGTGGATTGGATTCGGATGGAAGGATAAGGAGGATATTCGAAGATGGTGTGAATATCTGGTGGATCGGGCCCAGGGAAACACACAGATCGCCCTCCTCGGTGTTTCCATGGGAGGGGCGGCTGTCATGATGGCTTCCGGCGATGATCTCCCTTCCCAGGTGAAATGCATCATAGAAGACTGCGGATATTCTTCTGTGTGGGATCAGCTTTGGCATGCCTATCCGCGGAATTGCAGATTTCCAAAACGCCTTACCATGTATCTGGCAAGCGGAATGAATAAGCTGGTGAATGGATTCTTTTTCGGGGAAGCTTCCAGTGTCCGGCAGCTGAAGAAAAACAAAAGGCCTGTCCTATTTATTCATGGCGGGGCAGATGATTTCGTTCCAACTAGTATGGTGCACGAAGTATTTTCCGCAACCAGAGGGGAACGGCGCCTTTTAATCGTGGAGGAGGCCGGTCATGCGCTGAGCGTGGTCCGGGATCCGGAAGCGTATTATGGCAGTATCCGAAAATTTTTACAGGATTATATGCAGAAGGGAGAATAGTTTGTGAGAATTATTTCCTATATAAAAGATCTTATGTATGAGCGCAAATGGTTTAACCGTGCGGCGATTAATTATAATATGCTGCTCGCAATTATTTTCCTTTGTGTATTTGGCGTAATTATGATTTACAGTGCCAGCTATTATTATGCCCAGACAGCGTATGGGTATGAATCATCTTATTTTCTGAAGAATCAGGCAAAGTTTGTGGCAGTGGGATTTGTTATGATGATCGCGCTGTCTTTCATTGATTATCATGTGTGGAAAGAATTATCCGGATTTGCTGTTTTCGGAGCGTTTGCCCTGGTGCTGCTGCTTCTGGTACCCGGTATTGGAAGAGCGTCCCATGGGGCAGTCCGCTGGCTGCGCTTCGGACCGATTCAGTTTCAGGCAGCAGAGCCCATTAAGCTGTGTATGATCATGTTTTTGGCTTATTTTATCGATAAGACAAAGATGGATACCATGAAGAAGGCGGTGATTGCCCTTGTAATCTCTGGTCTGCTCAGCGTTTTGGTGTGGCAGATTTCAGATAATATGAGTACAGCCATTGTCATTATGGGGATTTGTATTCTTTTGATTTTTATTGCAAATCCGAAAATGAATGCGAAAATCTGTATTGGCGTTGTGATTGGCTTCCTTGTTTTTCTGCTGATCGGAGTATTTGTGGTGGATCAGATCATACCCGCTTCCGAAAATGAGAATTTTCGTATCACGAGAATCCGCGCGTGGCTGCATCCCACCGATCCGCTTTACGCATCTGATAAAGCCATGCAGCCGGCACAGGCACTGTATGCCATAGGAGCGGGAGGCCTGTTTGGCAAGGGACTGGGACAGAGCCTGATTAAGTTTCGCCTCCCGGAACCGCACAATGATTACATTTTGGCGATCATCGCGGAGGAACTGGGGATTTTTGGCGTCGTCCTTCTGATGTTTCTGTTTGTGTATCTGCTGTATCAGATTTACAGGATTGCGCAGAATGCCAGGGATTTGTTCGGAAAGATGATCGCAGCCGGAGTATTCGCGCAGATCGCGCTTCAGGTGGTACTGAATGTGGCGGTGGTATCCAGCGTGATTCCTTCCACCGGTGTTACACTGCCGTTTATCAGTTCCGGAGGAGCTTCCGTAATTTTCCTTATGGCCGAACTGGGCGTGGTATTCAGTGTGGATAAGTGGACCAAGGAACAGGGATATTATCGGGAAGCCAAAAAGTATGTAGAGCAGCAGGAGAAAAAGCGGAACAAGAAATATCAGGGAGGATATTTATGATTCATGAAGCAATCATATTTGCTGCATGTGCCCATGAAGGGCAGAAGCGAAAAGGAACCAATGTCCCTTACATCGTACATCCGTTTGAAGTAGCTCAGATTTTAACCGATGCGGGGGGCTCCGAATCACTGGTATGTGCCGGTTTACTGCACGATACCGTGGAAGACACAGGAGTGACGCTGGAAGAGATCCAAAGTAAATTCGGAGGAGAGGTGGCTGCCCTTGTCGGTCTGATGACAGAAGAGAAATCTCTGTCATGGGAAGAGCGAAAGCAGCAAGCCATAGACGCTGTAGACGATGCCATGTCCAGAGAGGCAAAAATGCTGGTCTGTGCGGATAAGCTGTCGAATCTGAGAAGCATTCAAAGAGATATGGATGCCATCGGAGAATCAGTTTGGTCCAGATTCCGGCGGGGAAAAGAAAAACAAAAGTGGTATTATGGAACGATGATTGAACGGCTTTCCTGTCTGGAAACCTATCCCATGTATGGGGAATTGAAGAAATTATTCAGCCAGGTGTTTGAAGGGGAACGGAACTAGCCGAAACCATCGCCAAACAATGCCAAACGAACATGTACGACAAAATCGGACATTTGGGCAATGAAAATTGCCCGGATGTCCGTTAGTCTTTTCGGATGTGTTCCTGGATGTGTTCTGTGATTTCGTCTGCGTTGCTGGCTGCTTTTAAGAGCGCGTAGAGGCAGAAAACGGTCAAAATGACTGCACAGATAACGAGAATTGCTGTAAGCATGCGAACCCTCCTTTTTGGATTGTATTTGCTGTTATTTTTGCCAAAGGACAGGATTTTATTCAACCGCGCGTTTGCCCGCAGTTCAAAGTATGATCTTGACAGAAAGAAAAACAAATTTTATAATGGAACCAAATTTTTTTCACAGCAGTCCTTATTTTTTTGCCGGAAAGCCGATGCTGTGGGAATAAAACAGAGCGGGCAACTGCTTTGTTTGGAATTGTATGCCAGTCAGAGGGCTGGAGAAAAGAGGAAAAAGGATGAGTTTTACATTTGAGAAAAAGCTGCCTACGCCGGAGGCGATTCGGGCAGAATATCCCATATCAGACCAAATTGCTGAGATTAAGACAAAGAGAGATGCAGAAATTCGGGACGTATTCACAGGCAGAAGTGATAAATTTGTCGTAATCATAGGCCCATGTTCCGCTGACAATGAGGATGCAGTCTGCGATTACGTGGATCGCCTGAGCCGTGTACAGGAAAAAGTAAAGGATAAATTGATTCTGATTCCCCGTATTTATACGAATAAACCAAGGACAACAGGAGAGGGATACAAGGGAATGATCCATCAGCCGGATCCGGAAAAGAAACCGGATATGCTGGCAGGTATTCTGGCCATCCGTCATATGCATATCCGTGCCATCGAGGAGAGCGGTCTGACCGCAGCGGATGAGATGCTCTATCCGGAAAACTGGACCTATCTTTCGGATCTGTTATCCTATGTGGCCATCGGGGCACGGTCTGTGGAGAATCAGCAGCATCGTTTGACGGTCAGCGGTATCGATATTCCGGCAGGAATGAAAAATCCCACCAGCGGGGACTACTCTGTTATGCTGAATTCTGTCTATGCCGGACAGCATGGTCATGATTTTATTTTCAGAGGATGGGAAGTCCGCACCACAGGAAATGAAATGACCCACACCGTCCTTCGGGGAGCGACCAACAAACATGGGCAGGCCATACCAAATTATCACTATGAGGATTTGGTTCGTCTGGTGGATATGTACAATGAACGCGAACTGAAAAATCCGGCCTGCGTGGTGGATGCCAACCATTCCAATTCCAACAAACAGTACATGGAGCAAATCCGTATCGTGAAAGAAGTCCTTCACAGCAGAAATCATTCCAAAGAGGTGGCGGATCTGGTGAAAGGAGTAATGATAGAAAGTTATATTGAGGCAGGGTGCCAAAAAATCGGAACAGAGCACCATGTGTATGGAAAGTCCATTACCGATCCGTGTTTGGATTGGAAGTCTTCCGAAGAATTGATTTACGAAATCGCAGATAAGGTGTGAGAATATAGTGGGAAAGCCAAATACCCCGCAGCAAGCTACGCTGCAAATTTGATGCCCCGTAGCTTGCTGCGGGGTATTTGACGCCGGACAGATCCGATGGGACAGATCTTATCACAGAAGACTCTGACTGAATAGTTTTTGGAAATAATCCCAGTAACCGGCTTTCTCCACCGATTCGGCCGCCAGGATATTGACGGAACCCAGAATGGAATCTCCCAGTTTATAAGTAAGGGTTCCGACCACATCGCCTTCCTGGATTGGAGCGGTCGGATTTTCGATGTAATTCCACTCCTTTGTGATGGAATTAAGATCCTCTCCTGTGGTGCTCAGATAGGAGAAGGCGGAATCGTACTTCAGCGCGATATCTTCTGTTTTTCCGTCTGAGACGGCCAGACGCGGCAGCGCTTCGGGTGTCTCATCTTTGTATAATTTACAGTTGGAATAGCCATAATTAAAAAGGGTTTCTGCTTCCGCAAACCGAAGTTTGTAATTGGGGCAGGCCATTATGACAGCGATGAGTTCCACACCCTCTTTTTCGGCAGTGGCCGAGACACAATATTTGGCTTTGCTTGTGGAACCGGTCTTGAGTCCCGTGGTCCACTGATATTGCTTGAGAAGTTTGTTGGTGTTGGCGAGTCCGAATTCTTTTGTGCCCTGGGCTGTGGTATGGGTGATATTTTCCATCCAGATTCCGGAATACTGTTTAATCTGGGGATAATGGGTCAAAAGTTCACGGCTCATGATAGCCACGTCCCTTGCAGACGTATAGTGGTTGTCAGAATCCGTCAATCCGCAGCAATCCTCGAAGTGGGTATTTTCCATCCCCAGAGACTGCGCCCGCGCATTCATCTGGTTCACGAATTCAGTCTCACTGCCGCTGATGTATTCGGCCATGGTGACAGAGGCATCGTTTCCGCTGGCGACGACGATGCATTTAATCAGTGTTTCCACCGTTTGCTGTTCTCCTTCTTCCAGAAATACCTGGGATCCCCCCATGGACTTTGCATAGGCACTGGTGGTGACTTCGTCGGTCAGACGGATCTGTCCGGATTCCAATGCGTCAAAAATCAGGATCAGTGTCATGATTTTGGTGATGCTGGCAGGACTTAAGCGGGTATCAGGATCCTGACTGCATATAATCTGCCCGGTGCTGGCTTCCATCAGAACATAGGAAGGGGCAGTGATGCCAAGATCAGGAGAAGCATCGGCTGCTTCTGCCTCGGCGGATAGGACAGTCGGATCAGAAGCCGGAAGAGAAGAAGCGGATGTAAGAAGAGGACAAACAAGATATGTAGTGAGACAAAGGGTGCATAAATAAGTTAAGAAACTTCTCATGAGAAAAAACCTTTCCAAGTCTTTAGTATCATTATAAGTGGCTTAGAGGGGAAATATGCGAAAAGTGTGTGGATAAACGGAAAAGGAATGGCAAAACAGAAAGAGACGTGAGAGAAAGAGAACAATGAATGTGTGGATAATTCTTGCAGTTATGGTCGGCATCGGAATTCTTTTGCTTCTGCGTTCCAGGTATGAATGCCGGACGCTGACTGTGACAAGATATCAGATACGATCCGATAAAGTGGGGAAAGAATTCCAGGGCTTTCGCATGGCAGTGCTGGCGGATCTCCATGAAAATACCTTTGGGGAGAAAAATAAAGAGCTGGTCGAAGCCATAGAAGAGGAACATCCGGATGTCATTTTAATCGCCGGGGACATGATCATTGCAAAGGAGTGGAAAGAAAAAGACTTTTCCGTTCTGAGAGATCTTTTGTGGCAGCTGCGCAAGTACCCGATTTACTATGGAAATGGAAATCATGAGCAGAGGATGGAAGAGGAGCCGGAACGTTATCCGGGATGGTATCAGGAGTTTGCAGCCATTTTGAAGCGCTGCGGGGTCTATTATCTGAAGAATGATTCGGTCGTCCTCCAGAGGGGACAGGACCGCATACGCATAACCGGAGCGGACATTGATAAGGAATATTATCAAAAGGGAAATCCGAAGGAAATGGATGATGCGTATTTGGAGACGAAGATGGGACCATGCCGAAAGGATGGGTATCAGATTTTGCTCGCCCATTCTCCTTTGTATCTGGAACAATATGAAAAATGGGGAGCGGATCTGACGTTTTCCGGTCATTTCCATGGCGGAACCATACGTCTTCCCTATCTGGGCGGCGTCATGTCCCCGCAGCTTCAGTTCTTTACAAATCGTGATAAAGGCCTTCTGAAAATCGGCCATGCAGACTGCATCATAAGCGGCGGCCTGGGAACCCATTCCATCAACATTCGTCTGAACAACCTTCCGGAATTGATCATTGTAACCTTAAACGCCCCTTGAGCAAAAAAATCAGGCATGGTATACTGGAGAGCAGAAAAATATGAAATTTCACCCCAAACGGAAGGCGGCATCAATGTCCCTTGGAGGTGAAACACGGGATTTGAGAGGAGAGGAATTTATGAAGTTATCGGTGAAGCTGGATACCTTTGAAGGTCCGCTGGATCTGCTGCTGCACCTGATCGATAAGAATAAAGTCAGCATTTACGATATTCCCATTGCTCAGATTACCGATCAGTATATGGAATATGTCAGGCAGATGGAGAAGGAAGACCTGGATCTTGTCAGCGATTTTCTTGTGATGGCTGCGACGCTTCTTTCCATAAAAGCGAAAATGCTGCTTCCGGCAGAGAAGGATGAGGAAGGGGAAGAAATCGATCCCAGAGAAGAACTGGTTGCCCGGTTGGTGGAATACAAATTATACAAATCCATGGCGCAGGAACTGAAAGATCTCTACTTGGATGCGGACCGAAGTCTCTATAAAACACCCACAGTGCCAAAAGAAGTGGCAGCCTATGAGGAACCGGTGGATTTGGACCGGCTTCTGGATGGGATTACGCTTCAGAAACTCCAGGATGTTTTTCAGATGGTAATGCGCAGACAGATGGATAAGATTGATCCGATTCGAAGCAAGTTTGGGAATATTAAACGGGATCCGGTCCGTCTTTCCGATAAGCTGGGGTATATTTTTGATTATGCCAAAGCTCACAGGAGATTTTCCTTTCAGCAGCTTCTGGAATCCCAGCATACGAAGACCGATGTGGTGGTCACTTTTCTGGCATGTCTGGAATTGATTAAAATCGGGCGGCTGCTGGTAAACCAGGAAGAGACGTTTGCCCGGATTGATCTGACCTGGAATGAAGATTGCCCAAATCAGATTACAAAAGAAGATATGGAACAGTATGATTGATAGAGGGGAAGAGACAACTATGGCAGAAGAAAAAAATTGGAAAGCAGTGATTGAAGGAATCCTGTTTACCATGGGGCGTTCCGTCCGTATTTCGCAGATTGCGGCGGCGCTGGGACTTGCGGAGGAACAAGTCAGAACCCTGGCGGAGGAAATGATGAAAGAGTACGAAGATTCCGGCAGGGGAATACATATGATTGAATTGGAAGACAGCCTTCAGCTTTGTACGAAGGCAGAATATTATGAATATCTGATTCGGATTGCCGCGCAGCCGAAAAAGCACGTTATGACGGATGCGCTTTTGGAGACCCTTTCCATTGTGGCATATAAGCAGCCCATTACAAAATCTGAAATTGAGAGGATCCGCGGGGTAAAAAGCGACCATGCGATCAATAAATTGGTGGAATATGATTTGATTGAAGAAGTTGGACGGATGGATGCCCCGGGAAAGCCCATTTTATTTGCGACGACGGAAGAATTTTTGAGAAGTTTCGGAGTCAGCTCTCTTATGGATTTGCCCATGGCAGATCCGGAGCAGATCGAGGTCATGAAAGAAGAGGCAGAGGAGGAAATATCGGTGACGCTGTAGGTGCAGAGGACCGGAAGTTTCGCGATGGAAAAAAGGAATAGAATGCTGCCCGTATTGATAAAATAAAAAGTGTAAAAGCACTTAAGCCGCCTGAAACGCATAGACTGTTATAAATGCGTGTCGCAGGTGGCTTTATTTGAAGACATTTAAAAAACCATTGACGAGTGCCGAAGAAAGGGAATATCTGAAGCTGCTGAAGGAGGGTGACCAAACAGCGAGGGACATTTTAATCGAGCATAACATGCGGCTGGTGGCCCATATCATAAAGAAATACGCATTTACGGATAAAGAAATGGACGATCTGCTCTCCATCGGTACGATAGGGCTGATCAAAGCAGTCAATACATTTAATCCGGACAGAGGGAATAAGCTGAGCAGTTACGCTGCCAAATGTATTGACAATGAGATTTTAATGCTTTTGCGGAGTGAAAAAAAACGAAGTCGGGAAGTGAGCTTATATGAACCGATTGGAACGGATAAAGAAGGCAATGAGATCAACCTGATGGATGTCATTGAAATGGATGAGCGGGAAATTTCTGAGCTGGTGGCCATGAAGGAAGATCTGAAAAAACTATATGAGGCATATGAAACCTGTCTTTCTGATAAAGAAAAAAAGGTGATCCGGTTTCGGTATGGACTATTCGGAAGTGATGAATATACGCAGAGAGAAATTGCAAAGGCTCTGGGGATATCCAGATCCTACGTATCCAGAATAGAAAAGGGCGCGCTGGCAAAGATGAAGCGGTATATGCAGTAAACAAATTGCGGAAAGAATGGTCCATTGACAAACAAAAGGTCTGTCAGTATACTAAAAAAGAAGCATTTTGATGATACAAACGGGAAAGGAGCAGTCCATGAGAAAAGAAGAATTTTATATCAAGTCACGAAACGGAAAAGATCAGTTATACTGCAACCATTGGCTGGCAGAGGGACAGACGAAGGCTGTCGTGCAGATTGCCCATGGAATGATTGAGCATATTCGGCGATATGAAGCATTTGCCCGTTTTTTAAATGAACATCAGATTGCTGTGATCGGACACGACCATCTGGGACATGGATACTCCGCAAAAGAGGCGGAAGACCGAGGATATTTTTCAGATCAGGATGGAAGCAATCTTGTGATCCGGGATATGTATCAGATTACACGTTATGCCAGAAAAAGATACCCGGGAATTCCGATTATCCTTCTGGGGCACAGCATGGGCTCTTTTTTTGCCAGAAAATATATGACCGTATTTGGAAACCGGATCAATGGCGTCATACTTTTGGGTACGGGAAGTTATACATTTGCGGAGGCAGCAGCGGGGAAAGCTCTGGCAGCCGTGATCGGAAAAATCAAGGGAAAGCGTTTCCGCAGCCGCCTGCTGTACGAACTGATGCTGGGTTCCATGAATCGAAAAATACCAGATGCCAGAACGCCCCACGACTGGCTATCCAGGGACACAAAAGCGGTGGATGAATATGAACAGGATGAGCTGTGTCAGTTCCAGTTTTCAGCAGGGGCCTGCAGTGATTTCTTTTTGATACTGGCTGAGCTGGCATCCAAAAAATATTTTGACAGAATTCCAAAGCTGCTTCCCGTCTTTCTGGCATCCGGCAAAGAAGATCCGGTGGGAGATTACGGAAAAGGGGTAGAAAAAGTATATAAACAGTTTGTCAGCCTGGGAATCCGGGATTTGGAAATAAAATTATATGATGGGATGCGCCACGAACTGCTGAATGAAGTGGGGAAAGAAGAGGTTTATGACGATATTCTTTCCTGGCTGGAAAAGCGGTTTTGACGGGATGAGGGTGCTGCAGAATTTGTGACGATGCGATGTATATCACGAATCTGCAGCATCCTCATTTTTTCTGCAGTCCGCTGAATATCACCGCTCTGCATGCGAGAGGGGAAGATTTGACGAATCGAACATATTTTCGAATAAGTCTTGCTTTTTAGGGAAAGCAATGGTATAATCAAAGAAACAAACGTATGTTCGGAGGCGAAGTATGAGGATTGCAGAAAGTATGGCGCTGTCAGAGAAACTTAGAATTTTGGCAGATGCCGCCAAGTATGATGTGGCATGTACATCCAGCGGAGTTGAAAGGAAAGGCGTCAAGGGAGCGATTGGAAGCGCTGTGTCGGCCGGGATCTGTCACAGTTTTGCGGCGGATGGGCGGTGTATCTCCCTTCTTAAGATTTTGATGACGAATGAATGTATTTTTGACTGTAAGTACTGTGTAAACCGAATATCCCGGGATACCGAGCGGGCGACATTCACACCCGATGAGATCTGTACCCTGACCATGGAGTTTTATAAACGCAATTATATTGAAGGGCTTTTTTTGAGCTCGGGAGTTCTGAAGAATCCCACTTATACGATGGAACTGATGTACGAAGTGCTGTATAAACTGCGCACCCAATATCACTTTAATGGATACATTCACGTGAAGGGGATACCGGGGGCGGCGCCGGAAGTGATCCAGCAGATAGGATATCTGACGGACCGCATGAGCGTCAATCTGGAGCTGCCTACCTCAGAAGGGATGAGGCGTCTGACTCCGCAGAAGACGAGAAAAACGATTTTGAAACCGATGCGTCAGATACAGCTGGGGATTCAGAATCAGAAAAAAGAATGGCCGGTACCTTCCCATGCCCCGTCGTTTGTTCCGGCAGGACAGAGTACCCAGATGATCATAGGCGCCACGCCGGAGAGCGACTTTCAGATCGTATCGGTGGCAGAAGCTTTGTATGCCAATTATGATTTAAAACGAGTATTTTATTCCGCTTATATTCCCATGGTACAGGATGAGGCTCTTCCGGCTCTTCCGGGAGGTCCTCCGCTTCTTCGGGAGCATCGTCTGTATCAGGCAGACTGGCTGCTTCGGTATTATGGATTTCAGGCCAGGGAGCTTTTATCGGAAGAACGGCCGAATTTTAACATTTTTCTGGATCCAAAGTGCGATTGGGCCGTGCGGCATCTGGAATATTTCCCAGTGGAAGTGGGATGGGCCAGCTATCGTACGCTGCTTCGGGTTCCGGGCATCGGAGTAAAAAGCGCTCAGAGGATTCTGCGGGCAAGGAAGATAGGAAAGCTGGATTTTCCGGCTTTAAAAAAGATGGGAGTCGTATTGAAACGCGCCCAGTATTTTATCACATGCAATGGAAAGATGATGCATCCCGTCCGCATGGAAGAAAATTATATCACAAATCAGCTGACCTATACCGAGCAAAAAAAGAACTGGGAAATTTCCAACACGTCCTCCTACCGGCAGCTGTCCCTTTTTGATGACCAGAGTCTGACCGCAGAACCGGCAGAGGAGGATGGATGGAAGGCATTGAGCGGGCAGATGTGAAAGAGAGGAAGACAGCTTTTCTGTGTAATATTGTGACGAAGAGAGGGAGAGAAGATGCTGGTGCTTTTATGTGCGGATGATTTTGAAACGATTCTGTGCGGAATCTATGATGCGTGGTGCCAAAAAGATCACAGCCAGGTTCGCCTGGAACTTTTGGAAACCTGCCAGAGGGAATTATTCTGTGATTATCGGGAAGTGGAAAGAGAAGAGATAAAGGCAGAAAAAGTGATACGATCTGTCAAACGAACATTGTCGGAGGAATATTTTGGCCGCCTGTATCAGATTTATTTAAGCTGTGATCCGGAAAAAGCCGATATTATGTATCGCTTTTTAATAAAAGGATTCGCTTATGGAAGACGGGCCCTGGATATGCTGCAGGATCGGGATATGGCCCGCGCATTTGAACTGACGAGGTTTGTGGGGAATGAAAGCCATTTCATCGTGGAATTTCTGCGGTTTGAGAAAATGCCAAACGGAATCTATGCCGCTAAGATTAATCCGAAGAATCATGTTCTGCCAACCATTGCCGATCATTTTTCTGACCGGCTGAATCCGGAAAATTTTCTGATTTATGATGAAAACCGCGGCGTGGCGGTGGTGCATCCGGCGGGAAAACCGTGGTTTCTTATGAAATTGAAGAAAGAGGAGTGGAGGTCCGTATTCCAAAAAATGGAAGGGGAACGGCAGGGAGATACCGATGGGAAGGAGGACTACAGAGACCTTTGGAAATTATTTGTGGATACCATTGCGGTGGAAGGACGAATCAATCCCAAACTGCAAAGGCAGATGCTGCCCTATCGCTATCGCGGACATATGCCGGAATTTGATCATTAAGGATGGACTTTGGGGGAAGTGGGTGCTATACTGGAGTGGAAAACAAAGGTATCGTCCGGCAGGTCCTGTCCCGGCGGCTGAAGCAGAAAGGCTGCAGGGTATACGCGGCCAGCAGTGCCGGACCGCAGAATAAGAGGTAGATATGATTAATACGATTATTTTTGACATTGGAAATGTACTGGCAAGGTATGACTGGAAGGGATATCTTCGTCGCTTGGGATTCTCTGATGAGGTATGCGGAAAAATAGGGCAGGCGGTATTTGAAAATCCCCTGTGGCAGGAATTTGATCGAGGAGTTCTGGGGGATAAAAATGTGGAACAAAAATGCCGGGATTTGCTGCCGGAGTATTCCGTCGAAATGGATCAGGTTTTTTCCAATCTGGAGGACCTGGTATATGAGTGCGGCTATGCCGTAGGATGGATACAGAGTCTGAAGGCCAAGGGATATAAGGTATATGTTCTGTCTAACTATGGAAGAACATTGTTTGGTTATGCCAGAACGAATTTCCGTTTCCTTCATTATATCGATGGCGGTGTGATTTCCTATGAGGTTCAATACATCAAACCAGAGATACAGATTTATGAACGCCTGATTCAGAAATATGGTATCCGGCCCCAGGAGGCCGTTTTTCTGGATGATACGGCAGAAAATCTTCCACCGGCACGGAAGCTTGGAATGCGGACCATCCATGTGACCAGCCATCAGGCGGCTGTGGAAGAACTGAAGAAATTGGGCATAGAATCGTAACCGGCTCTTCGGTTATGAGCAAGTAGCGAAGCGGATGGCGAATATCCGCTTGACTGGAGGTGCAAAGCAATGAAATGGATGATTGCATCGGACATTCACGGTTCCGCATATTTTGGCGCGAAACTGGCCGATCGATTTGAGAAAGAAGGGGCGCAGCGTCTGATTCTTCTGGGAGATCTTTTGTATCACGGTCCCAGAAATGATTTGCCCGAGGGATATGCGCCAAAGGAATTGATTCCGATTTTGAATGGTTTAAAAGACAGGATTTTCTGCGTTCGCGGAAATTGTGATTCCGAAGTGGACCAAATGGTACTGGAATTTCCGATCCTGTCCGATTATGCTGTCTTTGCAGTGGGAGATACCATTCTATACGCGACCCATGGTCATATCTTCCATGAAGGGCATATGCCGCCGCTGAAAAAGGGAAGCTGTTTTCTGTATGGCCATACCCACATCCCCGAGATGAAAGAAAAAGATGGGTATCTGTTTTTGAATCCGGGTTCGGTATCCATTCCGAAAGGCGGAAGTGAAAACAGCTACATGATTTTTGAAGACGGCATCGTTCGCCTGGTATCACTGGATGGCAGGACTTTAATGGAATCAGGGAAGTATTGCACAGAGCAATAAGCCAGGGACTTGTCCGGCCGCGAAACGGTTTTCTGATTATGGGGCGGACTATGAATATCCGCTTGATAAAATAGCCGCTGCTTTTCTGCTGATGGGCAGTAAAGCGGGGCTGCTTTATTAGAAAGAATAAAAAAGAAAAGAGTGTTCTTCAGCAAAATGTTTTGCAGGAAAATGCGGAAAACAATTCTATTTGCAATTCAATTATTATCATGACAGATCCCAGGAAAGAGTGAAAGTATTTTATTAGGGCCATCAATGGGCGATCTGCGCCCATTGCCCTTTCAAAAAAGAATATGGTGATAGAAAAGAGGAAACGTGATGTTTGGTAAGGTAATCAGTGCAGCAGTGGTAGGAATTGAGGGCGTTTTGGTGCAGGTGGAGGCGGATATCAGCAATGGCCTGCCATCGTTTGATATGGTGGGGTATCTGGGAGCAGAGGTAAAGGAGGCCAGAGAACGGGTGAGAACCGCTCTTCGAAATTCCGGTTTTGTGATTCCGCCCAGCCGCATCACTGTGAATCTTTCTCCGGCCAATTTAAGAAAACAGGGAAATGGATTTGATCTGCCGATTGCAGTCGCGTTATTGCGGGCAGCAGGCTATCTGACAAAGGAAGAGGTGGATGGAATTCTGTTTGCGGGAGAGCTGAGTCTGGATGGTTCTCTGAAGGGGATCCGCGGTGTACTGTCCCTGGCTTCGTGTGCGGAAGAAAGCGGGATACAAACAGTGATGGTACCCGGGGAAAATGCCAGGGAGGCGGCGATTGTCAGCGGAATCGCCTCCTACGGTGTGTCCAGTCTGACGGAAGCAGTAAACTATTTAAAAACACTGGATGAGCGGACTCCGGTGAAGATAAATGGGGAAGAGCTTTTAAAGCAAAATATGGAATATTCCATGGATTTCACAGAAATAAATGGTCAGAAGACGGTAAAACGGGCAGCGGAGGTGGCGGCGGCCGGGTTCCATAATCTGCTCTATATTGGCCCTCCGGGGTCGGGAAAAACCATGGCAGCGAAACGGATTCCTACGATCCTTCCTGCCCTGACACTGCAGGAAAGTGTGGAGCTGTCGAAAGTATACAGTATAGCGGGGCTTTTGCCAGCGGGAGAAGCCTTGATTACAAAACGGCCGTTTCGGAATCCGCATCACACCATGTCGGCCGTATCCCTGGTGGGAGGGGGAAGGACGCCGAAGCCGGGAGAAATCAGCCTGGCAGGAAAAGGCATCTTATTTTTAGATGAGCTTCCTGAATTTCAGAGAGAGACGCTGGAAATTTTGCGGCAGCCACTGGAAGACAGAAGAGTGGTGATATCCAGAGTATATGGGACATATACATATCCGGCGGATTTTCAGCTGATATGCGCCATGAATCCATGTAAGTGCGGTTATTATCCCGATCGTACCAAATGCCGCTGCAGCGAATCAGAGATCCGCAGATATCTTGGACGGATTTCCAAGCCCCTTTTGGATCGGATTGATATTTGTGTGGAAACACCGCAGGTGGAATATGAGGATTTGGTGAAGAAGAACAAGGAAGAAGGATCAGCCAGTATCCGGGCACGCGTGGAGAAGGCCATGGAGATCCAGAAAAAAAGGTATGAAAAAGAGACATTTCTTTTCAATTCCCAATTAAGCGGAAAAAAAGTAAAGCAGTATTGTATTCTGGACGAAAAGGGAAGAGCCTTGATGGAACAGGCGTTTTCCTGTATGAAGCTCAGTGCGCGATCCTATGAGAAAATATTGAAAGTGGCCAGAACGATTGCCGACTTGGATGGAGAGGAAACGATTCATTCCTCCCATTTGGCGGAGGCGATCAGCTATCGTGAGGTGGATCAAAAATATTGGGGAGGCAGCGTATGACAAAGAAAGAATATTGGTATTGGCTGTGCCATATAGATGGTTTGGGGAGTGTTCGGATCAAAAAATTGCTGGACTATTTTGAGGAGCCGGAGGGGATTTTCCGGGCCGGCAAAACGGAGATGGAAGCATGTAAAATCCTGCCGTCGCGTCTGGTGGAAAGCTGGTATACTGCAAAAAAAGATGCACACAAGATAGTCAGCGGCATGGAGCGGCTGTCTCAAAGAGGAATCACCTTTTTGTCCAGGGATGATCCCAACTATCCGGAACGATTGAAGGAAATCTACGATCCGCCCTGCGGTCTGTACGTGAAGGGAAGCATGGAAACGTTCCATAGGCCTTGTGCAGCGATTGTGGGCGCCAGGCAGTGTACAGAATACGGAAGAGAAGCGGCGCGTTATTTCGGAAGAGTCTTGGCAAATGCCGGATTTTCCATAGTCAGCGGCATGGCTGTAGGAATCGATGCGGCAGGTCACAGAGGGGCATTGGATGGAAGCCATTCCACCTTCGCGGTGCTGGCGTCCAACGTGGATGTATGCTATCCGCGGGAAAATATTGGGATGTATATGGAAATCCAGAAACGCGGCGCCATCTTATCCGAGTTTGACGGCCAAAAAGTGGTTCCCGGATTATTTCCATTGCGGAACCGCATCATCAGCGGCATGGCGGACTGTGTCCTTGTGATAGAAGCCAGGGAGAAAAGCGGATCGCTGATTACGGCGGATCTGGCTCTGGACCAGGGACGGGAGGTATTTGCCCTGCCGGGGAGGATCTGTGATCCCATCAGCAGCGGATGCAATGAGCTGATCAAAAGCGGAGCACAGATTTTGACGAAACCGGAAGATATCCTTTCCTGTTTTCATATGGAAGATAAAAAAAATTTGAATCAAACGTTAAAAAAAGAAGCGTTGTCATCCATGGAAGAATTCGTATTGGGGTACCTGGGACCAGAAGAGAAACACGTGGAACAGTTGCTTTATGAAACGGGACTTCCCATATCGGCTCTGATGGAAGCATTGCTCCAGTTAGAGATCAAAAACTATGTAAGACAACCGGCAAAAAATTACTATTCGTTTATAAAATTTTCATAATTTTGGAGAAAATGAAAACAAAGAAAATTAAAAAAATGCTTGCCATTCCAGAGAACTTGTATTATAGTGAGTAACGTTTAGGCAAAGTGCCAAAAGAGGAATAGAAGATTCGTTTTTTCAGCAGTAGAAAGGAGAAGCGATGGCAAAGTATCTGGTTATCGTGGAATCACCCGCCAAAGTGAAAACTATTAAAAAATTTTTAGGCAGCAATTACGAAGTCATGGCATCCAATGGCCATGTGAGGGATTTGCCGAAAAGTCAGCTCGGAATAGATGTGGAACATGGATATGAGCCAAAATATATTACCATACGCGGAAAGGGGGAGATCCTTGCAAAGCTCAGAAAAGAGGTAAAGAAAGCCGATAAGGTTTTTCTGGCAACTGACCCGGACCGCGAAGGGGAGGCCATTTCCTGGCATTTGGCACAGGCTTTGAAGCTGGAAGGAAAGGATATCCATAGAATCACGTTTAATGAAATTACAAAGAACGCAGTAAAGGCATCCATTAAGCAGCCCAGAGGAATCAATCAGGATCTGGTAAATGCGCAGCAGGCGCGCCGTATGCTGGACCGTATGGTGGGGTACCGGATCAGTCCGCTGCTTTGGGAAAAAGTAAAAAGGGGATTGAGTGCCGGCCGTGTTCAGTCGGCGGCGCTGCGAATTATCTGTGACCGGGAAGAAGAGATCGCGGCATTTATTCCAAAAGAGTACTGGACGCTGGACGTGCATCTTCAGGTGGACGGGGAAAAGAAGCCCCTGGATGCGAAATTCTACGGAGAAGGGGATAAGAAGGTCGCCATTGAGAATAAAGAGCAGCTGGACGGGATCTTAAAGGAACTGGAGCAGGAAACCTTTCAGATCAAAGAAATCAGAAAAGGTGAGAGAACGAAAAAGGCCCCGCTGCCGTTTACAACCAGTACGCTTCAGCAGGAAGCAGCCAATGTGCTGAACTTTTCCACCCAGAAAACCATGCGTCTGGCACAGCAATTATACGAAGGTGTGGATATCAAAGGAGAGGGTACGATCGGTATTATCACGTATCTGAGAACGGACTCCACAAGAATTGCCGAGGAAGCGGATGCTTCCGCAAGGAATTTTATCCGTGAAAATTATGGAGAAGAGTATACGGCTGTGGAGGAAAATGATAAAAAAAATACGGCGAAAATTCAGGATGCCCATGAAGCGATCCGGCCCACGAATATAGCCCTGACACCGGTCAAAGTAAAGGAATCCCTGAGCAGAGACCAGTTTCGCCTTTATCAGCTCATCTGGAAGCGGTTCACTGCCAGCCGGATGCAGAATGCCCGCTATGAGACGATTCAGGCCAAGATCGATGCCGGAAAGTACCGTTTTACCTCTTCCGCATCCAAATTGGTATTCGATGGTTTTATGGCCGTTTATATGGATGATGAAAAAGTGGAGAATAATGCAGCGGTAAGAAAGCTGACGAAAGAATCTGTATTGAAGCCGGAATCGTTTGATCCGAAGCAGCATTTTACGCAGCCTCCTGCCCATTACACAGAAGCATCGCTGGTAAGGGAGCTGGAAGAACTGGGAATCGGACGTCCGTCCACATATGCTCCGACGATTACGACCATTTTGGCCAGAAGATATATTATTAAGGAAAACAAAAATCTATATGTCACAGAATTGGGTGAAGTGGTCAATAACATCATGAAGCAGTCCTTCAGCAGCATTGTGGATGTCACATTTACTGCCAATCTGGAATCCCTTCTGGATATGGTGGCCGTCGGCAGTGTGAATTGGAAAACCGTGGTGAGCAATTTTTATCCGGATTTGGATGAAGCCGTAAAAAAAGCTGAAGAAGAATTGGCAGAGGTGAAAGTGGAGGATGAGGTGACAGATGTTATCTGTGATCTGTGCGGACGAAATATGGTAGTGAAGTACGGACCCCATGGAAAATTCCTTGCTTGTCCCGGATTTCCGGAATGCCGCAACACGAAACCATATTTGGAGAAAATAGGAGTGCCCTGCCCCCAGTGCGGAAAAGAGATCGTCATTAAAAAGACGAAAAAGGGAAGACGCTATTATGGATGTGAGAATAACCCGGAATGCAGTTTCATGTCATGGGCGAAGCCAGTTTCCAAAAAATGTCCCCAGTGCGGCGGCTATATGGTGGAAAAGGGCAACAAAATAGTCTGCGCCGATGAAAATTGCGGATACGTGGAAAATAAAACAGAAAAAAACGAAGAAAAATAATTTTGAAACTTAGTATTTTTCCGGCGGGAAATGGCTGTATAAAAATAAATTTTCTGACAAATTTGACGAAATCCTCTTGTTAGTTGGAAAAATATATGATAGAATTGACACAGAGACAAAATCGTGGAGATTCATTGGAAAATTTCCAAAGGAGGAATAAGATGGGCGTACAATTATTGGATAAGACAAGAAAGATCAATAAACTTCTGCATAACAGCAGCACCAGCAAGGTGGTATTTAATGATATTTGTGAAGTGCTCAGTGATATTCTGGATTCCAATATCCTGGTTTTCAGCAAGAAGGGAAAGGTACTTGGAATCAGTTCCAGGGAAGAAATAGAAGAAATTCATGAATTGATTCAAAACGAAGTGGGTGGATTTATTGATCCGATGCTGAATGAGCGTCTGCTCAGCATCTTGTCTACAAAGGAAAATGTAAACCTGGCTACGCTGGGATTTTCGGAAAATGAAGTATCCTCATACCAGGCGATCGTCACTCCGATTGATATCGCGGGAGAACGCTTGGGAACCCTGTTTATTTACAAATGCAAGGATGGATATACCATTGATGACATTATTTTAAGCGAATACGGCACCACTGTGGTGGGGCTGGAAATGATGCGTTCGGTCAACGAAGAGAATGCGGAGGAGAACAGAAAGGTACAGATTGTCCGTTCCGCGATCAGTACGCTGAGTTTTTCAGAGCTGGAAGCTATCATGCATATTTTCGGGGAACTGGACGGAAACGAGGGAATTCTGGTGGCCAGCAAGATTGCAGACCGAGTGGGGATTACCCGTTCTGTCATTGTCAATGCGCTTAGAAAATTTGAAAGCGCCGGCGTGATCGAATCCAGATCATCAGGGATGAAGGGAACCTATATAAAAGTTCTGAACGATGTGGTATTTGACGAGCTTAAGAGAAAGGCGATGGAAAAGTAAATTGCATGAATTTGCAATTAAGGATTTATAGGATTGCTGAGATTCGGGCAGGAAAAGGGGTTGACTTTTCCTGCCCGGTTGTGCTATTATAAAACGGTTGAAATTTGACACTGCAGTCCGAACGGATTGGGCGGAAGCGATGTCCATGAATATCCGGACGGAAGCGATTAAACATGCATATGGATGAACAGGACGGTGCCATATGGTCCCCTGGGGGTGAAATATGCAGAAGATCAGGGCATGATGCATGACCCTAGAAAACCAAAAAGGAGAAAGAATATGAGCGTTATTTCAATGAAGCAGTTGCTGGAAGCAGGTGTACATTTCGGACACCAGACAAGAAGATGGAACCCTAAGATGGCTCCATACATCTACACAGAAAGAAATGGTATCTATATCATTGACCTTCAGAAATCTGTGGGTAAAGTAGATGAAGCTTACAAGGCAGTATCTGATATCGCAGCAGAAGGCGGTACGATTCTGTTTGTAGGAACAAAGAAGCAGGCTCAGGATGCAGTGGCTACAGAGGCTGAAAGATGCGGTATGTACTATGTAAATCAGAGATGGCTGGGCGGTATGCTGACAAACTTCAAGACCATTCAGAGCAGAATCGAGCGTTTAAAGGAAATTGAGACCATGTCCGAAGACGGAACATTTGATGTTCTGCCAAAGAAGGAAGTTATCGCATTAAAGAAAGAATGGGATAAGCTGGAAAAGAACTTGGGCGGTATCAAGAATATGAAGAGACTTCCAGATGCTATTTTCGTAGTAGATCCTAAGAAGGAGAGAATCTGTGTACAGGAAGCTCATACGCTGGGTATTCCGCTTATTGGTATTGCAGATACAAACTGTGATCCGGAAGAATTGGATTATGTAATTCCAGGCAATGATGATGCCATCAGAGCCGTAAAACTGATTGTTTCCAAGATGGCAGACGCTGTGATCGAAGCAAATCAGGGCGAGGCTGTTTCTGACGTTGAAGAAGAAATGATGGAAGAAGCCGCTGAAGAGACAACAGCAGAAGAGTAAGAATGTGTTCATTCCCCAACTTCTTTGAAAAAAGGAGCTGGGGAATGCTGTGATATAAAAACAGGATAAAATCAAATTTGGAGGTAGGAACAATGGCAGCTATTACAGCAGGTATGGTAAAAGAATTAAGAGAAATGACTGGCGCTGGCATGATGGATTGCAAGAAGGCGTTGACAGCGACAGAAGGAGATATGGA
This sequence comes from Candidatus Fimimorpha excrementavium, assembly GCA_018710785.1. Classification (GTDB taxonomy): domain Bacteria; phylum Bacillota; class Clostridia; order Lachnospirales; family Lachnospiraceae; genus Fimimorpha; species Fimimorpha excrementavium. Next base: position 37,211 of record DVJD01000116.1, read on the forward strand.
TAAGGCTGTTGAATTTTTGCGTGAAAAGGGATTGGCGGGAGCACAGAAGAAGGCAGGACGTATCGCAGCAGAAGGTATCGTAGCTACCTGTCTGACAGAGGATGAAAAGAGTGCAGTTATCGTAGAAGTAAATGCTGAAACAGACTTTGTGGCAAAAAATGAAAAGTTCCAGACTTATGTGGCAGAAGTAGCTGCTCAGGCGGTAAAGACAACTGCTTCCGATATGGATGGATTTATGGCCGAAGCTTGGGAATTGGATCCAACCATGACAGTGAAAGAAAAGTTATCTTCCATGATTTCTGTAATCGGTGAAAACATGAACATACGTCGTTTTACACAGCTGAAAGAAGAAAACGGATTCATCGCTTCCTATATTCATGCTGGCGGAAAGATCGGCGTTTTAGTAGATGTGGAAACGGACGTTGTTAATGATGCCGTCAAAGAAATGGCTAAGAATGTGGCAATGCAGGCAGCAGCTCTGAAGCCTCTGTATACAAATAGAAGCGAAGTAGATGCGGATTACCTGGCTAAGGAAGAAGAAATTTTGACAGCCGCTGCAAAGCAGGAAAAGCCGGATGCAAATGATAAGATTATCGCTGGTATGGTAAAAGGCCGTATCAATAAGGAGTTAAAAGAAATTTGTCTGCTGGATCAGACCTATGTAAAAGCAGAAGACGGAAAGCAGTCTGTAAGTGCATATGTGGCAGAGGTTGCCAAGGCAAATAATGCTAAGATTACAATCAAGAAGTTTATCCGTTTTGAGACGGGCGAAGGTATGGAAAAGAAAGAAGAAAACTTCGCAGAAGAAGTAGCGAAACAGATGGGAATGTAATCTCATAATGTAAAAGATTTTAGGGCCCCTGAAAATCTGTAAAATGCAGATTTTCAAGGGCCTTTTATGATTCTGGAGAAGGTTCGCAATATATACAGTATAAATGCACGATAATCATTTGGAAATGATGGATAAAAAAGTAATATTGCAGAAATCCAGGGCTAACTCTTGACAATAATATAAAAATGGTGTATTATACTGTTCGTATCCAAACAATATAAAATGGTTTGTATTCAAATGGGAGGTGGAAAATGGTGGAGAAAGACTGCGGCGCATGGATCAATCTATTGTCGCATAAAGTTAAAGCACGGCTGAATGCCATGCTGATGAATTTGGGAATTACTGCAGTGCAGAGCCGGGTAATTTATTATATTCTGAATCATTGCCAGGAAGGACCGGTTTTTCAGCGGGACATTGAGAGCGTATTTGGACTGAGTCGTTCGACTGCGACAGGAATCTTGCAGCTGTTGGAAAAAAACGGAATCATTCGGCGGGAAAGTGTTGCCAGTGATGCAAGGCTGAAAAGTCTGGTTCCGACGCAGCGAGCTGTCCAGCTGGATGCCCAGGTTTCTGCCTGTCTGAGGGAGACGGACCGGATGCTGACGCGGGGACTTTCCGATGGTCAGATACAGCTGTTTAAGGAAATGGCAGCGCAGATGTTGTGCAATTTGGACGATTGGGAGGGCGAAACGTGTGCATATGTGACCTCAAAAAAGTTCGAAGCAGAACAAAAAAATATGGTATTTCCTGAAAAAGAGCAATGAGCTTTTGAGGAATGCAGAGAAATGAAGGGAAAAGGAGGATGTGACCAATGATAAGAGTCTTGGCCCGAAGCATTCGTCAGTATAAGAAGGCTTCGATCCTGACGCCTCTTCTGGTAACGGTAGAGGTTATTTTAGAATGTGCGATTCCATTTTTGATCGCCAATCTCGTCAATGAGATGCAGGCAGGCTGCTCCATGAGTGTCATTGCCCAGTATGGAGTAGCTTTGATTGCTATGTCCATTATTTCGTTGGTTTTCGGCGGCGCAGCAGGCGCCACTTGTGCCACGGCTTCTGCCGGTTTTGCGCGTAACCTGCGTAAGGATATGTTTTATAAGATTCAGGATTATTCATTTGAAAACATTGATAAGTTTTCTGTCTCCAGTTTGGTGACCCGTCTGACGACCGATATTACCAATGTGCAGATGGCTTATATGATGATCATCCGTGTGGCCATCCGCTGTCCGCTGATGCTGATTTTCTCATTTGTCATGGGATTTGTCATGGGCGGCCGTCTGGCAATGATTTTCCTGTTTACGATTCCGCTTTTGGCCATCGGATTGTTCTTGGTTATCCGTGCGGCGACACCGCTGTTCCGCCGTGTATTCCGCAAATACGATGCACTGAATGATTCTGTTCAGGAAAATGTTCAGGCCATGCGTGTGGTAAAATCCTATGTGCGTGAGAACTATGAAAAGAAGAAGTTCGGAGCTGCTGCGGAGGATGTGCAGAAGGATTTCACCCGCGCAGAGCGTATCATGGCCATCAACAGCCCGATGATGCAGTTTTGTGTTTATGCGGGTATGGTTTTCGTTATGTCCTATGGTTCTTATACGGTTATTACCAGCCAGGGATTGGATCTGAATGTTGGTCAGATGTCTTCCATGCTTACATATAGTTTCCAGATTCTGATGAGCTTAATGATGGTGTCCATGGTATTTGTTATGATTACCATGTCCATGGAATCGGCAGAACGTATCGTGGAAGTGCTGAAGGAAGAAAGTACATTGAAGAGTCCTGAAAATGCTTTGACGGAAGTAAAAGATGGTTCCATTGATTTTGATAATGTCAATTTCAAATATTCCAAGAAAGCAGAGCGTATGGCACTTGCCGACATTAATTTGCATATTAAATCCGGTGAGATCATCGGTGTGCTTGGAGGAACCGGTTCTTCCAAGTCATCTCTGATTCAGCTGATCCCTCGTCTGTATGATGTGACGGAAGGATGTGTAAAAGTCGGCGGTGCGGATGTCCGCAAATATGACTTGGAAACACTGCGTAACCAGGTAGCTGTAGTGCTTCAAAAGAATGTACTGTTTTCCGGTACTATTAAGGATAACTTAAGGTGGGGAAATCCGGAAGCCACGGATGCTGAGATGGAGGAGGCTTGTCGTCTGGCTCAGGCGGATGAGTTTATCCAGCAGTTCCCGGATAAGTATGATACTTGGATTGAGCAGGGAGGAAGCAATGTATCCGGCGGTCAGAAGCAGCGTCTTTGTATCGCCCGTGCCCTGTTGAAAAAGCCAAAGATTTTGATTCTGGATGATTCCACCAGTGCGGTAGATACCCGTACCGATGCTTTGATCCGAAAGGGATTCCGTGAATTTATTCCGGAAACAACAAAGATCATCATCGCACAGCGTATTGCCAGTGTACAGGATGCGGATCGCATTATTCTGATGGAGGGCGGACGAATCAGTGCCATAGGAAATCACGAGGAACTGCTTAAATCCAGTGAAGTTTACCGCGAAATCTATACATCCCAGAACCGAGTAGGAGGTGACAAGGATGCCGAATAATTCCACAGAGCGGGGGCGCCGTGCCTCCAAGGGCGTGCTTGGCCGCCTGATCCGCACAGTATTCCAGTTTTACCCGGTGCTTTTGCCCATTACACTGGTTTGTATTTTAATTAATGCTATCGTTAGCTCCATGCCATCCGTTTTTATGCAGAATGCGATTGCGGTGGTAGAGGAGACATTTCGGGCGGGAGATTGGTCTTCCGCATCGGGACGCATTTTTACCCTGTTGGCCATTCTGATAACAATGTATGTGATCAGCTTGATAGCCGGAATTTGCTATACGCAGCTGATGGCCATTATTACCCAGGGAACCCTGGCAAAAATGCGTGAAAAGATGTTTGATCACATGCAGGATTTGCCCATACGCTACTTTGATACCCATAATCACGGCGATATCATGAGTTATTATACCAACGATATTGATACATTGCGTCAGATGATCAGTCAGAGTTTGCCTCAGCTGGTGATTTCTGCTGTTACTCTGCTTTCCGTATTTGGCATCATGGTTTATTACAGTATTTGGCTGGCGCTGGTAGTCGTTTGCGGCGTGGTGATCATGACGCTTGTTACCCGTTATGTCAGCGGCCATTCCTCCCGTTATTTCCTTCAGCAGCAGGTAACCATAGCCCGTACAGAAGGGTTTATGGAAGAAATGATGAATGGACAGAAGGTAATTAAGGTTTTCTGCCATGAAGAAGGTGCGAAGGCGGATTTTGATAAGGTCAATGATCAGCTGTTTGAAAATTCTGAAAAAGCCAATCGGTATGCCAATATTTTGATGCCATTGCTGGGAAATATCGGTAATGTTATGTATGTAATTGTGGCTTTGGTGGGAGGCAGCCTGCTGCTAAACGGCGCTCCGAACCTGAGCCTTTCTGGAATGGCTTTAAGCATCAGTATTGCCGTGCCATTCCTCAACATGACGAAGAAGTTTGCCGGAGCCATTGGTCAGGTTTCCAACCAGGTCAACATGGTTGTCATGGGTCTGGCTGGTGCGCAGCGTATTTTTACTTTACTGGATGAAGAGCCGGAAAAGGATGAAGGATACGTTACTTTGGTCAATGCCAAGGAGAAAGCAGACGGTAATCTGGAAGAATGCAAGGAACGCACGAGTGTGTGGGCATGGAAACATCCTCATCACGATGGAACGGTTACATATACCCGTCTGCAGGGTGATGTTCGTTTCTTTGATGTAGACTTTGCTTATGTACCGGGAAAGATCGTGCTGCATGATGTATCCCTGTATGCAAAACCGGGGCAGAAAGTGGCGTTTGTCGGTTCTACCGGTGCTGGTAAGACAACCATCACCAATTTGATCAACCGTTTTTACGATATTGCCGATGGAAAGATTCGTTATGACGGCATTAACATCAATAAGATTAAGAAAGACGATCTGCGGCGAAGCCTTGGCATCGTGCTGCAGGATACCAACCTGTTTACCGGTACAGTTATGGAAAATATCCGTTATGGTAATCTCGATGCTACGGATGGGGAGTGCATGGCGGCAGCCAAACTGGCAGGAGCGGACGATTTTATTCGGCGTTTGCCGGAAGGCTATAATACGATGCTCACGGGAAATGGTGCTAACTTGAGTCAGGGACAGCGTCAGCTGTTGGCCATTGCCCGGGCGGCTGTGGCAGATCCGCCGGTTATGATCATGGATGAGGCAACCAGCTCCATTGATACCCATACAGAAGCCATTGTGCAGAAGGGTATGGATGCGCTGATGATGGGCCGTACCACATTCGTTATCGCCCATCGTCTGTCTACGGTACAGAATGCAGATGCGATTATGGTATTGGATCACGGACGCATCATCGAGCGAGGAACCCATGATGATCTTATCAAGCTCAAGGGTACATATTATCAGCTGTATACTGGTGCCCTGGAACTGGATTAACATCATTTGAATATGGTATGAAAAGAAGAACACGGTCTCTATTTCCGAGTAGTTTGGAAATGGGACTGTGTTTTTTATTGTTTACTATTTTTGGGAAATAAAAGATGTGCTTGACATTTCCGGGAATATTTTTTATAATCCCAATATCATACTATATTAATAGGAATTAGAAATGTATAGGAATTAAATAGAAAAGAGATACTAGTTTGGTGACAGTAGGATTCCAAAGAATAGGATTCCAAAGAAATAGAAGAAGTGGTGAGGAGAGAAGCCGATGGGTTTGATATTTAAGGAATTAACGGCAGATGATGCGGAAATTATGATACCATTCTATACCATGCGCTCCAATCGGACCTGCGACAGTGTTTTTTTAGAGAGCTTTATTTGGAAGGACATGTATCACGTGAGATATGCAGTTTGGGAAGGGCGGGCGCTTTTATGGCTGATGGAAGAACGGGGAGAATATTTTTCGGCAATGCCGCTTTGCAGAGAAGAGGATTTGAAGGACGCTTTTTCGGCCATAGAGAACTATTTTAACGAAGTGCTGGGAAAACCTCTGGTGATTCACCTGGCGGACGAAGAAGCGGTCCGATGTCTGTGTCTGCCGGAAGAAGAATATCTGGTGGAAGAACAGGAAGATGCCAGAGATTATCTGTATTGCGCAAAATCCCTGCGGACGCTTTCCGGAAGAAAGCTGCACAAAAAGAAAAACCGCCTCAATTCCTTTCTGCGCCAATATGAAGGCCGATATGTGTACCGCAGACTGGACTGTTCCGATAAGGAACGTGTGTGGAAGTTTTTGGATTTGTGGAGGGAGAAAAAGGGAGAAGATGTGGAACGACATCTGGATTATGAGGTGACCGGCATTCATTCCATACTTCACAATTGTTTCCGGCTTCCCATTCGCATGGGAGGAATCTTCATAGATGGAACCCTGAGGGCCTTTTCCATCGGCAGTGAGAATCCGCTGGAGCGTATGGCTGTTATTCACATAGAAAAGGCAGACCCTGATATTCCGGGTCTTTATCAAGCTATGAATCAGCAATTTTTGATCCACGAGTTCCCGGATGTGGAGTTGGTAAATAGGGAAGATGATATGGGGATTATGGGATTGAGAAAGGCAAAATTGTCCTATCAGCCAGCAGACTTTTCGAGAAAATACCTGGTAAGACAAAAGGAGACAGGGGATAAAAATAATGGAACATAGAAAAGGGAAGAATGATCAGATACGTTATCTGGCAGAGGAAGAAAAAATGAAATCCAAGCCTCTTTGGAACCAGTGTTTCCCGGAAGACTCGCCTGCATTTGTTTCTTATTATTACAGGGAAAAGACAAAGAATAATCGAATCCTGGTTAAGATGGAAGGGGATGCCATTTTAACCATGCTGCACCGGAATCCTTATGCGCTTCGCTGGAAGGATACGCAGTGGACGGCGGATTATATCGTGGGAGTGGCAACAAAGAGAGACCGGAGACATGAAGGCCATATGAGAGAGGTTCTGACACGCGGTCTTTTGGATATGAATCGGGAACATCGGCCGTTCGCATTTTTAATGCCCGCAGCGGAAGAAATTTATCATCCGTTTTCCTTTCGGTATGTGGAAAAGAAAGAAGAAGTCTTTTTAAACCCGCAGATGGAACCGTATCTGGAAAGAAAACCGGTGATGGGATCCGAAAAAGAGTGTCAAAAAATCGGTGCGTGGATGGAACAGTGGCTGGAAAAAAATTACGACATGTTTACAATCCGAAATGCTGAATATGTCAAACATCTGCTTATGGAATTGGAAAGTGAGCATGGGGGTATGGATTATTTGATGGACCGTGGAGTCTGTGTCGGCCTTCAAGCCTTTTGGGGAAGCAGAGAGAGGGAGCAGCGGTTGCTGTATGCCGATGGAAAATGGTGTCAAATGGGAAACGAACGACCCCGCATCATGGCGAGAATCACAGATTTATCCGCATTTCTTTCTGCATTTCGGCTTTCCGAAAAGGGGGAATTGACAGTGGAGCTTACGGTGCGGGATGGACAAATTCCTGAAAATAGCGGGAATTTTGTTTGGAAAATCACAGGTCAGGGCAGTGTAGTGCGTCGGGCGGAAGCAAAGAGGCCGGGCACGAACGAGGAGAGGATTACTTTGAGCGCAGATATCGCAGAACTGGCGGAATGGCTGTTTGGATATCGGCTGGCAGAGACAATTTGGGAGGAACGGGCCGAATGCCGACTCTCAAAGCTAAAGCAAATACAAACCATGGGAAGCGTATTTCTGGATGAAGTCGTCTGATCAAAACAAAGGCGCTGCTTTTGTGAAATAATCGGGCCGGAATCAGAAGAAAAGATGGAGGAAATGAACGATGGAACAGATTAGAAACAGTGCATTGGAATTGATTGGAAGGACACCAATCCTTCGTTTGCACAGGTACAGTGAGAAAGCGGGCATCAAGGGAGCCGATATTTTGGCCAAATTGGAATATTTGAACCCGGCAGGATCGGTGAAGGATAGAATCGCCCTGGCTATGATTGAAGATGCGGAAAAAAGAGGCGTTTTAAAGCCGGGTTTTGCGATCATAGAGCCGACTTCAGGAAATACCGGGATTGGCCTGGCTTCTGTGGCAGCGGCAAAGGGATATCGTGCCATTTTCACCCTTCCGGATACCATGAGTGTGGAGAGAAGGACGCTTCTTAGGGCTTACGGCGCAGAATTGGTTTTGACGGATGGAAAGCTGGGGATGAAGGGAGCCATCGCAAAGGCTGAGGAGCTGCAGCGAGAGATGCCGGACAGTATCCTCCTTGGACAATTTGAGAATGAGGCCAATCCCCGGATCCACCGCATGACGACGGGACCGGAAATATGGGAGCAAACGGATGGAAACGTGGATATTTTTGTGGCCGGTGTCGGTACAGGAGGCACCATAAGCGGAGTCGGAGGTTTCCTGAAGGAAAAAAATCCGGCAGTCCGGATCGCAGCTGTGGAACCGGCGGCAAGTCCGGTTTTGGCGGGAGGTAATCCGGGGCCACATAAGATTCAGGGGATTGGGGCAGGATTTATTCCGAACACATTGAATACAAACATTTATGATGAAATCATTCCTGTGGAAAATGAGGACGCCATGGAGGAGGGAAAACGATTGGCCCGGTCAGAAGGGATTCTGGTGGGGATCTCTTCAGGAGCCGCCTTAAAAGCGGCGGGAATTCTGGCAAAGAGACCGGAAAATCACGGAAAAACCATCGTGGTTTTACTGCCGGATTCCGGCGACCGTTATCTTTCCACGCCGATGTTTGAATAAAAATAAATAGAAGGGGAATTGCAAAATTCGCACCGTACAGCAACCATGCGAATTTGCAATCCCCCTTTGTTTTTGACCTCATGCAGGCTGCAGGCGTTGCGCTCAGGAGTGGAGAATCATTTTCTGATACTGTTTTGGAGAAACGCCGTTCATTTTTTTGAATACGCGGATAAAATAATTAATATCCTGATATCCGCAGGCGGACGCGATGGTGCTGATGGAGAGAGAGGAGGAATTGATCAGGGTAATCGCGCGGCGTATGCGGATCTGATGGATGTAATCGGTCAACGTTATTTTTACTTCCTTTTTAAACAGCCCGGAGAGATAAGTTTTTGTCAGATTAAACTGATCCGCAAAAAAGGAGAGACTCAAATCTTCTGCATAATGGAAATCAATATAGGAAATGATATCTTTGATGACAGGAGAATATCCCTTCATTGCATGATTTTGGACAAGAAGGCAATACTTGTGAATAATGTCGTTTGCGATGCCTGTCAGCTCCCTCTGGGTGCGTGCTTCATTGATCAGGACAGCGAATTTGGTGGAGAGATCGTCGATGTAAAGCGGATGAACCCCTCCCAGTTCAGCTGCCTTTCGGCACAGCGTATTTAAAATGATCTGAAAGTTCTGCGTATTGCGGAGCAGATTTTCTGTGCGCGGCTGAATATGAAAACTTCCGAACTTTTGATGCAGCTCTTTGGCATGTTTGTAGTCGCCTTTGGAAACGGCCTCCAGCATCTGCGATTCCACCCAGTAGCGTTCTTCGATGCTGGCAACGGCCAATTTGGGATTTTGCCGCATTTTGCCCAAGAATGGAGAACGTTCGATGGATATGGAACTATGGTCCGGATAATAGGATACATTATAACTGGTTTCAAACAAACCGGAAGCCAGGTTGAGGACGAGGGATTCGAACCGATCCAGAGCCTGAATGTCGGGGATGGAAGAATACACGGCCTCAATATCATCGGTCAGGGAAGGGGGAATCTTATTTTTCAGCATAATCCGCCGGATCGCAGCTTCATCGGGAACTTTTTCAAAAAAAGGACCGATGACAAAAAAAGAAGACTCATATTCATTGAGATGAGCCTTGGGGATGTGGAGATAAAAATAGGTCATATCAAACTCATCCGTAAACCGCAGCATGGAGGAGGGAGTCACCAATTGGGTGATCAGCAGAAGCATCTGCTGGTAAGCATTTCCCTCATATAGGCGGAGCCGGAATCCGTAATCCGTTTTCGCGATGTTGGAATAATCATTATAGAGAATAACATTGTTGACATTGTAAGCAGTCAGAGCCTGCTGAAACAGGGTAAGCTTTCTGGTTTTCATGGCAGTCCTCCATATTCGTTTATTGAAAGATCATAAAGAAAAATTGTATTATTTTATGATAAAACAAGATAATTTTATACTTGTATATAAAATACCATAATATCATACTATTTTCAAGATATATTATCTCTGTTTTATTCTTTAAAAATGGCGTATTTTAGAATAGAAGACAGCTGCAGTACTCTGACGATTGTCAAAGTAGAAAAGGAGAAATCTATGAATGAAAAAAAGGTGAAGCCGTTTGGCTTAAAAGATAAGATCGGCTATATGTTTGGAGACTTTGGAAATGATTTTACCTTTATGTTTTCCAGTACATTTTTGATGGTATTTTATACCAAAGTGCTGGGGATCAGCGGAGCGGCAGTTGGAACCTTATTTTTGGTGGCCCGGTTTGTGGATGCCGTAACGGATATCACCATGGGACGAATTGTGGACAAATGCAAACCGGGAAAGGATGGAAAATTTAAGCGGTGGATCCGTATTATGGCAGGTCCGGTGGCGCTGGCCAGCTTTTTGATGTATCAGTCCGCGCTGGCGGATGCATCCATGGCAGTGAAATATGTTTACATGTATGTTACCTATATTTTGTGGGGAAGCATCTGCTATACAGGTATTAATATCCCGTATGGATCCATGGCTTCCGCGATTACGGATGTGCCGGAAGAGAGGACTTCTTTGTCCACATTTCGCAGCATCGGCGCCACGCTGGCCAATTTGATTATCGGTGTGGGAGGCCCCATGCTTGTCTATGCCACCGATGAAAATGGAGCGCAGGTAATCCGAGGCGGCGGCAATATATTTCCGATTTTGGCAGGAATTTTTTCCGTATGCGCGATTCTTTGCTATATCATTTGTTATAAATGCACGACAGAACGTGTCAAAATCGAGAAGGATCCCAATGAGCCGAAGATCACGCTGGCGGATACCGTGAAAGCGATTTTTACCAGCAGGGCACTGCTTGGAATCGTGGCAGCGGCCATCTTCCTGCTGCTGAGTTCTCTCCTGCTTGGAAGCATCAACAATTATTTATATACGGATTACTTTGGCAGTTCGAGAGCACTGTCCACATATAATCTGATTACCATGGTTTGTTCCCTTCTTCTGGCAACGGTCGTCGGGGCCATTTCAAAGACATTCGGAAAGAAGGAATCGGCGGCAGCTACGACGGCATTTTCGGGTATTGTATTCCTTTTGCTGGGATTCCTCCACGTGACCAATGTCTGGGTTTTTGTGGTGGCTGCTGCCATCGGTTATATCGGAGTCAATTACTTTAATATGGTTATCTGGGCAAATTTAACCGATGTGATAGATGATATCGAAGTGCAGGCCAGGGAACGGCAGGACGGCGTGGTATACGGTGTGTATTCCTTTGCCAGAAAGATTGGCCAGGCGCTGGCCGGCGGTTTGGGAGGCTATGCCCTGACCATGATCGCCTATGATGAAAAAGCTGTGACACAGACCCAGGAAGTACTGAATGGTCTTTATAATTTGGGAACATTTGTACCGGGTATTTTGTTCCTATGTGTGGCAGCAATGCTGGCTTTTGTATATCCCTTGTCAAAAAAACGTGTGAACAGAAACGTGGAAATCCTGCGGGAAAGAAGAAAGAAACTGGAAGAGGGCAAATAGGGAAATGGTTCCGATACGGACAGAAATCGTATATTTTAGGAGGATGAGAGATGAGACAGGTACTATCATTAAATCAGAACTGGTATTTTTCAAAAGGTGAGGAAATTCCTGCCAATGCATCAGAAGCGGCTGAAAACGGCTGGAGAAAGGTGGAGATTCCACATACGTATAACGCATTCGACGGACAGGACGGCGGCGGGGATTATTATCGCGGGAAAGCCGTATACATCAGAGAGATTCAGAGGCCGGAGGTTCCGGCGGATGCCAGGATTTATATCGAGTGGGAAGGAGTCAACTCCATTGCGGAGGTTTTTGTAAATGGAAACAAGAAAAAAGAACACCGCGGCGGGTACAGCGCATTCCGGGTGGATGTGACGGAGGAATTGAAAGCAGATAGAGCGGTTTTGGCGGTTTTGGTGGATAATGCCAATCATTCGGATGTCTACCCCCAGATGGCGGATTTCACATTTTATGGCGGTATGTATCGGGATGCCAAGATGATAGTCGTTTCGCCAACCCATTTTTGTCTGGACTACTATGGAAGCCAGGGGCTGGCATTTCAGTCGAAAATCCAGGGAGAGGATGCGAAAATCAGCCTGTCCGCGTGGATTACAGAGCCCCAGGAGAGTGATGCAGTCCAGTTTGAAATCATAGATGAAGAGGATCACACAGTGGCAGAATGCTTCGTTCCGGCAAAGGATTGTGTCGAGACAGCAGCATGGATCAGAGCAGTTCATCTGTGGCAGGGAGTGGAAGATCCTTACCTTTATACGGTGATCGCACGTATTATCCGCCACAATGAAGTGCTGGATGAAGTGGAAGCCGATCTGGGTGTGAGGGAATACTATGTGGATCCGGAGAATGGATTTTTCTTAAATGGAAAATCCATGCCGCTGCGCGGCGTATCCCGCCACCAGGATATGCTTGGAAAAGGAAATGCACTGACAGAAGAGGATCACTGGGACGATGCCTATCAGATTGCGGAACTGGGAGCCAATACGGTGCGTCTGGCCCATTATCAGCACAACCAGGCATTTTATCAGGCCTGTGATGCGCTGGGATTTATCGTGTGGGCGGAGATCCCATTTATCTCTGCCATGAATAGCGATCCCAGGGGACATGAAAACTGCAGGGAACAGATGAAAGAACTGATTTATCAGAACTTCAATCACCCGTCCATCTGTTTTTGGGGAATTTCCAATGAGATCACCATCGGCGGAGAGAGACCGGGACTGTATGAAAATCTTGTGGATTTGAATCAGCTGGTAAAGGAACTGGATCCCACCAGACTGACGACCATGGCGCAGCTGTCCATGCTCCCCAAGGATTCCAGTCAGAATCAGATTACTGATGTGGTCAGCTACAATCTGTATTTCGGATGGTATGGCGGAAGCTATACGATGAATGAAGAGTGGTTTGACGAATTTCATCGGATGCATCCGGACCGCCCGTTCGGCGTTTCCGAATATGGGTGCGAGGGAATCATCAGCTGGCATTCGGACACGCCGAAGTGCAAAGATTATTCGGAAGAATATCAAGCCGAATACCATGAACATATGGCAAAAATCATCGAGGAACGCCCGTATCTGTGGGCAACCCATGTCTGGAATATGTTTGATTTTGGCTGTGATGCCAGAGATGAAGGCGGTGTCAAAGGAAGAAACAACAAAGGGCTTGTCACCTTGGACCGAAAGATCAAGAAAGATGCTTACTATGTGTATAAGGCTTATTGGTCAAAAGAACCGTTTGTCTATATTACGGGAAGACGATATGCCAAGCGTCCGTACGACACCATGACCGTGAAGGTATATTCCAATCAGAGCCAAGTGACACTGACCGTCAATGGAAAAGAAGTGGAAACGAAATGCGCAGATAAGATTTTCCTGTTTGAAGATGTGAAACTGGATGAAACCGTCAATTGCGTGACAGCCAGCGCAGAGGGATGCCCATCCGATACCGTGACCTGGATCCGCACAGAACAGCCGGATTCCTGCTATGTGATGCCCGTGGAAGAAGAGGATGACAGAGAAGGCGTAAAGAACTGGTTTGATGAGGCGGACGGGGACGAGCAGCTGCCGGAACTGACCTTTGAGGAAGGCTATTACAGTGTCCGGGATATTGTGGCCGATCTCTTAAACGATGAGAGAGCCTGCACTATTTTGCTGGATGCCCTGAATAAATACGGAACCATGCAGGTGAAAAAATCCAGACTGGGAATCATGTCCGGACTTCCGGCAGAGGATATGATTGGAATGGTTGCTCCGAATCTGGAAACGGAGGAAATTATACTGAAAAGGACCAATGCCGCACTCCAAACCATTGCCAAAAAAGACAATTAATCCGGAAGATCCTCCACCGTCAGATGGGATTGACGATATTCATTGGGAGACATGCCGTATTCTTTTTTGAATGCCCGGTAAAAACTGGAATAGTCATGGAATCCGTACTGCAGAAAAAGCTGTGTGATGGGGATGGAACCCAACAGGGCATCTTTGCAGGCAGAAAGCCTTTTTTTCATGATGTACTGATGGACGGATAGTCCGATGGTATCTTTAAACAAGTGGGCAATATAAAATTTACTGACGAAAAATTCCTGTGCGAGGAGTGTGAGGGAAAGATCCTCAGTCAGATGGCTGGTGATGTACTCACAGAGATTTTGGAAAAGCGTTTTGGCGCTTACCGGGCTTAGGGAATTATTCTGGCTGTGGACGAGCCGGTTCAGATAGAGAAGCAGACTGTTGACTTGCAAAAGAATCTCGGCTTCTTTTCCGAACCGGTTTCCCTGTATTTCTTCCAGGATGGAAAACAACCGGGTGTGTATGGTGTTAAACGTTACCGCATCGCTGGAAAACAAAAAGTTTTTTGTGGTGCTGACGTATTGCATCAGATATCCGAAGGCCGTGGAGATGTCCATCAGACGGGTGCAGTAATCCTGGCTGATCCACAGGACAAAACGGCGGTAGGGCTTGTCCGGATTGATCATGGATGGCGAGTGGGGCGTATTGGGAGGAATCAGGAGAAAATCTCCGGGAGACACCAGATAAGAGTTCTCTTCAATGGTGATGGAAACATCCCCCTCCAGAAAAAAATAAAATTCATAATAATCATGGGCATGGACCGGGACGGGCTTTAGATGCAGATCACTGTAATAATAAAGCTCAAAATCCCTGGATATCATATACTGGCGGGTGGAAAAAGCCGTCTGGAATTTCCTCTGGGATGTGAGATGGGATTGGGATATCGGTCTGCTGCTGGATGACATAGGACTACCTTCTTTCTTTGAAAACGTTCATTGGATTTCCGGTGGGAAATGTGTTCCATTTCCAGTATAAGGGAAAACAGCAACTTTTGCAATGATTACAACAATTCCGGCAATGGAAAAATGACGGAGGATTTTTTATAATAAAGTTACAAATGAAAAGAGACAGAAGAAATATATAAGGGCGATTTTTACAAAGATAAAGCGGCCTTAAATAGAATGAAACAGAGAAAGGAAGAAAAAATTATGGAAATGACACTCAGATGGTATGGAAGCAAATTTGATACGGTGACTCTGCAGCAGATCCGTCAGATTCCGGGAGTGACCGGCGTGATTACGACCCTGTATGATAAGGCAGCAGGGGAAGTATGGGAAGAGGATGAGATCCGCGCCATGATCGCGGAAGTGGAAGCCGCTGGTCTTCGTGTATCCGGAATTGAGAGCGTGAATATCCATGATGCCATCAAGACCGGCGCTCCGGAGAGAGAGCAGTATATTGAAAATTACATTACCACACTGGAAAATCTGGGAAAATGCGACATTCACATGGTATGCTATAATTTCATGCCGGTATTTGATTGGACACGTACGGAACTGGCCAGAAAGAGACCGGATGGCTCCACGGTTTTGGCCTATACGCAGGAGGCTGTGGACAACCTGGATCCGGAAAAAATGTTTGATTCCATCGCCGGTGATATGAATGATACCGTGATGCCGGGATGGGAACCGGAACGTATGGCAAAGGTAAAGGAATTATTTGCCATGTATAAGGATGTGGATGATGAGAAACTGTTCGAAAATCTGAAATATTTCCTGGAGCGGATCATGCCTGTATGTGATAAGTATGATATCAATATGGCGATCCATCCGGATGATCCGGCCTGGAGCGTATTCGGACTTCCAAGAATCATCACCTGTAAGAAAAATATTCTCCGCATGATGGAGATGGTGGATAATCCGCATAACGGCGTGACCTTCTGCTCCGGTTCCTATGGCACGAATCTGCAGAATGATCTTCCGGATATGATCCGCTCCTTAAAGGGCAGAATCCATTTTGCTCATGTGCGTAATCTGAAATTCAACTCTCCGACGGACTTTGAAGAAGCGGCGCATCTGTCTTCCGATGGAAGCTTTGATATGTATGAAATCATGAAAGCACTCTACGATATCGGATTT
The DNA here is from genome assembly GCA_018710785.1 of Candidatus Fimimorpha excrementavium. GTDB lineage: Bacteria > Bacillota > Clostridia > Lachnospirales > Lachnospiraceae > Fimimorpha > Fimimorpha excrementavium. Next base: position 53,181 of record DVJD01000116.1, read on the forward strand.
GACGGGCCGATTCGTCCGGACCACGGCCGTATGATCTGGGGAGAAGTGGCCATGCCGGGATATGGCTTATATGACCGTGCGCTGGGAGCAACCTATCTGAATGGTCTGTGGGAGGCCATTGTAAAGAGCAACGCAAAGAAGCAGTGATGCGATAGAATGCGATAAAGGAAAGGTTTGGTGAGTGGTATGCAGTTAAATGCAAAGGGTTTGGAAAACAGAGCTGCCTGGGAAGCAGCCGGTTTTTCCCTGCCGAATTTTGATCGGGAAACGGTGACGGAAAACACAAAGAAAGCTCCGTTTTGGATTCATTTTGGCGCCGGAAATATTTTCCGCGCATTTCAGGCCAATGTGGTTCAGAATCTTCTGAATGAAGGCGTGCTGGACAGAGGTCTTGTGGTGGCTGAGGGATACGATTATGAAATCGTGGAGAAGATGAATCGTCCATGCGACGATTACTCCATTTTGGTGACGCTGAAGGTTGACGGAACGGTGGAAAAAACCGTGGTGGGCAGCGTGGTGGAATCTCTGATTCTGGACAGCGAAGATGAGAAAGAATACTCCCGTTTAAAAGAAATCTTTGAAAACGATTCTCTGCAGATGGTATCCTTTACCATCACAGAAAAGGGTTACAGCCTGGTAAACGGAAAGGGCGAGACACTGCCGGATGTGGCTGCTGATTTTGAGGCCGGACCGCAGAAGCCAAAGAGTTATATCGGAAAAGTGGCCTCTCTTCTGTATACCCGTTTCCTTTCCGGGAAAAAGCCGGTGGCCATGGTGAGCATGGACAACTGCTCCCACAATGGCGATAAGCTGTATGCGGCCATCACTGCCTTTGCCGATGCATGGGAGAAAAATGGTCTGGCGGAGAACGGCTTCTCTGCTTACGTAAAGGATAAGTCCAAGGTATCGTTCCCGTGGACCATGATTGATAAGATTACTCCTCGTCCGGATGCTTCCGTGGAAGAGATTCTGAAAAAGGACGGTGTGGAAGGCTTGGATCCGGTCATCACTTCCAAACATACCTATGTGGCCCCGTTTGTCAATGCAGAGGAAGTGCAGTATCTGGTCATCGAAGATGCGTTCCCCAATGGAAGACCAAACCTGGAAAAGGGCGGATTGATCTTTACCGAGAGGGAAACGGTGGATAAGGTGGAAAAGATGAAAGTCTGCACCTGCCTGAATCCGCTCCATACGGCTTTGGCCGTATACGGCTGTCTGTTGGATTATCAGCTGATTTCCAAGGAAATGCAGAATCCGCAGCTGAAGCGTCTGGTGGAAATCATTGGTTATGAGGAAGGACTTCCGGTGGTGGTAAATCCGGGCATCATTGACCCGAAGGCATTCATCGACGAAGTATTGAATGTCCGCATACCGAATCCATTCATGCCGGATACGCCCCAGCGTATTGCAACGGATACCTCCCAGAAACTGGCGATTCGTTTTGGCGAGACCATTAAGGCATATCAGAAGTCCGATCAGCTCAATGTCAGCGATTTGAAGATGATTCCGCTGGTATTTGCAGGATGGCTGCGCTATCTGATGGCTGTGGATGACAATGGAAATCCATTCACCCTCAGCCCGGATCCGCTGCTGGATACGGTATGCCCCTATGTGAAGGATATCAAACTGGGAGATACAGTGGATGCGCTTACGGTACTGCGCCCGATCTTATCCGATGCCTCCATCTTCGGAGTGGATCTGTATGAGGCAGGGCTGGCAGAGCTGGTGGCACAGTATTTCAATGAGCTGATTGCAGGGCCGAAGGCTGTGGAACAGGTACTGAAGAAATATGTGAAATAAGATGAAATAAAAATCGTAAAATAAAGAGGGATGCTGTAAAATCCGGGCCATCCAAAAGACCAGTTGGATTTTGCAGCATCCCTTTTCTGCCGGGGATTGTCACGCATCGGATTTTGTTCGTCTGGCAGCCTCCATGGCAGCATGCTCTCGTTGCAGTTCCTGGTAACATTCCAGAATGGTCCAGTGCTGGTTGGTGGGGGTCAGGATGGCTTTATAGGGGATGGGCTTCAGCTTCTTTTTCCGGATGCCGTTGAGCACATCGTTCAGGCGGGCGTTGGATAATCCGCAGAAAATTATGGATTCTGTTTCCAAATCTTCCCCGTCATATTCCGGATAGTCGCCTTCCTCCAAGGTCCCGGCCAGCACGCCCAGAGGTTTGCTGTATTCCGCCAGCTCCACACTGCGGACTTTCATTTTCATGGAAGCCAGAAGCAGCTGAAGCTCTCTCTTTTGTTTGGGATCGTCAAAATGAAATAATAAAACGGTTTCGCGCATAAACAATTCTCACTTTCCTGTAGGATACAAAACAGCCGGGAGCAGCCGGTCGTAATGCTATCCATAGTTTAATATAAAAGGCGGAAAATTACAATGGGGAAACGAAAGGGAAGCGAAAAGGAAAAGGAAAACACAAACGGCAAAAGTGTGGTATAATAACTAGGAAAGTGAGGATCATGCTTGCATGAATCCTCATTTGACGAGAAAACCATCGAAACGGCAGTTGAGATGGTATACTAGCAGCAGGTGAGCCTGTGGGAGCTTACTGACATGAGGGAAAAAGACAAGGAGGGGAGCAGGCGATGCAGATCATCATTTCACCGGCGAAGAAGATGAATGTGGATACGGATACGTTTCCCGTGCTGGGACTTCCGGAATTTCTGGAGGAGGCCAGAGTGCTGATGGCATATATGAAAAAGCAGGATTTTGCCAGCCTGAAGCGGATTTGGAAATGCAATGATACGCTGGTGTCCCTGAATCAGGAGCGGTTTGCGCACATGGAACTGGAGAAGAATCTGACACCGGCCATTTTGTCCTATGAGGGGCTTCAGTATCAATATATGGCCCCGAAGGTGATGGAAACGGCTTCTCTGGAGTACCTACAGAAGCATCTGCGTATTCTGTCCGGGTTTTATGGGATTTTGAAACCGTTTGACGGCGTGACGCCGTACCGTCTGGAAATGCAGGCAAGGCTGGGCAGTGAGGGGCTGGATTCCCTCTATGCTTTTTGGGGGAGCCGGATGGCAGATGTTTTGAGCCGCGAGAGCCGTTTGATTCTGAACCTGGCTTCCAGGGAATACAGTAAGGCGGTGCTTCCCCATCTGCCAAAGAAGGTCACCGTGGCGACGGTGGTATTCGGAGAAAAGAGACAGGGAAAGATCATGGAAAAGGGGACCATGGCCAAGATGGCCCGGGGGGAAATGGTACGGTTTTTGGCGGAGACAGGAGGGGAGGATCTGGAAGCGGTCAAACGGTTTTCCGGGCTGAATTACTGTTTTCATCCGGAAGAATCCAAAGAAGATACCCTGGTATTTTTAAAATCCGTCAGCTGAGGATGAAAAATGCAGAGCAGCCGGAGCGTTCTGTGTGATAGAAGGCGCGGTATAGAAACAAATAGGTAAGCAGGAGGAAAGAAATATGTTGAACGTAGGAGAACAGGCACCAGGATTTACCCTGTGCGATCAGAATGGAAAGGAAGTCTCTCTGGAAGATTTTGCCGGACAAAAAGCAGTCCTTTATTTTTATCCAAGGGACAATACACCCGGGTGTACCAGACAGGCCTGCGCATTTAAAACCATGTATGAAGAGTATCAGAAACGCGGAATCGCCGTCATTGGCATCAGCAGAGACAGTGTCAAATCCCACAGCAATTTCGCGGCCAAGTATGAACTGCCGTTTGTGCTGCTGTCCGATCCGCAGCTTCAGGCCATACAGGCATACGATGTCTGGAAGGAAAAGAAACTGTATGGAAAGGTTTCCATGGGCGTCGTGAGGACCACCTATGTCATTGATGAAACAGGAAAAATTGTCTGGGCTAAGGAAAAGGTAAAGCCGGATACGAATGCAGAAGAGATTTTGGAAGTCATTTTGGATTCCAGGGAGCAATAAGCCGGGCAAACGGATGTGTCTGCCCGGCAGCTGTCTCACTTGCCTTCGTAGGTGATCAGGCTTCTGACATCGTAGCGGGATAATTTTTCGCGCCCCTTCAGCCCGGCCAGTTCCATGACAAAACAGATGCGGACCACCTCTCCGCCCAGCTTTTCCACCAGGTGACAGGCCGCTTCTACCGTTCCGCCGGTGGCCAGAAGATCGTCGATGATGACGTATTTTCCGCCTTTTTTGATGGCGTCCTCATGGATTTCAATCTCGGCTTCCCCATATTCCAGGGCATACTTTTCCGAGATTGTTTTTCTGGGGAGTTTTCCTTTTTTGCGGATGGGAATAAAACCGGTCCCGTCGGCATAGGCCACCGGCGTGCCGAAGATGAATCCTCTGGCTTCCAGAGCCACGACGCCGTCATAGGACAGACCATCCGTAAGCTGAATCAGTCCGTCCACAGCCATCTTGAAGCCGTCGGGATCCTGAAGGATGGTGGTGATATCACGGAAAATAATCCCCGGTTCCGGAAAATCCGGGATACTGGTAACATAGTCTTCTAAATGTTCATGTTTCATGGCAGCCTCCATTCCAAGCATAATATGCTTGCATAATATGCTTGCATAATTGCTTGTATAATATGCTTGCGTGTGCGCTTAAGCGATTATGCTTGGTTCTCATTTTGTAATTACGGTTATGGCGGTCAATGGCCGGACAAATGGTTCCGGTGTTCATCCGCTCCGATAACAGTATACAATATTTTTTTAACCGAATCAAGGAAGTACGGGCTTCTGGCAGGACAAACGCATGAATGAATCGATTGTGAACAAAATGGAAATCCGGACGGTCGGAGAGAACGAACCTGAGATGCTTTTTGGAAATAAAAGAATTGGTGAGGAGCGATGAGGATGGTTTGCTGCGGATAAACAGCCGTCCGGGATTGCAGAATCCGGGAAAAGCACATATAATAGAAACAGCGACGCAGTAACCAAACAGGAATGGCCTGAGGGCCTCACAGAGTAGAAAAGAGGAAAAGAATGGAGAAATTTAAACGGATATTTGTGGTGGTAATGGATTCCTTTGGTGCAGGAGGCGCGACGGATGCGGCCAAGTACGGCGATGAGGGCGCGGATACCATGGGACATATCGCAGAGTGCGTGGAACTTAAGATTCCAAATCTGCAGAAGCTGGGACTTTCCAATCTGCATCCGTTAAGGGGAGTGGAACCGGCGGCGCATCCCATGGGCTATTATACGACGCTTCAGGAGAGAAGTGTGGGGAAGGATACGATGACGGGCCACTGGGAGATGATGGGGCTTTATACGGAGAAGCCATTTATCACATTTACGGAAACCGGATTTCCTCCGGAGCTGATCCGGGAGCTGGAAAAGAGAACCGGCCATAAGGTCATCGGCAATAAGAGCGCCAGCGGTACGCAGATCCTGGATGAGCTGGGAGAAGAAGAAATCGCCACCGGGCACATGATTGTCTATACGTCGGCGGATTCGGTCCTTCAGATCTGCGGAAATGAGGAGACCTTTGGCCTGGATGAACTGTACCGGTGCTGTGCCATCGCCAGGGAACTCACCATGAAGGATGAGTGGAAGGTGGGCCGCGTCATTGCCCGCCCCTATGTGGGAAAGAAGAGGGGAGAGTTTAAAAGAACCAGCAACCGCCACGATTATGCGGTAAAGCCATCCCATCCCACGGTGCTGAATCTGTTAAAAGAGGCAGGGTATGATGTGCGGTCCATCGGGAAGATCAATGACATTTTTTCCGGGGAGGGAATCACGGAGGCAGTAAAATCCAAAAGTTCCGTTCAGGGAATGGAGCAGACCATCGAGGCAGCCGAACAGGATTTCCACGGACTTTGTTTTGTCAATCTGGTGGATTTTGATGCGCTTTGGGGACACCGGAGGGATCCGAAGGGATACGGAGAAGAAATCATGCGGTTTGATGAAAAACTGGGGATTCTTCTGGAAAAACTTCGGGAGGACGATCTGCTGATCATCACAGCGGATCACGGCAATGACCCCACATATAAGGGAACGGACCACACGAGGGAAAAGGTGCCGTTTCTGGCATACTCGAAAGCATTTACCCAATCGGGAGAACTGCCGGGGCAGGATACCTTCGGCGTCATCGGCGCCACGATTGCGGATAATTTTTCCGTTTCCATGTGTGACTATATGATAGGAAAATCCATTTTGGAAGCGCTGAAATAACATGACAGCTGAAAAATGACAAGAAAAAATACTTGATGATTGAGGGAATGTATGAAACTACTGAAGAAATTTATTCGATATTATCGGCCGTACCAGAAGGTGTTCTATCTGGATATGGTCTGCGCGCTGGTGATCAGTGCAGTGGATTTGGCGTTTCCGCAGATCCTGAACTATTTAAATGACACCTTGTTTGTATCGGACCGACAGCAGATTCTAAACAGCCTGTTTTTCCTGGCAGTGGGCCTGATTGTGATGTACGCCGTGCGGGCAGTCTGCAAATATTACGTATCTGCCCAGGGACATATCATGGGATCCCATATGGAGAGGGACATGAGACAGGATCTGTTTGATCAGTATGAGCGCCTCTCCTTCTCCTATTATGATAACAATAATACGGGGGAAATGATGAGTAAGCTGGTCAGCGATTTGTTTGATATCGCCGAGTTTGCCCACCACGGACCGGAGAATATTTTCATTTCTCTGCTGAAAATCATCGGTTCATTTGTGCTGCTTTGCTGGATCAATGTACCTTTGACCATTCTGCTGATTCTGGTAACCCTGGTGATGCTTTTGTTTTCTCTGCGCCAGAATAAGAGAATGCAGGCCACCTTCATGGATAACCGGAGAAAAATCGCCGGAGTCAACGCAGCGCTTCAGGATACGCTGGCCGGTATTCGTGTGGTAAAATCCTTCACCAATGAAGATGTGGAGAGGGAAAAATTTGCGGACAGCAATGAAAAATTTCTGCAGAGCAAAAAGGATAATTATAACTGCATGGGCCGTTTTCAGGGAGGGAATAATTTCTTCCAGGGAATGCTGTATGTGACCATCCTGGTGGGAGGCGGATTTTTCATCGCCAATGGAACCCTGGAACCCATCGCTCTGGCCACCTATGCCCTGTATATTAATATTTTTATCACGCCCATCGAAGTGCTCGTGGAATTTACCGAGATGCTTCAGAAGGGATATTCCGGTTTCAAGCGGTTCAATGAAGTCATGGAGACGGCTGTGGATATCAAAGATGAGCCGGGAAGCGTGGACTTAAAAGATGTCAAAGGCGTCATTGACTATAAGGATGTGAGCTTCAGTTATGACGGAGAGGAAACGGTGCTGGATCACATCAATATTCACATCGATGCCGGGCGCTCCATCGCTTTGGTGGGACCCAGCGGCGGCGGCAAGACGACGATCTGCTCCCTGCTCCCCCGGTTTTATGATGTGAGCAGCGGAAGCATCCAGATCGATGGAAAAGATATCAGAGGGCTGACGTTAAAATCCCTCAGACAGGCCATCGGTATCGTGCAGCAGGATGTGTATCTGTTTTCCGGAAGCATACGGGACAATATCTCCTATGGCGACCGCAATGCCAGTGAGGAACAAATCATCGAGGCGGCGAAGAAGGCCAACATTCATGAATTTATCATGAGCCTTCCTGACGGCTATGACACGTATGTGGGAGAGCGGGGAACCCGCCTTTCCGGCGGACAGAAGCAGAGAATCTCCATTGCCCGTATTTTCCTGAAAAATCCCAAAATTTTGATTTTGGATGAAGCCACCAGCGCCCTGGACAATGAAAGTGAGCGCCATATCCAGAAGAGTCTGGAAGAATTGGCCAAGAATCGTACCTGTATCACCATCGCCCACCGGCTTTCCACCATCCGCGGCGCCGATGAGATCATTGTCATCGGAGAAAAAGGTATCGAAGAGCGCGGAACCCACGAGGAATTGCTGAAGGAAAATAACATTTATGCCAGATATTACCGTCTGCAGTTTGAAGGCCTGGAAGAATGATTACCAAAAGGGAGAGCCTGTGATAATGGCGGGGAATAAAATTCTGATATAAAAGCAAGCGGTTTGAAACGGAGGTTGACAGTCGAAATGAATGCATTGGATTTAAGCGGAAGCTGGTATTATGAGACAGATGAGGCGGATATCGGCATCGCAGAAAACTATTATAATAAAACATTGGAAAAAGGCGGATTTGTTCTGCCCGGTTCCGCCTGCCAGAATCAGGTGGGCAAGAAGCAGGAATACTATGACACATTTTCCAGGGAGGCCATCCGGGCGCCGCGGGAAAAGTATGAATACATTGGGCCCCTTTGGCTGCAAAAGGAGATTGAAGTTCCGCAGGAAGCGGCGGGAAAAGCCATTTATTTTTCCATGGAACGGGTGAATGTGGCTTCGGATCTTTGGGTGGACGGGGAAAAAATCGGAAGACAGGTCATTGAACTGTCGGCTCCCCATACGTATGATCTGACCGGCCGCCTGGAGCCGGGTATCCATCGGATCACTCTCCGCCTGGACAACCGGGATCTGGTCAGCCTGGACAACATGTCCAGCGGATACAGCATCGACACCCAGGGATACTGGAACGGAGCCATCGGCACGATCCGGCTTTGGTGGGAGGAAATCTGCCACATTGCATCCATTCAGATATATCCGGAGGAATCCGGCATCGCAGTCCATGTCACAGAGGCAAGCGATTGCCATTACGCCAAGCGTCGGTCGGCGGAACTGACGCTGACGGTGACGGACCCGGATGGAAAAGAGCTGGAGAGTAAAACCTATGCCAATGTGATGTTCAATTCCAGACAGGTGGAGCATCTGCGGTATGGCATGGAGGCGATTCGATGGTGGGACGAGTTTTCGCCGGATCTTTACCGCCTTACGGTGACCATGCGGGTGGAAGGCCGTGTGACGGACCGAAAAACTCAGGTCTTTGGCATGAGGCTGATCCGATCCGAGGACGGAAAATTTTTGCTGAACGGAAAACAGATCTCTCTGCGGGGAACCACGGACTGTGCCATCCATCCGCTGACCGGATACCCGCCCATGGACCTGGAAACGTGGAAAAAGAAACTCTCCATCGTGAAAGAATATGGACTGAATTATGTGCGCTTCCACGCGTGGTGTCCGCCGGAGAGCGCCTTTGCGGCAGCCGATGAACTGGGAGTGTATCTCTCTGTGGAAATGCCGTTCTGGCTGAATAAGGATGTCTGCCGTCTGGAGGCCGGGGATGATCCGATCCACAGAACGTACTTTACCCAGGAAGCCATCACCATATCGAAGACGTATGGGAATCACCCTTCCTTCCTGCTCTTTTCCAATGGGAATGAAATCATGGGAGATTTTGAGCTTCTGGAAGATATCACGGTGCTGATGAAAGGATACGATAAGAGAAGGCTGTATACCCTGACATCCAATTTTGATCATCCGGTGGCTCCCTGCGAAGATTATTTCTGTGCCTTTGAGGCCGACGGTCACCGCACCAGGAATCAGACTCTGCAGGATCTGGTGGCGGAAAGCACCTGCCTGGATTTTAAAGAAGCCGTGGAGGCCATCCCCGTCCCGGTGGTCTCCTTTGAAGTGGGACAGTACTGCATATATCCGGATGTGGATCTGATCCCGCGCTATACCGGAAACATGCTTCCTGTCAATTTGGACGTGATTCAAAAATCCATGGAAAAAAACGGGATCCGTTCCCGTCTGGATATGTATAAAAAGGCATCGGGAAAACTGGCGGCCAGACTGTACAAAGAAGATCTGGAAAGCGCGCTTCGCACCAGGAATCTTGGCGGAATCAGTCTCCTTGCGCTGACGGATTACACAGGGCAGAGCACGGCCATGGTGGGAATCCTGGACGTATTCTGGGAGAGCAAAAAGATCCTGGAGCCGGAGGAATTTCGAAGATTCTGCGGCCCGGTGGTGCCTCTGTGGAAAGCAAAGCGGATCTTTTCCAACCGGGAGACGCTGGAGGCGGAGTTGGATCTGTATGATTTTGGCAAAGAACCCATCAGGGATCCGCTGTTTCATCTGGTGATCCGGGATGGGGATCGGATTTTCTATGAGACAGAGACCAAAGAGCGCCGGATCTCGATATCGCTTTCTTCCATTCAAAGGTCTGCCCTTCTCACTGTCACCCTTATGGTAGGGGAATACCGGAATGACTGGCGTATATTCGCTTTTGCGGAACCGGAAGAAAAGAAAGAACTGACCGTGCTTCGCGGAAATTCCCCGGAGCTGAAGGAAATGATCGAAAACGGGGGAAGAGCTCTGGTGGGAAAGGAAGGGCTGCACCATCCGATTCCGGGCAGTTTCGTCCCCGTCTTCTGGTCTCCGGTGCATTTTCCCACCTCCCAGCCCTGCGGCGCGCGGATTGATGCCGACCATGAAGCCCTGGCAGCCTTTCCCACGGATGACGGCCTGGACTTCCAGTGGAAATCTCTGATGGATCACTGTGAGGCGGCGGATATCGGTGGATTCGGCGAAGCCTTTCATCCCATTGTGGAGATGGTGCCGAATTTTGTGGACAATCGTCCAAGCACGCCTCTGTTTGCCGCAAAGGTTGGAAAAGCGGAGATTCTGTACTGCGGATTCGATCTGGACAGAGAGGATCCCGCCACCAAGCAGATGAGAGAAAGCCTGGCCGATTATCTGGCCCACGGTTCCTGGGAGAAGGAAGCGCAGGTGGAACCGGAGAAATTTCTGGAGCTGTTTCAGGCATAGGAGGGAAGGAGCCCTCAAGACAAACGCATGAGTAAATAAATTGTGAACAAAATGGAAATCCGGACGGTCGGAGATAGCGAACCTTTCCCCTGTCGGGGCGCTTTCGCTCCGAAACATGAACGAACATAGACTACGGCATGCGAAAGTCTTTGCGTGTTCATGTTCAAAACGTAGCGGTACTAAGATTTTTCTGCGCCGTGCCGGCTGGAAAAATCAAGTACCGCTGCGTTTTTCAACATGAACAGCCCAAAAAGTATTGCAAGAAGTATCTAGGCTGGTTTATGTTTTAAGCGTAAGCGGTCCGGCAAAGCGTCTCCCACCTCTCTTTGGCGTCCGGTTCATCCATTGTTCATCCATGCGTTTGTCCGGAGGATCCCTGCCTTACAATTGACACTTTAGGAGTCCTGTGATAAAATTTTTGATTAGTTAAAACTAACAAAAAGGAGGACGATCCATATGGAACTGACGATTGGGAAGGAGACAATCCGAAGCGGGGAAAAGAAAAACCTGACGCTTCCGGTGACGGAGAAGACCCATCTGCCGCTGACTGTGATCTGCGGAAAAAGACCGGGAAAGACGGCATTGATTTCTGCCGGGGTGCACGGCGCGGAGTATCTGGGGATTCAGGCTGTTTTGGAATTATCCAGGGAGCTGGAGCCGGAGGACGTTTCGGGAACCATTTTGTTTCTTCTGGATGCCAATTGGGAGGCTACGGTCCGTTTTGCCCGCTGGGTGGTTCCGGAGGATGGACAGAATCTTAACCGCGCATTTCCAGGGGATCCCCATGGCAGTCTGTCAAAAAAGATCGCCCACGTGATGGCAGAAGAACTCCAGAAAAAGGCGGATTTTTATCTGGATATCCACTGCGGCGATATCCACGAACAGGTGATGCCCTTTGTCTATTACGCAGGGGTAGCGAAAGACGAGGTGGTGGAAGAAGCCAGACAGATGGCCATGGCGGCCGATATGGCAGTGCGCACCCGATCCGGTGCCACCAGCGGAGCCAACAATTATGCGGCGGCCTGCCAAATTCCGTCTTTGCTGCTGGAACGGGGAGGAAACGGAATCGTCACCCGCAGCGGGGTGGAAGCGTATAAAAGGGATATCCGAAATATCTTAAAATTCCAGAACGTTTTAAAGGGAGAGCCTGTCCATACGGTAAGACAGAGAGAAGTGGTTTCGGCCCGGTACATTGACAGTACCAGGGAGGGATTATGGTATCCGAGGTTTGGTGCAGGAGAATGCTTCAAAAAAGGAGAGATCCTGGGAGAAGTATGCGATATTTGGGGAAAGAGACTGGAATGTGTGACGGCCGGGTACGATGGAATCATCCTTTATGAGACTGTCGGCATGGGCGTACGTCCGGGGGAATCTTTGGTTGCCTACGGAAGGTTTCAAAATTCGCAGAATCTCTGAACAAATATCTAAACAGCAAGGAAGTCTGAATGTTTGTAACGCCTTCAAAGCAGATGAGGGAATGTCCGAAGTCTGCTTTGGAGGCGTTTTTATGTACAGAAAATTGTGAGAGAAAAGATGGAATATAGTAAGGTTTCCGTAAGACAGACCTGTGTAAAAATATGATACAATGAGCGCAGGCGAGCCCGTGGGAGCTTGCTCATACAAGGCGGGCGGTGAATGCTGATCACAGACTCTGCCTGTGATTATTGGCGAGGAATGTTAGGAGCATGCTTGCATGTATCAAAAATAAATGATTCGCGGAGGATGAATATGAAAAAGAAAGTTTGGATCGGGACGGCTGCGGCTGTTTTGGTAATCGGAGCAGCCGGAGCCGGTATTTGGATGCTGCAGGGAGAGGAAAAGGAAGAGGAAGCCGTTTATGTCAGCAACGTGGCATCGATGATGAATATGGCGGGGAGCGGACTGGGAAATCGGTATACCGGTGTGGCGGAAACACAGCAATCCTGGGAAGCAGAATTTCAGGCAGATAAGGAAGTGGCGGAATGGTATGTGGAAGAGGGCCAGGAAGTGGCAGAGGGAACGCCCCTTTTTCGGTATGATACGGCAAAAACGGAAGAGAGCCTGGCGCAGGCCCGACTGGATTTGGAGACCATTGCCAATGATAAAATCAATCTGAATCAGCAGATTGCAGCCTTGGAAAAAGCCAGAAAAGAGGCAGAAAAAGAGGAACAGGTTTCCTACGATATTGAACTGTTGAATGCACAGGCCAGTCTAAAGGCAAAAGACCTGGAGGAAGCCAATAAAACGTCCGAAATCAGTTCTCTGCAGAACATTATTGATACAGCCACGGTATCCAGCCCAATCGCGGGCATTGTCAAATCCATGAATAAAACCGGCGATCAAACGAATGTCAATGGGAGAATTCAGCCGTTTGTATCCATAGTGGGATCAGGAGGTATCCGGATTAAGGGAACAGTGAATGAACTGAATCTGGCATCACTGGGGGAAGGCGCCTCGGTGATTATCCGGTCCAGAGCCGATGAGAATGTCATATGGAAAGGGACACTCACAGAAATTGATACGAATCCCCAGCAAAATTCCATGGATATGGGCGGTTATACCGAGTCCACCAAGTATCCATTTTATGTGGAACTGGAAGACACGGCAGGATTGATGCTGGGACAGCATGTGCTGGTGGAAATGGATTACGGACAGGCAGAGAAAAGGCAGGGAATATGGCTGGATGAATTTATGATTGCGGAGGCGGACACGGCGCCTTATGTATGGGCAGATGACGGCACGAATCATTTGGAAAAAAGAAGAGTGGTTTTGGGAGAATATGATGAAGAACGGAATCAGTATGAAATTCAAAGCGGACTCATGCAGACGGACTGGATCACATTTCCTGAAGAAGAGTTAAAGGACGGCATGCAGACCATGAAAAGCCAGACCGGGCAGATGGGGAAACCGCTTCCGGAGGAGGAAGGAGAGCCGCAGGAGGAGCAAATGATGGAACCGGGCAATTCCGACGATGCCGTGATCAATGGCGTTCCTGACAATGGAGCGGTGATGGAAGAAGAGATGATTCTTGGAGCCGGTGAGGCGGGAAGTCGGAAGGAATGGAAAGGGGGAGACCGCCTGTGATTTTGCAGTTGGAACAGATTTGTAAAGAATATATACAGGGATCCATGAGAGTCTCTGTGCTGAAGAATATCACCTTTTTCATGGAAGAAGGAGAATACGTGGCGGTTATGGGACCGTCCGGTTCCGGGAAGACAACGCTGATGAATATAATCGGATGTCTGGATCAGGCCACATCGGGCACCTATTGTTTGGACGGCAAAGATATCAAAACATGCAGTGAAGCGCAGATGGCGGATATCAGACTGAGAAAAATCGGATTTGTATTTCAGAATTTCAATCTTTTGCCGCGCCAAAACGCCCTGGAAAATGTGGAACTGCCCCTTACCTATGCCAAAATTCCGAAAAAAGAGAGGAGGCAGAGGGCAGAGGAAGCCCTGTGCCGGGTAGGACTAAAGGATCGAATCCGTTTTCTGCCGAGCCAGCTTTCCGGAGGACAGAAACAGAGAGTGGCCATAGCCAGAGCTCTGGTCAACCATCCGAAACTGCTTTTGGCAGATGAGCCGACCGGGGCTTTGGATTCCAGATCCGGCGAACAGGTGATGGAATTGTTCCAAAAGCTGAATGAAGAAGGAACCAGTATTCTGATGATTACCCATGACGCGGATGTGTCATCCAGGGCAAAGAGACGTGTTCTGATACGGGACGGAATACTGAGGCAGGAGGATATGGAATGAGAAGAAAACGATATGCGGCGCTTGCTTTGGCAGGTACGCTGATGATGTCAGGTATGTTCTGCGCGTGTGGAGAAGGCCCGGTGGCAAACGTCATTTCTGTGGCAGAATTAAACAGCGGGTATTACGGCGGGACAGTCAGTCTGAATGGGTATGTTACGGATGAGGCTTCCCAGAATGTCTACCTGAAAGAAAATCAGAAAATCGAAGAAATATATGTAAGTCCGGGAGATCGTGTCACCAAAGGACAGGCACTGGCGGCACTGGATAAAGAGTCGGTTCGTCTTCAGCTGGAAGAGGAAGAGCTGAAAAATCAAAGTTTGCAGCTTCAAATCCAAAAATGCCGACAGGATTTGGCTGAACTGGAAAAAGGGAAGATTCCGTCGGAAACCATCATAAAAAAAGAAATGACACCGGTGAAAGGCGGAAAACGGGAAGCTGAAACCGAAGGAGAGGAAGAAACGAGCGTCTGTTCCATTCTGGATGAGACGTCTGTACCCGTGACAGGAAAGGGAACAAAGAAAGAACCGTATCTTTTTCTGGTAAAAAAGGAATGCGCGGTCATGGGAACCTTTTTCAACAAAATGGCACAAAAGCCGTACTGGTTTCGGCTGGAAGTGCGTGAAGAGGATCGGCCGGAGGGAAAGGTGGTGCAGGCCTGGAACGGGGATGGCAGCCTGCTGAAAAAATGGCATCCCGAAAGCCGGATTATGCTGGAAAATCTGGAAGCTGTGACCGAATTGAAAGATGCGCTGAAACCGGTAGCACTTCCGGAAGAACCGACAAAGCCGGAGGAGACGAAGCCGGAGGAAAGTCAGCCGGAGGAAACGATCCCGGAAGAGAGTCAGCCGGAGGAGACAAAACCGGAGGAAAGCCTTCCGGAGGAGACAAAACCGGAAGAGAGTCAGCCGGAGGAGACAAAACCCGAGGAAAGTCAGCCGGAAGAGACGATCCCGGAAGAAAGCCTGCCGGAGGAAATCATCTCCGATGGGGAATTTCCGGAAGAGACGTTGCCGGATAGTTGGGACGGTGACTGGAGCGATGTCTGGGAGGATGGCGGTTTCCATTGGGAGATCGGTTCCGGCAAAGAGTCCTGGATCGAAGAACCGACGGAAGATCCGGCTGTCATGGCAGAGGAGATCAGGCAAAGAAAAGAAGAAAAGAATAAGGAATTGCGCGGACTGGAACTTCAGATTCGGCAGTCTGATTTGAATAAGCAGAATTTGGAAAAAGATTTGGAGCAGGGAACCATAAACAGCGCAGTGGATGGCGTGGTCAAATACGTCAATGATCCGAGAAGCGAATCCGTCTCTTCCTCCGATCCCATGATCCAGGTGGTGAGCCAGGAGGGCTGGTATATCATGGGAGAGTGCAAAGAAACCATGCTGGAGTTTCTGAAAGAGGGGGACCGCATCAGTGGTTTTTCCTATGAAAGCGGGATGTCATTTGAGGTAGAGATTCGGGAAATCAGCCGGTTCCCGTCGACGGAAACCAACCATTATGATAATGAAAATGTCTCCTATTATCCCTTTATCGCATATTTGGAGAACACAGAGGGACTGAAAAAAGATGAGTATGCCGAACTTACGATTCCCAATGGGGAATCGGGAACGGATGGAATTTATCTGAACAAGGCCTTTATCCGGCGGGAAGATGGAATGGATTATGTGATGAAAAGGGGGGATGACGGTACCCTCATGCGTCAGGAAGTCACACTGGGAAGAATCGTATACGGGGAAAATTATGAGATTCTGTCCGGGCTGGATTCGGAGGATTACATTGCATTCCCATACGGAAAGCATGTGAAAGAAGGAGTAAAAACGGAAGAACAGTCAGCGAACGACTTTTGGGAGGAAGCATATGGTTGAGAATATTCGTTTATCATTTCAGGGAATCTGGTCACATAAGATGCGTTCGTTTCTCACCATGCTTGGAATCATCATTGGCATCGCATCCATCATCGCCATCGTTTCCACCATACAGGGAACGAATGAGTTGATTAAACAGAATCTGGTGGGATCCGGAGACAACAGTATTTATGTGAAATTAAATCAGGGAGATTCCGAATATTATCTGGAAAACGGCACTCCATCCGGGATCATACCGCTGTCCAAGCAGCAGAAGGAATCCATCCGGAGTCTGGAGGCAGTCAAATCAGCCACATTTTACCGGACGAGATCCTATGTTCCGGTTTATGGAAATCAGACCTCTTTTGAGGGAAATGTATATGGAATCGATGCTGATTATCTGAAGACCTGCGGATATCGTTTGATTAAGGGCAGAAATTTTGTCAGCCAGGATGGAAACGCATTTCATAAAGCGGCTATTTTGGATCGGGCATCGGCACAGACTTTGTTCGGCGGGGAGGAACCTCTGGGAAGAAGCATTGAGATTCAGGGAGAACCGTTTACCGTCATAGGAGTTGCGGAAAAAGAGGAGAATGACAATCTGGTCATCCAATCCATGAAAGATTATATGACGTACCATCAGAATGAAACCCTTGGGATCATCTTTATCCCGTCGGAGACATGGCCGATTTTATATGAGTTTGATGCGGCGGAAAATGCGGTGATCCGTGCAGTCAGTACACAGCAGATGACGGAAGCCGGAAATGCCACATCGGAATTGATGAATTCCAGTATCATGTCAGAGATGGCAGAGAATGGTTTTTCATATAAAGCGGATGATCTGCTGAAAAAGGCGAAAGACTTACAGGAAGTCAGCGAAAGCACCAATCAGCAGCTGATCTGGATTGCAAGTATTTCACTTTTGGTCGGCGGAATCGGTGTCATGAATATCATGCTGGTATCGGTGACGGAGCGGACCAGAGAAATCGGATTGAAGAAGGCAATCGGAGCCAGAAAAGGGAAGATTCTGGCCCAGTTTTTGACGGAGGCAGCGGTATTGACCAGCCTGGGAGGAATCCTGGGGGTGGCAGGCGGCATCGCGGCGTCTGAGGTGATTTCCAGAGTATCCCAGACGCCTGTGGCCATCAGTATACCGGCCATATTGGCAGCAGTTGTGTTTTCCATGGGAATCGGAATTCTGTTTGGGCTGCTTCCCTCCATCAAGGCGGCCAATTTAAATCCCATTGATGCCCTGCGCTATGAATAAGAAAAAGAGGGGGGCGATACCCTCCTTCTTTTGCGCGAAAAACCCGGAAAGCGGCTGCCGTGCTTGGCACGGGCAGACATTTTCCGGGTAAATGAATATGCGATGTCTGTTTCGCTATTTGACTAAATGGAGAAGAGAAGCTGATCGTAGGTCGGATAGGACAGATACTGATCAGGGATCAGCGCTTCTGCCTCATTGACTGCACTGCGGATGCGTTCCATGTCGGAAAGAACATTCTCATGGTAAGCCTTTGCCGTAAGAAGGGCATCATCCAAAGCTTCGGCTGCTTCCATATTCTGAAGAAGAGAAGCCAGATTGGAGGAAATTTCTGCCTGCAGGCTGCTCAGTGTGGTGATGAGCTCGGTGTCGTAGGCAAGGGGCATGCCTGGGATGAGGGTTTTCTTTTTCACAGCGGTATCGGCAATCTGTTCCACATAGGCAGATATGGACGGAAGGACTTCTTTTTTCAGCATCTCTTCCAGTGTCTTGCCTTCGATATGGATGGTCTTTGAATAGTTTTCCAGAAGAATCTCATAGCGGGATGTGATTTCTTCTTTGGTAAACACACCGTGTCTGGTGAACAGTTCGATATTTTTTGGATCAATGAAATGTTCCAGAGCATCCGGCGTGGAAACCAGATTTGGAAGACCGCGGCGTTTTGCTTCTTCCACCCATTCTTCTGTATAGCCATTCCCATTGAAAATAATCCGTTTGTGGCTAAGCAGGGTACTCTTTAAAAGGTCATGAATGGCAGCCGGAAGCTCTTCCTGTGATACGGATTCCAGCTTTTCAGAAAACTGGCGAAGAACCTCTGCGACAGCTGTGTTTAATACGATATTGGGTGTCGATACAGAAGCAGAGGAACCAAGCATACGGAACTCGAATTTGTTTCCGGTAAAAGCAAACGGTGAAGTACGGTTGCGGTCCGTGGTATCCTTTGTAAAATGCGGCAGCACATGGGCACCCGTTTCCAGCTGTTCTCTCTGGACGCCGTTGAAATACGTATCATTTTCTATGGAATCCATGACAGCCTGCAGTTCATCGCCCAAGAAGATGGAGACGATGGCCGGCGGCGCTTCATTGCCTCCCAGACGGTGATCGTTTCCGGCGCCGGCCACAGAGATACGCAGAAGATCCGCATAGTCATCCACTGCCTGGATGACAGCCATTAAAAAGATGAGAAACTGGGTGTTTTCACCTGGAGTTTTTCCCGGATCCAGCAGGTTTACTCCCGTGTTTGTGATGAGGGACCAGTTGTTATGTTTGCCGCTGCCGTTGATGCCTTCGAAGGGTTTTTCATGGAGAAGGCAGACAAATCCGTGTTTTCTGGCCACTTTACGCATCATTTCCATGGTAAGCTGATTGTGATCGACAGCTACATTGCTGGTCTCGAATATGGGCGCCAGCTCGTGCTGCGCGGGAGCGACTTCATTGTGTTTGGTTTTTGCCGGAATTCCAAGCTTCCAAAGTTCTTTGTCCAGATCATGCATAAAGTCAGCGATCCTGGGCTTCAGAGCTCCAAAGTAATGGTCTTCCATTTCCTGTCCCTTGGGAGCCGCTGCGCCGAAAAGAGTCCGTCCGCAGAAGACCAGGTCCTTTCTCTTTTTGTACAGATCCCGTTCCACGATAAAATATTCCTGTTCCGGTCCCACAGTCGTATTCACACTGGTAACATCTGTGTTTCCCAAAAGGTGAAGAATACGTGTGGCCTCTTTGCTCAAAGTTTCCATGGAGCGCAGGAGCGGTGTTTTCTTATCCAAAACTTCCCCGCTGTAGGAACAGAACGCAGTGGGTATGTACAGGGTGTGATCTTTGATAAAAGCAGGAGATGTGGGATCCCATGCGGTGTATCCTCTGGCTTCAAAGGTGGCTCTCAGACCGCCGGATGGAAAACTGGAAGCATCGGGTTCACCTTTTACCAGCTCTTTTCCGGAAAAATCCATGATAATTTGACCGTCTCCTGTCGGGGAGATAAAGCTGTCATGTTTTTCCGCTGTATAGCCGGTCATGGGCTGGAACCAATGGGTATAGTGGGTCGCTCCGTTTTCTACGGCCCATTCTTTCATGGCCACGGCCACGGCATTGGCCACATCCAATTCCAGATGGGTACCGTTTTCCATGGTTTTTTTGAGTGCTTTGTAAATATCTTTTGGTAATTTGGCCCGCATGACCTTATCATTAAATACAGAACTGCCGAATAATTCAGGAATATTAGATGCCATAAACAGACACTCCTTTCAAATATGGATTCTTGGACAATGACCTTGCAAGGGAGCCGGAAAACCGGCAAAAGAAAAAGGCACCTTGGACCAATAATCCAAAGCGCCTTTGCTTTCTGTGAAGTAGTATACACGATTTTGGGGGATTGTCAAGAGGGTAAAAAAATTTTTTTTGCGTCTGCCCCGCTCAATACGTTCAGGGTTGACAAATCTGAAAAAAATATGGTATTTCTTTATAGGAGCAAAGGGGCTTCGATTTTTCAGGGTCGAAGTCTCTTTTTTTATTGAAAAGTCCTTTTGGAGACCACAGATGCTGTGCCAGAAGGCGGAAAAGAGGAAGAGATGAGCGGAGACAAGCTGAAAGAAGAATGTGGCGTATTTGGAATGTATGACAGGGACGGAAACAATGTGGTTCCCTCCATTTATTATGGACTGACAGCCCTTCAGCACAGGGGGCAGGAGGCCTGCGGGATGGCTGTATCGGATACAAGCGGGCCAAAAGGAAATATGAAGTACCACAAGGGGATGGGACTGGTCAGCGAAGGGATGAAGGAAGATGCGCTGAAGGGAATGAAAGGGAATCTGGGCATCGGCCATGTCCGTTATTCCACCACAGGAGCTTCCACCCCGGAAAATGCCCAGCCCCTGGTATTGTCCTATGTGAAAGGCTCTCTGGCCCTGGCACATAATGGAAACCTGGTCAACACAGAGGAACTGAGAAGAAAACTGGAAGAAGCAGGGGCCGTATTTCACACGACGACAGATTCGGAGGTGATCGCCTATCACATTGCCAGGGAACGGGTTCGCACCGATACCGTGGAAGAGGCTGTGAAAAATACGGCAAAAAAAATAAGGGGCGCCTATGGACTGGTGATCATGAGCCCGCGCAAGCTGGTGGGGGTCAGGGATCCGTTGGGGTTAAAGCCGCTCTGCCTTGGCAGACGCGGAAATGCCTATGTCATTGCCTCGGAAAGCTGTGCGCTGGCCGCCGTGGGAGCCGAGTTTGTGCGGGATATACGGCCTGGTGAGATTGTCACGATTACAAAAGAGGAAATCCGTTCTGATATGGGACTGGCACAGGAAACACATGCCCATTGTATTTTTGAATATATTTATTTTGCCCGTCTGGACAGCACCATGGACGGCATCAATATTTATGACGCGCGGATCCGAGGAGGCAGGGCTTTGGCAAAAGCGTATCCGGCCGAGGCGGATGTGGTCTGCGGCGTACCCGATTCCGGCCTTGCCGCAGCCAGAGGATATGCGATGGAATCCGGTATTCCATTTGAACTGGCCTTTCACAAAAACAGTTATATTGGCAGGACTTTTATCAAACCGACCCAGGAGGAAAGGGAATCCAGCGTGCATATGAAACTGAGTATTTTGGAACCGGTGGTCAGGGGAAAACGGATCATACTGGTGGATGATTCCATCGTAAGGGGAACGACCATTGCCAATCTGATCCACATGCTGAAAAAGGCCGGAGCCAAGAGCGTCCATGTTAGGATCAGCGCACCTCCGTTTCTGCACCCCTGTTATTTTGGAACCGACGTGCCTTCCAATGACCAGCTGATTGCCGTATCCCATTCTCCGGAGGAAATCTGTCAGCTGATCGGGGCAGACTCCCTTGGCTATATGAAGCTTACGGATCTGCCGGATATGGTGGGAAATCTTCCCTACTGCAGTGCATGTTTTGACGGAAATTATCCCATGACGGTGTAAAGCAGCCGTGCTTGACAAAACAGAAGAAACAAAAGAAGAATGAAAAAAATAGTTTTTAGGGATTTACAAAACGGAAAAAATGGTTTATAGTATACAAGATTTAAGTATCGCATCTGTCAACACAGAAACAGTTAAGACACAAATTTAAGAAACAACTGACAAAGGCGTCAGAAGCAAGTACTGGGGAACGTGTCCCCAAACCAGCTTTTGACGTCTTTTTGTGTGATAAGCCTGAAAAATGTCTGCCGTGCCTGCACGCGCAGACATTTGCCGGGCAGAGGACAGCGAACAGCAGTGCTGAGAGCTGGATTGATACGGGAAATTGATACTGAAGGAGGAGAAATCATGGCAATCAAGTATGTATTTGTGACAGGAGGAGTGGTAAGCGGACTGGGAAAAGGGATTACGGCTGCCTCCCTTGGCAGACTCCTGAAAGCCAGAGGATATCGGGTGACCATGCAGAAATTTGATCCCTATATTAATGTGGATGCGGGAACCATGAATCCCATCCAGCATGGAGAAGTATTTGTAACCGATGACGGTACAGAGACCGATCTGGATCTGGGACACTATGAACGGTTTATCGATGAAAACCTGGACGCCAATTCCAACGTGACCACAGGAAAAATTTACTGGTCTGTTCTGCAGAAAGAACGGCGCGGGGATTATGGCGGAGGGACGGTACAGGTGATTCCCCATATTACCAATGAGATTAAAAGCCGGTTCTACCGCGGAAAGGATGAGGCGGAAGATACGATTGCCATCATCGAAGTGGGAGGAACCGTGGGAGACATGGAAAGCCAGCCGTTTCTGGAAGCCATCCGCCAGTTCCAGCACGAAGTGGGCAGGGAAAATGCCATTTTGATTCATGTCACATTGATTCCTTATTTGAAGGCCTCCGGGGAGATGAAGACGAAGCCCACCCAGTCCAGTGTAAGGGAACTGCAGAGCCTGGGAATTCAGCCGGATATTCTGGTATGCCGTTCCGAGTATCCGCTGTCCGATGAGGTTAAGGCCAAGATTTCTCTGTTTTGTAATGTTCCTTCTTCCCGGGTACTTCAGAACCTGGATGTGGAGTATCTGTATGAGGCGCCGCTGGCCATGGAAAAAGAACATTTGGCGCAGGTGGTGATGGTGTGCCTGCATCTGGAAGACCGAAAAGCAGATTTAAAGGAATGGGAAGCCCTCACGGAAGCGCTCCGATATCCCAAGACCAGTGTGGAAATCGCCATGGTGGGAAAATATACGAAGCTCCATGATGCGTATCTGAGTGTGGTGGAAGCTTTAAAACACGGAGGAATACAGAGCAGGAGCCGGGTTTCCATCCGCTGGATTGATTCCGAAGAACTGACAGAGGAAAATCAGGAAACCCTGCTAAACGGTGTGGACGGTATCCTGGTTCCCGGAGGGTTCGGAAACCGGGGAACAGAAGGGATGATTTTGGCCGCGCAGTATGCCAGGGAACATCAGGTTCCCTACCTTGGCATCTGCCTGGGAATGCAGATGGCCATGGTGGAATTTGCCCGCCATGTCATCGGATTTGAGGATGCCTCCAGCTCAGAGCTGGATCCGAAAACCACCCATCCGGTGATTGCCCTCATGCCTGATCAGGAGAACGTGGAAAATATTGGAGGAACCCTTCGCCTGGGCAGCTGTCCTTGTATCTTAAAAGAGGGAAGTTTGGCAGAGCGGCTGTACGGAAAGAAAATCATTGCCGAGCGTCACAGACACCGCTATGAGGTCAATAATAAATACCGGGAGGATTTCCTGAAGCATGGAATGGAAATCAGCGGAACCTCGCCGGATCACCGGATTGTGGAAATCATTGAGATCCCGGATCATCCGTTCTTTATCGGAACCCAGGCCCATCCGGAATTTAAATCCAGACCAAACCATGCCCATCCGCTGTTCGGCGGATTTGTGGAGGCGGCTGTGGAGCGGAAAACAGGAATGTAATCCGTTTTCTCTGACTTGTGAATGTTTCGCAATTACCGAAAAAATAATGATAGGACAGAAAGGAAGAATGTTATGGGAGCGATCAGAAGAGATACATATGCCGAAACGGGTTATTCGGGCTTGTACCGCCCGCAGTTTGAACATGACAATTGCGGGATCGGTGCCGTAGTCAGCATCCGCGGGGAAAAATCACATAAAGCAGTGACGGATGCTCTGAAAATCGTGGAAAATCTGGAACACAGGGCAGGAAAAGACGCGGAAGGGAAAACCGGGGACGGCGTGGGAATTCTTCTGCAGATCTCCCATCGATTCTTTTCCCGTGTCTGCGGTGAGCTGGGGATTTCCATCGGACAGGAGAGAGAATACGGCATCGCGCAGATTTTCTTTCCCCAGGATGAGAGAAAGCGCGGCCAGGCGAAAAAGATGTTTGAAATCATCGTGGAAAAGGAAGGCCTTTCTCTGCTTGGATGGAGAGATGTGCCGGTTTGTCCGAAGGTTTTGGGACAGAAGGCACTGGAATGCATGCCCTGCATCATGCAGGCCTTTATAAAAAAGCCGGAAGAAGTGCAGAAGGGGCTGGACTTTGACCGCCGTCTTTATATTGCCAGACGGGAATTTGAACAGAGTACAGACAACACCTATGTGGTATCCATGAGCAGCCGAACCATCGTATACAAGGGAATGTTTTTGGTGGGACAGCTTCGGACCTTTTTCTCCGATCTTCAGGATCACGATTATGAGTCTGCCATCGCCATGGTCCACTCCCGTTTCAGTACCAATACGAATCCCAGCTGGGAGCGGGCCCATCCCAACCGTTTTATGGTGCACAATGGAGAGATCAATACCATCCGCGGAAATGCCGATAAGATGCTGGCGAGGGAAGAGAATATGGAGTCTGTCCATCTGAAGGGACAGCTTCACAAAGTGCTCCCCGTCATCAACCGGGATGGCTCCGATTCGGCCATGCTGGATAATACCCTGGAGTTTCTGGTGATGAGCGGCATGGATCTGCCTTTGGCCGCCATGATTACCATACCGGAACCATGGGACAATAATGACACCATATCCATGGGAAAACGGGATTTTTATCAGTATTATGCCACCATGATGGAGCCATGGGATGGTCCTGCATCCATCCTCTTTTCCGACGGAGATGTGATGGGAGCGGTTCTGGACAGAAACGGCCTGCGCCCTTCCAGATATTACATCACATCCGATGATATGCTGATCCTTTCTTCTGAGGTGGGGGTTCTGCCGGTTCCGGAAGAGAAGATTGTGTTAAAAGAACGTCTCCATCCGGGCAAAATGCTTTTGGTGGATACGGTGGGGAAACGGCTGATCGGCGACGATGAATTGAAAGAATACTACGCCGGAAAACAGCCTTACGGCGAATGGCTGGACAGCAACCTTCTCAACTTAAAGGAAATCAAGATCCCGAATCTGCGTGTGGAAGAGTACGATGCGGCTAAGCGGGCGCGTCTGCAGAAAGCCTTCGGGTATACGTATGAGCAGTATCGGACCTCTATTTTGTCGCTGGCTATGAATGCCTCCGAAAGCATCCAGGCCATGGGTACGGATATTCCGCTGGCCGTTCTGTCGGAAAATCACCGTCCGCTGTTTGATTATTTTAAGCAGATGTTTGCCCAGGTGACCAATCCGCCCATCGATGCCATCCGTGAAAAGATCGTCACCAGCACGGCTGTCTATGTGGGCAGGGACGGCAATCTTTTGGAGGAAAAATCGGAAAACTGTCAGGTACTGAAGATTCATAATCCGATTCTGACCAATACGGATATGATGAAAATCAAACATATGAATCATCCGGGATTTCAGGTGGCTGTGGTATCTATCCTGTACTACAAGAGTACCAAGCTGAAGCGTGCCATGGACCGGCTGTTTGTGGAAGTGGATAAGGCATACCGGGACGGAGCCAATATTCTGGTGCTGTCTGACCGGGGCGTGGATGAAAATCACATGGCGATCCCGTCTCTGCTGGCGGTGTCGGCCGTCCATCAGCACCTGGTGAAGACAAAGAAGAGGACCAGTCTGGGCATCATTCTGGAATCAGGAGAGCCGCGGGAAGTCCACCATTTTGCCACACTTCTCGGATACGGCGCCTGTGCGGTAAACCCGTATCTGGCCCAGGAAACCATCCGCGAGCTGATCGATAATCACATGCTGGAAAAGGATTACTATGCGGCTGTGGATGATTATAACAAGGGAATCCTGGACGGTATCGTAAAGATTGCATCCAAGATGGGAATCTCCACCATTCAGTCCTATCAGGGTTCTCAGATCTTTGAGGCAGTGGGCATCTCCGATGAAGTGATTCAGGAATATTTCACGGGTACCGTCAGCCGGGTGGGAGGAATCACACTGGAAGATATCGAAGAAGAAGTGGACCGTCTCCACTCCCAGGCCTTTGATCCTCTGGGATTGAACAGTGATCTGACCTTAAATAGTGTGGGAAATCACAAAATGCGAAGCGAAGGGGAGAAACACCGCTACAATCCGGGAACCATTCACCTGCTGCAGGAATCCACGAAACGCGGCGATTATGCCATGTTCCGGGAGTACACCAGCCTGGTGGATAAGGAAAACACAGGTAATCTTCGAAGTCTTTTTTCCTTCGTCTATGCCGAGCATCCTCTGCCTTTGGAGGAAGTGGAACCGGTGGATTCCATCGTGAAGCGGTTTAAGACAGGGGCCATGTCCTACGGTTCCATCTCGAAAGAAGCCCATGAGACTCTGGCCATCGCCATGAATCATCTCCATGGAAAGTCCAACACAGGAGAAGGAGGAGAGAGTGAGGAGCGTCTGGATTCGGCCGGAACAAATGATGACAGGTGTTCGGCCATCAAACAGGTGGCCAGCGGCCGTTTCGGCGTGACCAGCCGATATTTGGTCAGCGCCAGAGAAATTCAGATTAAGATGGCCCAGGGCGCAAAACCGGGAGAAGGCGGCCATCTTCCGGCCAAAAAAGTCTATCCGTGGATTGCCAAAACCCGTCATTCGACGCCTGGCGTCAGCCTGATTTCCCCGCCGCCGCATCATGACATTTATTCCATCGAGGACTTGGCGGAGCTGATCTATGATTTGAAAAACGCAAATAAGTATGCAGATATTTCCGTAAAATTGGTTTCCGAGGCCGGTGTGGGAACGATCGCGGCCGGTGTGGCAAAGGCAGGAGCACAGATTATCCTGATCGCAGGTCATGATGGCGGGACTGGAGCGGCTCCGGGCAGTTCCATCCACAATGCGGGGCTTCCCTGGGAACTGGGTCTGGCGGAAGCCCATCAGACACTGCTTCAGAATGGACTGAGAAACCGGGTCCGCATTGAGACGGACGGAAAACTGATGAGCGGCCGGGATGTGGCCATAGCCGCCATCCTGGGTGCGGAAGAGTTTGGATTCGCCACGGTTCCCCTGGTCACCATGGGATGCGTCATGATGCGCGTCTGCAACCTGGATACCTGTCCGGTGGGCGTGGCCACGCAGAATCCGGAACTTCGCAAGCGTTTCCGCGGCAAACCGGAATATGTGGAAAACTTTATGCGTTTTGTGGCACAGGAGCTGCGGGAATATATGGCAAAACTGGGTGTGCGCACAGTGGATGAGATGGTGGGCCGGACGGATCTTCTGCAGATTTCCGGGGATGCGAAACAGCCTCACCACGGAAAACTGGACCTTAGTGCCATCCTGCAGAACCATTATCCGAAGGAAAAAGCAGTATTTGATCCCAAGGCAGTATATGACTTTAAGCTGGATCAGACGCTGGATGAAAGAGTTCTGCTGAAAGCCTGCAGACCGGCTCTGGAGAAAAAAGAACCGGTGACCGTATCTTTGGAAGTGGGAAATACCGACCGGGCATTTGGTACAATCCTCGGCTCCGAGATTACGCGCCGTCATAAAAACGGACTTCCTGAGGACACGATTCGCATTCAGTGCAAGGGAGCCGGCGGCCAGAGCTTCGGCGCATTTATTCCCAAGGGACTTACCCTGGAACTGGAAGGCGACTGCAATGATTACCTCGGAAAAGGACTCTCCGGCGGAAAGCTGGTGATTCGGATGCCGAAGCATGCATCCTACCGCTCCGATGAAAATATCATCGTCGGCAATGTGGCCTTATACGGAGCCACCAGCGGCACCGCATTTATCAACGGAGTGGCCGGAGAGCGTTTCGCTGTGCGAAATTCCGGCGCCAATGCCGTAGTGGAAGGTGTGGGCGAACACGGATGCGAGTATATGACAGGCGGCCGTGTGGTGGTTCTCGGAAAGACGGGAAAGAATTTTGCCGCCGGTATGAGCGGAGGAATTGCCTACGTGCTGGATGAGCATAATACGCTGTATAAGAATTTGAATAAATCCATGATTCTCATTGAAAAAGTGGATAATAAATACGATGAGCAGGAATTAAAGCAGCTGATTGAATCCCATGTGAAGGCCACGGGATCAGAAAAAGGAAAAGAAATTCTTGACAGGTTTGATGACTATGTGACAAAATTTAAAAAGCTGATTCCGAAGGAATATAAAAAGATGATGGTCTTGAGCGCGAAACTGGAGGAAAAGGGGCTGACCGGTGAACAGGCACAGATGGAAGCCTTTTATGAGAGCATTCGTTCTTCTGAGAACGGAAAAAAGCAGTAAAGGAGGAGAATCATGGGAAAACCAACAGGATTTTTAGAATATGAGAGAGAGACGGCTCTGGTGCAGGAACCAAATGAGCGGATTCGTCATTTTCATGAATTTCGGACTCCTTTAAATGTGGAAAAGCAGCAGCGGCAGGGAGCTAGATGCATGGACTGCGGGGTTCCGTTCTGCCAGTACGGGGGAATGATAAGCGGCATGGCGTCCGGATGCCCTCTGCACAACCTGGTTCCCGAGATGAATGACCTGGTGTATATGGGAAACTGGCGGCAGGCATACCTGCGTCTCTCCAAGACCCATTGCTTTCCGGAGTTTACCTCCAGGGTCTGCCCGGCCCTGTGTGAGGCGGCCTGTACCTGCGGTTTGGATGGAAAAGCGGTGTCCACGAAAGAAAATGAAAGAGCCGTGATTGAAACCGCATTCCGGGAGGGCTGGGTAACGCCCCAGGTCCCCCGGGTGCGCACCGGGAAAAAAGTGGCAGTGGTCGGCAGCGGACCGGCCGGGATGGCGGCGGCCATGCTTTTAAACCGAAGAGGACACAGCGTGACGGTTTTTGAGAGAAGTGACCGCGTCGGAGGATTGCTGCGGTATGGAATCCCCAATATGAAACTGGAAAAATCCATCCTGGATCGGAGGATCCGGCTGATGGAAGAAGAGGGTGTCTGCTTTCAGACCGGCGTAAATGTGGGAAAAGATTTAAAAGCAGAGGAACTCTTAAAAGAATATGACCGGGTGCTTCTGGCCTGCGGCGCGTCCCATCCCAGGGATATCGCAGTGCCGGGACGGGATGCGAAGGGGATCCTTTTTGCAGTGGATTTTCTTGGAACTGTGACAAAGCGCCTGCTGGACAGTGATTTTTCCGATGTACCCTATGAGATGGCAAAGGGAAAACATGTCCTTGTCATCGGCGGAGGAGACACGGGAAATGACTGTGTGGGGACAGCCATCCGCCTGGGTGCAAAATCAGTAACCCAGCTGGAGATGATGCCAAAGCTGCCAGAGCAGCGGACCGAGGAAAATCCGTGGCCCGAGTGGCCGCGGGTGCTGAAAACCGACTATGGCCAGGAGGAAGCCATCGCCGTATTCGGAAAGGACCCCAGGGTTTATCAGACGACCGTAACCGAATTTCTGAAAGATAAAAAAGGAAATGTCTGCAAAGCGAAGATCATCCGCCTGGAACCGAAAAAAGATGAGACCTCCGGCAGAATGCTCATGGCGCCGGTGGAGGGCAGCGAGCAGGTGATTGCAGCAGACCTGGTACTGATTGCCGCCGGATTTTTGGGAAGTGAAAGTTATGTGGCGGACGCGTTTAAAACGGAATTGGATCCGCGTACCAATGTGAAGACATCAAACAACGGATACGAGACAACGACGGAGCACGTATTTGCTGCGGGCGATATGCGGAGGGGACAGTCCCTTGTCGTATGGGCCATCCGGGAAGGAGAAGAAGCAGCCCGTGCCATTGATCGTTCCCTGATGGGATATACCAATTTGTAGGAGGAAAACTGACATGAACGCATTTCTGATTTTGGAGAACGGCCGGGTATTTTCCGGCAGAAGCATAGGAGAGGGAGGAGAGTGGATCAGTGAAATCGTCTTCAATACCTCCATGACCGGGTATCTGGAGGTGCTGACCGATCCCTCCTATGCCGGACAGACCGTCTGCATGACGTATCCGCTGATTGGAAACTACGGCATCTGCGAGGAAGATGCAGAGTCGGAACGGCCGTGGGTGAGCGGCTTTCTGGTCCGGGAGCTGTCCCGGATCCCCAGCAATTTCAGAAGCCGGGAAACCATTCAGTCCTATTTAAAGCGCCATGGGATACCAGGAATCGAGGGCATCGATACCAGAGCTTTGACCAGACAGCTTCGGGATGCCGGAACGATGAATGGTATGATTACCACCGATGAGAACTATAATCTGCCGGAGGTTCTCGAAAAAATCCGTGCCTATCGCGTGGAAAAAGCGGTGGAGCGTGTGACCTGCAGAAAGAAAACCGTCCTTCCGGGAGACGGATACCGCGTGGCGCTCATGGACTTGGGGGCAAAGAGAAACATTGCCCGCTCTCTCCAGAATCTGGGATGCCAGGTGACCATATGGCCCGCCAGTACCAGCGCAGAAGAAATCCTGGCGGATCAGCCGGATGGCATTCTGGTATCCAACGGACCGGGAGATCCCAAGGAATGTACCTATGTCATTGAACAGCTGAAACAGTTATACGCATCGAACGTACCGATCTTGGCCATCTGTCTGGGACACCAGCTGATGGCTCTTGCCATGGGCGGAGATACCCACCGGTTAAAATACGGCCATCGGGGAGGAAATCACCCGGTGAAGGATCTTCTGACCGGAAAAGTATCCATCACATCCCAGAATCACGGCTATGTGGTGGACACAAGCCAGATGGATCCCAAAATCGCCGTACCGGCGTTTGTCAATGTCAATGACGGTACCAATGAAGGAATCCGCTATGTGGGAAAGAACATCCTGACGGTGCAGTTCCATCCGGAAGCCTGCCCCGGCCCCAGGGACTCTGCGTACCTGTTTGCTACATTTATGGAAATGATGGGAGGAAAAAAACATGCCGAAGAATCCGCAAATTAAAAAAGTACTGATGCTTGGAAGCGGTCCGATCGTCATCGGACAGGCAGCGGAGTTTGATTATGCCGGGACTCAGGCCTGCCGTGCGCTGAAAGAAGAAGGAATCGAAGTGGTGCTTTTAAACTCCAATCCGGCTACGATTATGACGGATCCGGATATCGCCGATAAAGTCTATATTGAACCGCTCACCGTTTCGGTGGTGGAGCAGCTGATTGATAAAGAAAAACCGGACAGCGTTCTGCCGACCCTGGGCGGACAGGCAGGCTTAAATCTGGCCATGGAACTGGAGGAAAGCGGATTCTTAAAAAGCCGGGGCGTGCGCCTGATCGGTACGACAGCAGCCACCATTAAAAAGGCGGAAGACCGCCAGGAGTTTAAAACAACCATGGAAAAGATCCATGAGCCGGTGGCGCCGTCTCTGGTGGTGACCGATGTGGAAAGCGGCCGCGCTTTTGCAGAACAAATCGGATACCCGGTGGTGCTTCGGCCGGCCTACACCCTGGGCGGAAGCGGCGGAGGCATCGCGTCCGACGAAGAAGAACTCATGGAGATTCTGGCCAACGGACTTCGACTCTCCCGAGTGGGGGAAGTTTTGGTGGAGCGATGCATCGCCGGATGGAAGGAAATCGAATACGAAGTCATGCGTGACAGCGCGGGAAACTGCATCACCGTCTGCAATATGGAAAACATTGATCCGGTCGGGGTGCATACCGGGGACAGCATGGTGGTGGCCCCCTCACAGACGCTGAGTGATAAAGAGTATCAGATGCTTCGAAGCTCTGCTTTGAATATTATCGCAGAGCTGGGAATCACCGGCGGATGCAACGTCCAGTACGCATTGAATCCGGATAGTTTCGAATATTGTGTCATCGAGGTAAACCCGAGAGTCAGCCGTTCTTCTGCTCTGGCCAGCAAAGCCACGGGATATCCCATCGCGAAAGTGGCAGCCAAGATCGCCCTGGGCTATACCCTGGATGAGATCAAAAATGCGGTGACGGGAAAGACCTATGCCAGCTTTGAACCCATGCTGGATTACTGCGTGGTAAAAATGCCCCGCCTGCCGTTTGATAAATTTATCCATGCAAAGCGTACCCTGACGACCCAGATGAAGGCCACCGGGGAAGTGATGAGCATCTGCATGAATTTTGAGGGCGCCCTGATGAAAGCCATCCGTTCTCTGGAACAGCATACAGACAGCCTGCTGTCCTATGATTTTTCCAAATTGTCGGAGGAAGAATTCAGCGAACAGCTGAAGAAGGTGGATGATCTGCGCCTTTGGAGAATTGCGGAGGCGGTGAGAAGAGGGTGGTCCCTGGAGGACATCCACGAAGAAACGAAAATCGATCTCTGGTTTCTCGATAAAATCGCCTCTCTGGTGGAGATGGAGAAGAGACTGAAGACAGAAAAATTGGATGAAGAACTCCTTCGGGAGGCAAAGCGCATGGAATTTCCGGATTCCGTGATTGCGCGCCTTGGAAATATCAGTGAAAAAGAAGTGGGCGCGCTGCGGAATCAGTGGGGCATCCATGCTTCCTACCGTATGGTGGATACATGTGCAGCCGAGTTTGAAGCGGAATCTGCCTACTACTATTCGGTATATGGAGGAGAAAATGAGGTCAGCCCCGACAGCAAAAAGAAAAAGGTGCTGATTCTGGGCAGCGGTCCCATCCGAATCGGCCAGGGCATCGAATTTGACTTCTGTTCCGTCCACTGTGCATGGGCCTTTGAAAAGGAAGGATACGAAACCATCATTGTGAATAACAATCCGGAGACGGTCAGCACGGATTTTGACATTGCCTCCCGCCTGTATTTTGAGCCTCTGACCAGGGAAGATGTGGAAAATATTGTGCGTCTGGAAAAACCGGACGGCGCGGTGGTGCAGTTTGGCGGCCAGACAGCCATCAAACTGACGAAGGATCTGATGGAGATGGGCGTGCCGATTTTGGGAACTTCTGCCGATGATGTGGATGCCGCGGAAGATCGGGAGCGTTTTGATGAGATTCTGGAGCAGTGCCGCATACCAAGACCCAAGGGCGAGACCGTATTCAGTGTCGAAGAAGCCAAGGCGGCAGCGGCAAGGCTGGGGTATCCGGTTTTGGTTCGTCCATCCTATGTGCTGGGCGGCCAGGGCATGCAGATTGCCATCAATGATGAGGATGTGGAGCAGTATATCGGTGTCATCAACCGAATCGCCCAGGAACATCCCATCCTGGTGGATAAGTATCTGAGAGGAAAAGAAATCGAAGTGGATGCTGTCTGCGACGGGGAGGATATTCTGATCCCTGGTATCATGGAACATATTGAGCGGGCGGGAATCCATTCCGGCGACAGTATTTCGGTGTATCCGGCCCGTTCCATCAGCGAAGGGGTACAGGAAACGATTGTGGAGTATACCAAGCGGCTGGCCAGGGCGCTTCACGTCATCGGACTGATTAATATTCAGTTTATCGTATGCGGGGAAGAAGTATATGTCATCGAAGTCAACCCGCGCTCCAGCCGTACGGTCCCCTATATCAGCAAGGTGACCGGTATCCCCATCGTGCCCCTGGCAGCGAAGGTGATCCTGGGAGAAACGATCAAAGATATGGGCTATCAGCCGGGACTTCAGCCGAAATCCCGCTACTGTGCAGTGAAGATGCCAGTCTTTTCCTTCGAGAAAATCCGGGGAGCCGATGTGGACATGGGACCGGAGATGAAGTCTACGGGAGAATGCCTCGGCATCGCCGAACACTTTACGGAAGCCCTGTATAAAGCATTTATGGGGGCAGGCATGCGCCTTCCGCGCTATAAAAATATGGTGATCACTGTGCGGGATGAG
The DNA here is from genome assembly GCA_018710785.1 of Candidatus Fimimorpha excrementavium. GTDB lineage: Bacteria > Bacillota > Clostridia > Lachnospirales > Lachnospiraceae > Fimimorpha > Fimimorpha excrementavium. The sequence goes on from DVJD01000116.1 coordinate 86,615, forward strand.
GATCAGGAAGAGGTCAAAGGCATCGCCCGTTCCTTTGCTGATATGGGATATACCATCTACGCGACAAGCGGGACAGCCCGGGCTCTTTCACAGGCAGGACTTTCGGTGAAAGTCGTCAGAAAGATGGAACAGGAATCGCCCAATCTGCTGGATCTGATTCTGGATCATCATCTGGATCTCATCATTGACATCCCCCACCGCGGAGCGGAACATTCCAAAGACGGATTCCTGATCCGAAGAAACGCCATCGAGACGGGCGTACACGTCATCACCTCGCTGGATACGGCGGCGGCGCTGGCAAAAAGTATGAAATCAGCAGGAAAACAAAACCTCTCACTGGTGGACATCGGTACGATTTTGCGTTGACAAACGGGTGGGGCATTGCTATAATAATGTCCAGGAGCAAGGGCGTTCTTCTGATGGGATATCATTGGAAGTGCGCCCTTTTTACGTGGTCCCATCCCGCGGTTTGGCGGGAGCAAACAGAGAACATGCGAAATATAAAAGAAAAGAGGAATACTATGGAACAATTGACGAAGGAAGATGTACTTCGGCTGGTGGAAGAAGATGATGTGGAATTTATCCGCCTTCAGTTTACTGATATGTTCGGAATCATGAAAAATATTGCGATCACAGCCAGAGAATTGCCAAAGGCCCTGAATAACGAATGCATCATTGACGGAAGTTTCATTGATGGGATGGAAGGGGAAGAGGTTACGGATATGTATCTGCATCCGGATCTCAGTACGTTTGCCATTCTGCCGTGGCGGCCGCAGCAGGGGAAGGTGGCGAGACTTCTCTGTGATATTTACCGCCCTGACCAGACGCCATATCCCATCAGTTCCCGCTATGTACTGGACCGTGTCTCCAGGGAGGCAAAAGAAAAGGGGTATGAGATTTTAGTGGATCCGGAATGTGAGTTTTTCCTGTTCCATACCGATGATGACGGGATGCCCACCACAGTCACCCATGAAAGGGCAGGCTACTTGGATTTAAGCCCGGTGGACCTGGGAGAAAATGCCCGGAGGGATATTGTGCTGACCTTGGAAGAGATGGGATTTGAGATTACATCATCCCACCATGAGATCGCACCGGCCCAGCATGAAATTGATTTTGATTATGCGTCGGCTTTCCAGATGGCAGATCAGATTATGACGTTTAAAGTGGCCGTGCGCACGGTGGCAAAGCGTCATGGACTGCATGCCACCTTCATGCCAAAGCCCATTGCGGGAGTGAATGGTTCCGGTATGCACATCAATCTGGCTGTATTCAAAGATGGAAGAAACATTCTGCAAAAGGAAGATGACAGTCTGGGACTGAGCAAAGAAGGGTATTATTTTATCGGCGGTCTTTTGGCCCACAGCAAAGAAATGGCAGCCATCACAAATCCTCTGGTAAATTCCTATAAGAGACTGGTTCCGGGATTTGAAGCGCCCACGGAAGTGACCTGGTCCGAGTACAGCAAAAATTCTCTGATTCGTCTGCCCATGGGACGAAGAGGAAAAAACGGAGGCGGACAGGAGACGGGAACGCCGCTGGTTCAAAATAAGATTGAGCTGAGAAGTCCGGATGCTTCTGCCAACCCCTACCTGGTGTTTGCCGTCTGCATTGCAGCGGGACTCCACGGGATTCAAAATAAGATCGATCCGGCCTGCTTTTTTAAGAATAAGTCGCCACGGACCGATGAGACGGGATTTGAACGCCTTCCGCAGAGCCTGAAAGAGGCCATCGATATCATGGAAGAAAGCAAATGGATGAAAGAAGTTTTGGGCGCAGAGTTTTTTGAAAAATATCTGGCAGCCAAGAAGAAGGAGTGGGAAACCTATTCCAGACAGGTATCGAATTGGGAACTGGAAGAATATCTGTATCGATTCTGATATCTGTTTCGACTAAAAAATAGACAAAGAGGTGCATGGGATGAACAGCAGTATCATAGTAGTATTCCCCAATATGGATGATGCAAAGAAAATCTGCGGGATTTTAGTGCGTCATGGATTTTCCGTAGCGGGTGTGTTTAACACAGCGGCTCATGCACTGGCAGGGGCATCGGAACTGGATGGCGGGATTGTCATCAGCGGATGTAAACTTTCGGATATGGGGTATGCAGATCTGAGGGAATATCTGCCAAAAACCTTTGAACTTCTGGTAATCGGTTCGCCCAAAATGCTTTCGTCTGTGAACGGAACGGTTTTGACGATCCAGACACCGATGAAATCGTCCGATTTATTAAATACGGTGGAAATGGTGCTGGCACAGCAGGAGAGAAAGCGGAAAAAGGAAAAAAAGAAGCCGAAGCCCCGCTCCTGGAAAGAACAGAATTATATTAACAATGCAAAGAATCTTCTGATGGAGAGAAACCATCTGTCAGAGGAAGAAGCCTTTCGGTATATTCAGAAAAGCAGCATGGATTCCGGGACCAATATGGTGGAGACCGCCCAGATGATTTTGATGCTGATGATCTATGAAGAATAACGGGATGGAGAAGGGGAAGCCGCAGAATTCGCAGCTTCCCCTTTGACGTTTCAAATCGGATAGTCTAAGCCTTTTATTCCAGCCGACGGTTTAAGATTCGTTCCAGCTGCTTTAAATCATCGAATGGAAATCGCCTCAAAACGAAACAGCAAAATATACAGCCAACAGGACAAAGAGGATTGGGAATTTTCAAAAAATGTGGTATACTCCATGGTGTACAGGGAAAATGGATGCCGATGAGGGGCTTTTGGATGATACATTGCATGTCAAAGGTGTGATGGCGGGAGGAACCTTTCTTCCCGTCGGCAGCGAATCAGAAATATGATAGATATAGACAGGGGAGAAACGATGGTGTTAAAAAAGGTTATGCAAAAGGCAAAACAGGATGTGGTTTTGACTGCGGCGTGGGTACTGGCCGTGGGATCGGCTTTTTTGATCCCTCCGGATCAGCAATATATTGAATATTTGGATGGGAAGACGCTGGGCCTTTTGTTCTGTCTGATGACAATCATGGGCGGACTGCAGAATCTGGGATTTTTTACAAGAATCGGAAGCCGCTTTATCCGCTGCGTAAAGAGTACGGTATCTCTGAGCGCCAGTTTGATCTTTCTGTGCTTTTTTTCCAGCATGGTGATTACCAATGACGTGGCGCTGATTACCTTTGTGCCGTTTACCATGGTGATTCTTTCCATGGTGGAAAAGAAGGAATATATGGTTCCCATCGTGACGATGCAGACCATAGCCGCGAATCTGGGGAGTATGGTGACTCCCATCGGCAATCCGCAGAATCTGTATCTCTACTCCAGGATGGATCTGGGACTGTTTCCCTTTATGGGCATTATGCTTCCATATGCAGTGGTGACGGGAGGGATGCTGGCATTGTTTTTAGCAATGCAGAAGAAAGAAAAGATACGTCATGTGGAAGTGGTTTTGCAGGAACAGATTCGCAAGCCTGCGAAAGAGTGGATGTACGGAGGATTATTTTTGCTGTCAGTGGGTGTGATTGCCGGTGTGCTTCCGATTTCAGCGGTGTTTGTGATTACGGTTCTGGTGACGGCTTGCTTTGACCGAACGGCTTTTCGGAAGGTGGATTATGGTCTGCTGCTTACGTTTATCGGTTTTTTCATATTTATTGGCAATATGAAGCGTATCCCGCAGTTTTCTTCCCTTCTCTCGTCCTTCCTTCAGGGAAACGAGGTGGTGACCGCCGTGCTGACCAGTCAGGTGATCAGTAATGTGCCAAGCGCTCTTTTGCTGTCCGGATTCACGGATCAGACCAGAGAATTGGTGATCGGAACGAATCTGGGCGGATTGGGGACGCTGATCGCATCCATGGCAAGCCTGATTTCCTACAAACAGGTGGTGCGGGAAGCGCCGCAGCAGAAAGGGAGATATCTGGCCTATTTTACAGGTGCCAATCTGATTTTTCTGGCGGTCCTGCTGGGACAATATTTCCTTATGAATTCCATTATGTAAATAAATAGGGGGAGTGCAGAATTCGCACTCCCATCCTATGGAACGCACGGACTCAGCTTCTCTTGGGTTGTCCAAGCTTGGTTTCATCCACCTCCAGGAGATACTGCTGAAACCCATTGATGATGGTGGTGTCTTTGTACTGAGAGATGCGTTTGTATTTCCCGCCGTAGGTGGCGTGGACATGGCCATGGATAAAGTAAGACGGGCTGTACTCGTCCATCAAGTCCACAAAGGCCTCGAATCCCATGTGAGGCAGGTCATCGCTGTCGTTGATTTTATAGGCCGGGGAATGGGCAAGAAGGATATCGAATCCTTTATGGCGGTGCAGGGAAAACCACATTTTCCTTGCCCGCTTTTTCATTTCCTTTTGTGAAAACTGATGGGGACCGTCTTTATAACGCATGGAACCGCCCAGCCCCAGAATACGGACTCCTTTATGGACATAGATCTGATTTTCTATGCAGAGACAACCTTCCGGAGGCGTTTTCTCATAGCAGCCATCGTGGTTGCCGTGTACATATAAGACAGGAGCGCTGGTAAAGGTAGCGATAAATGACAGGTATTGGGGGGACAAATCTCCGCAAGATAAAACCAGATCAACACCCGCCAGCTTGCTTCTGTCAAAATAATCCCAAAGTGATTTACATTCTTCATCTGCTAGAATTAGTATTTTCATAAGTAAAGACCGTCCTTGTTTAAATCTTTTACTCCTACGCCCTGAAGGCGGACAATTGCTTGTGCTTCTTTGGAAAGCTCCTCCATCGAAGGAAAGGACCCGATTACATTATTGTTTAACCAGTCCATGTGGATGATTTCTTCTGGGGTGATGGAAGTATTTTCATCGCGGTGCACAATCCCTGTTTGAGAAGTCAAAATACCGGAAAAAGGATTGAAATCGCTGGAAATAATATTACTCTTGACCAGTTCAACCAAACGCTTTAAGCCGGTTGGGAGTTTTTGAGAATAGATAATGTCGATGACATCAGCAGACATTCCCCACCAGTAGTTGATGGCATGCATGCCTTCTTCCATGTTGTCTTCACTTTCCCAGCTGCCGTTTAATATGCTTTCTATGAGTTTTTTGTAAAAAGCGCCCCAGTGCCAGATGGGCATCGCAATATTATCCATGTCGGTGCCATTGTAATGGCTCAGGCCAAAGCGGCGGTTTCGAAGCCCCGGTGTGATCAGATCCTGACTGGAGATATAGGAGATGCCTTTGGAACGGAAATCGCTGATGATCTCATTTTGGCTTTTTACAGTGCTCCATTCCAGATATACCCTGGAGCGGGGATTTACCATCTGGGCGCCAAGAGCAAAGGCATTGATGCCGGCGGTGATTCCGCAGATGGGGTAATCGGCGATGTAGCCGATCTTGCCATTTTCTGCCAGAGAGCCGGCGATGATTCCTGCCAAAAATTTGGCTTCATGCAGACGGGCATAGTAGGTGCGGATGTACCGGTGAGGGCAGTACAGAGAACAATTGAGTATTTTCACATCAGGATGGCTGATGGCTGCCTTCAGACTGGCCTCCATAAACTGCGGCGTGGTGGTGAAAATGATATCATTTTCTTCCGAAGCTGCCTTTTCCACTGCTTCATCGGCGGAATCGCCGGGAGTCACGTTATCCGTATAAGAAGTTTCAATCTGGTCACCGAAGGTTTCCTCCAGATAATACCGCCCCAGTTCATGGCCATACGTCCAGCTGGAGGTCTCGGCGGTCTTATCATGAATAAATGCAACTTTTAACTTTTTATTGCTGGATGGCCACAAGCGTCCGAAAAATGTTTTCTTAGGCTCTTCGGAAGGATCCATCAAAAGTTCCACCGATTGGTCTTCCGTCAAAAGCATGATCTCATCCCAGATTTTCTGGAGCTCTTCTTTCATCTGAGACGGAAGTTTCTGCACCATATCCTTATAGCCATAGATGTTCAGGTAAACCAGCATGGCATCCGCCGGTGTTATGGAGAGCCGTTCTCCTCCGTTTTCCTGGAAGGCTTTGGCAAACCGGTAGTAACAGGAGCGGAAATCCTCTTTCTGCAGATCCGTCCATGGCTCCGAAGAATCCGGGCTGATAAACTGAAGAAGTTTTGTGAATCCGCCTTCTTCACTGAACCAGATATAGTTGACATTTGTAATTTTATAGAAAGACAGGAATTCATAATAAATTTTATTTTCCTTTTCATCGGTGCGCTTGGGAACCAGGCGGGTGACAGTGCCCGGAATGGTGACCGCGTCAAAATATTTCAGGACGCTGACCCGTTTGTTCCCCTCTACGACGTAAAAGCGGTTCATGAATTCATATGCCTTGATGGGATCACGAATCCCTTCTTTCAGATGGGCATCACAGAGACTGGACCATTTGAAAGCAAACTCACTGCTGGAATTCAAAAGAGGCATAAAATTGGGCGCAAAGGCAGTACGCCTTCCGACTGCGTACGTGCCGACGATTAATTTAATGGGAATTTGCACAAGCCCGAGGGGAACTTCAGATACCACGTCTGTGTGAGACAGCAATTCTTCCAGAACCTGGAGATACGGATATGTGCCGTGCATCAGGTGTTCCTGATAGGAACGTTCCCCCATGCGGAGGGCTTTATTATAATCACCGAATGACATTTCTATCACTTTCCTTTCCTGATTTAAGGGGAGCATTCTTTTATAAACATCATAATATTCATTATGAATGATTTCTGCTACATCATAACAATAAATGCAGAACAATCTTTTTGTCAAGGTATTTCTTGATTTCCTGACAGAAGCCCTGTGAAGGAAAATCCGCCGACGATAGTTGCATTTTCCCTGATTTATGTTATACTAAGGAATAGTAAAGAATCAAAGAGAGGTACCCGTATGGATAAGACGAGACGAGTTCTGCTCAAGCTTAGCGGAGAAGCGCTGGCAGGACCCAGGAAAACAGGATTTGATGAGGAGACAGTGAAGAAGGTGGCTTCCCAGGTGAAGGCCTCTGTGGATCAGGGAGTTCAGGTCGGTATTGTGATCGGCGGAGGGAATTTCTGGAGAGGCAGACAGAGCGATGCCATCGATCGTCCAAAGGCTGACCAGATCGGCATGCTTGCCACGATTATGAACTGTATTTATGTATCTGAAATCTTCCGCACGGCTGGTATGAAGACTGAGATTTTTACGCCGTTTGTGTGCGGTGCCATGACGAAACTGTTTTCCAAGGATGAGGCCAATGAAGCATTCCGTCAGGGGAAAGTGGTATTTTTTGCCGGAGGTACCGGACATCCATATTTCTCAACGGATACGGGAATTGTACTGCGTGCCATTGAAATGGAAGCGGATATTATTCTGCTGGCAAAAGCAATAGACGGAGTTTATGACAGCGATCCGGCTGTAAATCCGGATGCCAGAAAGTATGACACGATATCCATTCAGGAAGTGGTGGACAAGCGTCTGGCTGTGATCGATCTGACCGCCTCCATCATGTGTCTGGAAAATCATATGCCGCTGGCCGTATTTGGACTGAACGAAGAAAACAGTATCACGAATGCGATGAACGGGACGATTACAGGAACCATTGTGACGGCATAAGGCGTTTGCGGTGGATCGTAAGCTGCCCATGCAAAAATCGTGTCGGACAGCAGAATGGAATAATTTAGAATGGGAGAGAGTAAAATATGAACGAAGCGATTGCTAAATTTAAAGAAAAAATGCAGAAAACTTGCAATGGACTGGAAGCAGAATTTGCAACCATCCGTGCCGGAAGGGCCAACCCCAATGTATTGAATAAAATCATGGTGGAGTATTACGGAGTGCCGACTCCGATGCAGCAGGTGGCCAATATTTCTGTGCCGGAAGCAAGGATGATCCAGATTCAGCCATGGGAAAAAACGCTGATCAAAGCCATTGAAAAGGCGATTCTGGCATCGGATCTGGGAATCACACCGTCCAATGACGGCCATGTGATCCGTCTGGTATTTCCGGAATTGACAGAGGAGAGAAGAAAAGAACTCGTTAAGGATATTAAGAAGAAAGGCGAAGCAGCCAAGGTTGCAGTCCGCAACGTGCGCCGTGATGCCAACGATGCGCTGAAAAAGCAGAATAAAGCCAACGAAATTACAGAAGATGAACTGAAAGAGGGCGAAGAAGATATTCAGAAGATGACAGATAAATTCATCGCTGAAATTGATAAGTTGGTAGAAACTAAGTCCAAGGAGATCATGACCGTATAATTGGGAGCGTGAAGTTGTTGGATTTACTGATCGAAATGGCAGAAGAGGGGAAACCATGCATATGGAATGCGCAGGGTCCCCGGATGCCGCGAATGGATAAAAATCGCAGCATGGAAAACAGGTCTTGAAAAAATAGGGGTGGGTGAAGGCCTGCCCCTTTTTAGCCTTTTGGAAGAGCAGTGCTGCGAGGGAATGGAGAAAAGTATGGAACAAGAGAGAAAAATACCGGCTCATGTGGCGATTATCCTGGACGGCAATGGGCGCTGGGCAAAGAAGAGAGGCCTTCCAAGGACCATGGGTCACACGGAGGGGTGTAAAGTGGTGGAGCAGACGGTGGAAGATGCTGCACGTCTGGGAATTTCATATCTGACTGTCTATGCGTTTTCGACGGAGAACTGGAAACGTTCCGATGAAGAAGTGGGAGCTTTGATGCAGTTATTCCGCTACTATATGAAGCGGCTTTTAAAAGTGGCGGTAAAAAATAATGTGCGGGTAAAGATGATTGGAGAAAAAAGTCGATTTGCATCGGATATTATAGCGGGAATCGATGCCCTGGAAGAACAGACGAAGGACAATACCGGGCTGACGTTTACCATCGCTGTCAATTATGGAAGCAGGGACGAGATCCGTCGTGCTGTCACAAAGATTGCGGAGGAAGTGGAAGCGGGAACGCTGACGGCCGATGCGATTACGGAAGAGACGATACAGAATCATTTGGATACAGCAGGGATTCCGGACCCGGATTTATTGATCCGAACAAGCGGGGAACTGCGGCTTTCCAATTTTCTGCTGTGGCAGTGTGCCTATACGGAGTTCTACGTTACGGATATTTACTGGCCTGATTTTAATAAGGAAGAACTGGAAAAGGCCATAGACAGCTATAATAAGCGTGACAGACGCTACGGCGGGGTGAAAAAGTAGAAGGGGAAAGGATGGTCTTATGGCAGAAAAGAAAACGATAGATATGAAATCCTTTATAATCCGGCTGATCAGCGGCATCGTTCTGGTATTGATTGCCTTGATTACGGTACCCAGGGGCGGTGTTGTTTTGTGGGCGGCGGTTGGAATCATATCGCTGATCGGGATCGGTGAACTGTATCATGTTTTCCAAATCCATAACAAACTGCTGGGTTTTGTCGGTTATCTTGGGGCAGTGGGGTATTATCTGCTTCTGCTGTTTGACGGACAGCAGTGGACGCTTCCTTTGCTGGTTGTCCTGTTTATTCTCTGTATAGCGGTATACGTCTTTGCGTTTCCAAAGTATCAGACGGAGCAGGTTATGGGCGCTTTTTTCGGAATGTTTTATGCGGGAATTCTTCTGTCCTGTCTGTATCTCACCAGAGAGATGAGCGACGGCCTCTATCTGGTATGGCTGATTTTTTTAAGCTCCTGGGGATGCGATACCAGTGCATATTGTGTTGGGATTTTATTCGGGAAACATAAGATGACGCCGGAGCTGAGCCCGAAAAAAACGGTGGAAGGCGGGATCGGAGGCGTCGTGGGAGCCGGGCTTTTGGGCCTGATTTACGGAGCCGTATTCAGCGGGCAGATGGATGAATTTGCCAATCCGGCTTTGGCCTGTGCCGCCATCTGCATGATCGGCGCACTGATTTCTCAGGTGGGTGATCTGGCTGCCTCAGCCATTAAAAGAAACCACGGAATCAAAGATTACGGAAAGTTAATTCCAGGACACGGCGGGATCATGGACCGGTTTGACAGCATCATTTTTACGGCGCCCATGATCTATTATGCTGCTATGATGCTGCAGAACGTGTTATGACAGTGTGCGCGTTTGCGTGCGGGAATGAGGTGAAAGATGAAACAGATTGCAGTTCTTGGCTCCACCGGTTCCATCGGAACACAGACCCTGGAGGTGGTGCGGGCCAATTCAGATATCAAGGTGGTTTCCCTGGCTGCCGGAAGCAATATCGAACTTCTGGAGCAGCAGATACGGGAATTTAAGCCCAAGGTTGCCTGCGTGTGGAGAGAAGAGAAAGCGAGAGAACTGAAAGAAAAGGTTTCCGATCTTCCTGTGACAATCACTTCCGGTATGGAAGGGCTGATAGAGGCCGCCGCAGCGGAGGAAGCGGAAATCGTGGTAACGGCAGTGGTGGGCATGATCGGAATTCGTCCGACCATAGCAGCCATGGAAGCGGGCAAAGATATTGCGCTGGCCAACAAAGAGACCCTTGTGACGGCCGGACATATTATCATGCCGCTGGCAGAGGAAAAACATGTCCGGATTCTTCCGGTGGACAGCGAGCATTCCGCCATTTTTCAGTGTCTGAATGGGGAAGAGAAAAAAGAAATCAGCCGAATTCTTCTGACGGCGTCCGGAGGACCGTTTCGCGGAAAGACGAGGGAAGAGATGCGCGCGATCCGTGTGGAAGACGCGCTGAAGCATCCAAACTGGGCCATGGGAAGAAAAATCACCATCGATTCTTCCACCATGGTCAACAAAGGTCTGGAAGTGATGGAGGCAAAATGGCTGTTCGGTGTGGGGCTTGACGATGTGGAAGTGGTGGTGCAGCCGCAGAGCATCATTCATTCCATGGTGGAATTTTCCGACGGAGCGGTGATGGCTCAGCTGGGGACGCCCGATATGAAGCTGCCGATTCAGTATGCGCTTTATTACCCCCACAGGCGCCATCTGGGAGGAAAACGCCTGGATTTTGCCGCGCTGTCTAAGATTACATTTGAGGCGCCGGATATGGTAAATTTCCCGGGACTTCGGCTGGCATATGAAGTGGGAAGAAAGGGAGGCTCTGCCCCCACCGTCTTCAACGCAGCCAATGAGATGGCGGTCGGCCTGTTTTTGGACAGGAAGATCGGCTATTTGGATATTACCGATATCATAGAAAAAGCAGTGGAAGAAATTCCGTTTAAAGAACAGCCGACTCTTAACGAGATTTTAGAGACAGAGCAGGCAACATATGAGTTTATTAAAGGCAGGTGGAGCGATTGATCATATTCAGTATTCTGGCGATTATACTGATCATCACACTGGTGATTGTGGTACACGAATTCGGACATTTTATTTTGGCAAAAAAGAATGGGATAGCGGTCATAGAGTTTTCCGTGGGGATGGGCCCCAGGATTTTCAGTTTCGTGAGAAACGGAACGAGATATTCCCTGAAATGGATACCCTTTGGCGGATCCTGCCAGATGCTTGGAAATGATGAAGGAATTCCGGATGCCGATGCGGATATCAAGGCGGACGCAGAACATGCATTTTATAATAAGTCCGTCTGGGCGAGGATTTCCGTCGCTGCCGCAGGGCCGATTTTCAATTTTGTACTGGCATTTGTGCTGGCAGTCATCGTTGTCTCCTCTGTGGGAGCCAATATCCCTTATATCCAGGGAATCATCGACGGGGGAGCCGCTCAGCAGGCGGGTCTTCAGGTGGGAGATAAGGTCACAGAGGTGAATGGGGAAACGATTCATCTTTATAAGGAACTGATGTTGTATCTGCAGATGCATCCGGGTGAAACGCTGAATGTGGAATACGTCCGGGACGGGGAGACCCATCAGACGACGATTACCCCCGCCTGGGATGAGGAAAGTCAAAGATATCTGATGGGAATCCAGGGAGTCACCGGCCTTTGCTACGATGTCAGCGTGGGGGAAGTGTTCCAATATGGATTTTATGAGATGGAATACAGCATCGTATCGACGATAAAATCCCTGGGAATGCTGTTCCAGGGGAAATTGACGATGGATGATTTTTCCGGCCCGGTGGGGATGACGAACATGGTCAATGATTTGGTGGAGGACGTCAGTGAATCCACACAGGGGGAAGATTTTGGCACCAGGGCGCTGATGATGTTTGTCAATCTGGCAAACTTTACCCTTCTTTTAAGCGCGAATCTTGGGGTATTAAATCTCCTTCCGATTCCGGGACTGGACGGCGGACAGCTGCTGTTCCTAATCATAGAGGCCATCAAGGGAAAACCGGTATCCAGCCAGAAGGTGGGCTTGATCACCATGATCGGTTTTATCTGCCTGATGGTATTCATGGTCTTTGTATTGTTTAATGATGTGAAAAAAATATTTATCTGACAGATGGGCAGTTGTAAAAGAGATATTCACGGAGGAAATTCAGCCTGGATGTGTTTTACAATTGCCTCTTTTGCAAAAGCACGGGAAAGGATGGTTTTATGTATCGGGATCATACCAAAAAGATAAGCATAGGGGATCGGGTGATCGGAGGCGGAAATCCGATTCTGATTCAGTCCATGACAAATACCAGGACAGAAGATGTGGAAGCGACCGTGGTGCAGATTCACAGACTGGAAGAGGCGGGATGCGAGATCGTCCGCTGTGCCGTTCCCACCATGGAAGCGGCCATGGCGCTTCGGCTGATTAAAGAGCAGATTTCCATTCCGCTGGTTGCGGATATCCATTTTGACTATCGTTTGGCTATTGCCGCCATAGAAAACGGTGCGGATAAAATCCGCATCAATCCGGGAAACATCGGTTCGGAAGAACGTGTGAAAGCGGTGGTGGAAAAGGCAAAAGAGCATCAGATTCCCATCCGCGTGGGCGTCAACAGCGGTTCTCTGGAAAAGCATCTGGTGGAAAAATATCACGGCGTGACGGCGGAAGGGATCGTGGAAAGCGCGCTGGATAAGGTGCGGATGATTGAAAAATATGATTATGATAATCTGGTCATCAGCATCAAGTCTTCGGATGTCATGATGTGCGTAAAAGCCCATGAATATCTGGCGCCGCGGACGAACTATCCGCTTCATGTGGGTATCACGGAATCCGGTACGCTCATCTCCGGAAATATCAAATCATCCATCGGCCTGGCGCTGATTCTGAACCAGGGCATCGGGGACACGATCCGGGTTTCCCTGACCGGGGATCCGGTGGAAGAGGTAAAGTCAGCCAAGCTGATCCTGCGTACCCTGGGACTTAGAAAGGGCGGCATCGAAGTGGTGTCCTGTCCCACGTGCGGACGAACGCAGATTGACCTGATCGGTCTGGCGAATCAGGTGGAAACCATGGTCTCCGGTTTTGATCTGGATATTAAAGTGGCTGTGATGGGCTGCCCGGTCAACGGACCGGGGGAGGCCAAGGAAGCAGACATCGGCATCGCAGGCGGTGTGGGCATGGGACTTTTGATCAAAAAAGGAGAAATCATAAAAAAACTTCCGGAAGATCAGCTGATTCCCGCGCTGCGCGAAGAATTGATAAATTGGAAAGGGTAATGAAATGTCAAAACACTTTTTGGAAACCTTTCCGACCCTGAAGCTGGAGAAAGAACTGGCCGAGCTTATGGAACTGGTGGAAGTACTGCATATCAATTATACCAGGGATAAGAGCGCGATTCTTATCTACATCCGTTCTCCAAGACTGATACAGAAGGACTGCATATACGGGTTGGAAGAGCAGATTACAAAACAGTTATTCGGCGGACAGGATTTAAGGGCTGTGATTATTGAACAGTATGAACTGTCTGAACAATATACGCCGTCCACGCTGCTGGACGTGTATCAGGATAGTATTCTGCTGGAATTCAAGAAAAACAGTGATCTGGAGTACAATCTTTTAAGAAAGGCAAAGTGGAATTTTATCGGAGAAGATGTGCTGAAGATCACCATGGAAGACACCATGTGGGCCCATGACAGAAGCCTGGATATCAAACATCGGTTGGATAAAGTATTCGGAGAGCGCTGCGGGTTTTCTCTGGATATCCGGTTTGAATACGCAGAAGCCAAGACTTCCCGCCTGCGAATGGAGGCGGAAGAGAGGGAAAAAAGAGAGATTGCCCGGGTGATGGCAGGTCTCAAATCTTCCAGCACTTCCACGGAAGAAGCCGATGCCCAAAGCGGCGCCGATGTACCGTGGGATGTGGGAGAAGACAAACCCAAAGAAGCGGCAAAAGAGAAGCGGGAAATCCGGTCCGAAAAAACAGGTGTATCCGGCGGCACTTCCCAGAAAGAAAAATCGACGTCCCCATCCCATTTCTCCATGGAGAGCAAAGGAAGAGCGGGAACGCTTAATAAAAAGGGAAGCAGAGGATTCCAGAGAAAATTCGTGCGCTCAGACAATCCCAATGTTATTTTCGGCCGGGATTTTGACGATTCCCCCATTAAAATCGAAGAGATTGTGGAAGAGATGGGCGAAGTTACCATCCGCGGAAAAATTTTAGATGTCGTGACGAGAGAGCTTAGAAATGGGGAAAAGACCATCGTCAGCTTCCCGGTGACAGATTTGACCGATACGATTATGGTGAAGATTTTTGTTCCAAATGAAAATCTTTCAGAGCTGTTGGAAAAATTAAAGAAGGGCGCCTTTGTCACAGTCAAGGGCATGAGCCTGGTGGATAAGTTTGACCGGGAAGTGGCGATTTCATCTGTGGTGGGCATCCGAAAGAGCGAAGACTTTACCAGTAAGCGGGTGGATCATGCGCCGGTCAAGCGGGTGGAACTGCACTGCCATACCAAGGCCAGTGAAATGGATGCCGTATCGGAGGTCAAGGACTTGATCAACCAGGCAAAAGCCTGGGGACATCGGGCCATGGCTGTGACCGACCACGGCTGTGCCTATGCGTTTCCGGATGCCCTCCATGCCCTCTCGAAAAATGATCCGTTTAAGGTGATCTATGGTGTGGAAGGCTATCTGGTGGATGATCTGAAAGAATGCGTGGTGGATCCCAGGGGCCAGAGTCTGGGCGGAGCCTATGTGGTGTTTGATATTGAAACCACGGGATTCAGTCCTATAAAAAATAAAATCATCGAGATCGGCGCCGTAAAGGTGGAAGCGGGAAAAATCGTGGACCGTTTCAGTACCTTTGTCAATCCTCAGGTTCCCATTCCGTTTCACATTGAGCGCCTGACGGGCATCGACGACAGCATGGTGGTGGGGGCGAGGACCATTGAAGAAATCCTTCCGGAGTTTCTGAATTTCTGCGAGGGAGCTGTCATGGTGGCCCACAATGCCTCCTTTGACATGAGTTTTATCATACATAACGCAAACCTGCAGGGAATGGAGTATCAGCCCACCTATGTGGATACGGTGGGATTGGCCCGCTTTTTGCTCCCGCGGCTGAACCGCTACAAATTGGATACCGTGGCCAAGGAACTGGGAGTGGTCCTGGAAAATCATCACCGGGCGGTGGATGATGCCGAAGCCACAGCGGGAATCTTTCAGAGGCTTCTGGAACGGTTGAAAGTGCAGGGGATGGAGACCTTGGATGAGGTGGCGGAGAAGGCGATCCTGGGGCCGGATGCCATCAAAAAGCTGCCGACGTATCATGTGATTGTGCTTGCCGCCAATGAGGTGGGGAGAATCAATATGTACCGTCTGATTTCCATGGCCCATGTGGACTATTTTGCAAGGCGCCCCCGTTTCCCCAAATCGGAACTGTTAAAATACAGGGAAGGACTGATCATCGGCTCGGCCTGCGAGGCCGGGGAATTGTTCCAGGCCATTGTGCGCGGCGAGTCGGATGCCGATATTGCCAAAATCGTCAGCTTTTATGATTATCTGGAAATTCAGCCCATCGGCAACAATCGGTTCATGCTGGAGAAGGAAGACAGTCCGGCTAAAACCGTGAAAGATCTGGAAGATTATAACCGGAAAATCGTGGAACTGGGCGAACAGTTTCACAAGCCGGTCTGCGCCACCTGCGATGTGCATTTCATGAACCCGGAGGATGAGGTTTACAGGAGAATCATCATGGCTGGAAAAGGATTTGCCGATGCGGATAACCAGGCGCCGCTGTATTTCCGAACCACGGATGAAATGCTGGAGGAGTTTGCCTATCTGGGCAGCGATAAGGCCTATGAGGTGGTGGTGACCAATACCAATCTCATCGCGGACATGATCGACCGGATTGAGCCGGTGCGCCCGGACAAGTGCCCTCCTGTCATCGAAAATTCAGACCGGGATCTGCGTGACATGTGTTATGCCAAGGCCAGGTCCATGTACGGAGAAAAACTGCCCACCATCGTGGAAGAACGTCTGGAAAAGGAACTGAAATCCATCATCTCCAATGGATTCGCCGTGATGTATATCATCGCCCAGAAGCTGGTTATGAAATCGCTGACAGACGGCTATATGGTCGGCTCCCGCGGTTCGGTCGGTTCCTCTTTTGTGGCTACCATGTCCGGAATCACAGAGGTAAACCCACTGAGTCCCCATTATTACTGTCCCCATTGCCATTACAGCGATTTTGATTCCGAGGAAGTGAAAAAATATTCCGGCGGTGCCGGATGCGATATGCCGGATAAGCTGTGTCCGGTCTGCGGCCAGCCGCTGAAAAAAGACGGATTCGACATTCCGTTTGAGACCTTCCTTGGTTTTTACGGAGACAAAGAGCCGGATATCGATCTGAACTTCTCAGGGGAATATCAGAGTAAGGCCCATGCCTATACGGAAGTTATCTTCGGGGAGGGACAGACGTTCCGCGCCGGTACCATCGGTACCCTGGCGGATAAGACAGCTTTTGGATATGTGAAGAACTACTACGAAGAGAGAGGGATTACCAAGAGAGTTTGTGAGATCAACCGTATCGTGGAAGGGTGTACCGGGGTCAGACGGACCTCCGGTCAGCATCCGGGAGGAATCATCGTTCTGCCGTTGGGAGAAGAGATTTATTCCTTCACCCCGGTTCAGCATCCCGCCAATGATATGACGACCAATACGATCACGACCCACTTTGATTATCACTCCATCGACCACAACCTGCTGAAGCTGGATATCCTCGGCCACGATGATCCCACCATGATCCGTATGCTGGAAGATCTGACCGGACAGGATGCGAAGACATTTCCGCTGGACAGCAAAGAGGTCATGTCTCTGTTTAAGGATACCTCTGCCTTGGGCGTGACGCCGGAAGAGATCCACGGCTGCAAGCTGGGAGCGCTTGGTATCCCGGAATTCGGTACAGACTTTGCCATGCAGATGCTGATCGATACAAAACCGCAGTATTTTTCTGATCTGATCCGTATCGCCGGACTTTCCCATGGTACGGATGTGTGGCTGGGAAATGCCCAGACACTGATCCAGGAAGGAAAGGCGACGATTTCCACTGCCATCTGTACCCGTGATGATATTATGATTTATCTGATCAGCAAAGGCGTGGAGAACGGCATGGCATTTAAGATCATGGAATCGGTTCGAAAAGGAAAGGGACTGACGCCGGAATGGGAAGAGGAGATGGTAAAACACGGCGTGCCGGACTGGTATATCTGGTCCTGCAAAAAAATCAAATACATGTTCCCCAAAGCCCATGCGGCGGCCTATGTTATGATGGCGTGGCGAATCGCTTACTGTAAAGTGTTTTATCCGCTGGCCTACTATGCCGCGTTTTTCAGCATCCGTGCCACCGGTTTCACCTATGAACTGATGTGCATGGGAAAGGAAAAACTGGAGGCTCATATGGCTGATTACAAAAAGAGGATGGATTCGCTCTCCAAAAAGGAGCAGGATACCTACCGGGACATGCGCATCGTTCAGGAAATGTACGCCAGAGGCTTTGAATTCCTGCCCATCGATGTATACCGCGCCCAGGCGACCCGGTTCCAGATCATAGACGGAAAACTGATGCCTTCCTTCAGCGCCATCGACGGTCTGGGGGAAAAGGCGGCGGAAAGCATCGTGGAGGCGGCTGCCAAGGGACCGTTTCTGTCCCAGGATGACTTCAGAACCCGCACCAAGGTCAGCAAGACCGTGGTGGATAAGCTGGTGGAGCTGGGGATTTTAAAAGGTCTGCCGGAATCCAACCAGCTGTCGCTGTTTGATCTGGTGAGCTGAAAACGAATATGACGAAAAAGAAGGGTGCATATCAGGTCACAGAAAAATAATCCTGCTGTTTGAATTTTGAAATACAAATCTGATTGAATGTACGATGTAAGCGAATAGTCAGCCGGATTTGTATTTCAATGGACAAACTGCTGATTATTTTTCTGGGTGATATTTGTAAAAAAATAGAAAAACTTGCTTGACACTTTTTCGAGGATATGGTATTCTATATAAGTCGCTGATAGCTGACCAACATATCATATAGGGGTATAGTTCAATGGTAGAGCAACGGTCTCCAAAACCGTAAATAGGGGTTCGAATCCCTTTACCCCTGCTTTTGGATCCTTGTAAATAGCAATATTTGCAGGGTTTTTTGTTATTCTGCCAGCACGTTTTGGAAAGGAGCAGCAGCCATGTTTTTTCACAGAAAGAAAAATCCCCTGGACGATAAACTGAACGAGCTTCAGATGAATCTGGAAAATAATTATAAAGATCTGGCCATCTTCGCCCGCAAAGAGGCAGACGCCATGTATTCCCAAATGAAAGCCGAAGGGAGACTGAAGGAAAAAGAGGCGCTGGCGTATCGGAAACGGCTGGATGATTACGCAAAGAAAATGGAGCATTATGACCATACCAATATCTCCAATTTTCTGAAGGAGCGTTACTAGGGAGCTGAATCATGCGGCGTGACAGTTTTTGCACAAATTGTTTGAAAAGTACTTGCAATTTGGCAAAAAGGTGCTATAATAAAAGAACAGTTGGAAATGAATTTGTTTTTTTTGCAGATATAGTTCATCGGTAGAATGCTAGCTTCCCAAGCTGGAGAGGCGGGTTCGATTCCCGTTATCTGCTTATTATTAGAGGTTGAAGTCATTGTAAAGTCAGTGATTTCAGCCTTTTTTTGATACGAAAATGATACTCTGCTTCCATATGGCTTGTAAGTGAAGCCAGAAATATCATTCTATTTTTGCTGAAAATTAGGGAAAAGTGCATTGTATTCCAAAGGAGGGTTAGGTATAATAATCGGGAAAGAAAAAAGGAGTGAAAAGAGACGATGAAATCGCTTGTTTTAGCTGAAAAACCCTCGGTGGGAAAAGATATTGCAAGGGTACTGCAATGCCGGAAACCGGTTGCAGGCGGACTGGAAGGAGAACACTATATTGTGACGTGGGCCTATGGCCATCTGGTGACCTTGGCAGATCCGGAGCAGTATGAGGACCGCTATAAGACATGGAGAATGGAAGATCTGCCCATGCTTCCGGATCAGATGAAGCTGGAGGTGATCCGGCAGACAGGAAAACAGTATCATGCAGTAAAAGAGCTGCTGATGCGTAAAGATGTGGGGCAGGTGATCATCGCCACCGATGCAGGAAGAGAGGGCGAACTGGTGGCAAGGCTCATTCTTTTAAAGAGCGGATGCCGCAAGCCGCTGAAACGCCTGTGGATCAGTTCGGTCACCGACAAGGCCATCAAAGAAGGATTTCAGAATCTGAAGGACGCAAAAGCCTATGAAAATCTGTACCAGGCGGCCATGAGCCGGGCAGAGGCCGACTGGCTGGTGGGCATCAACGCGACGAGAGCTTTGACATGCAAATACAATGCCCAGCTTTCCTGCGGACGGGTTCAGACGCCGACCCTGGCCATGATCGAGGATCGGGAGCAAAAGATCAGGGAATTCCGGCCGCAGACGTATTACGGTATACAGGCGGTATGCCGTGTGAAGGATAAAAGCGTCACGCTGACCTGGCAGTCGGAAAAGGGAATGGCCAGCAGCTTTGATGAGGCATATATACAAAAAACAGCAGAGCGTCTCCAGCAGAAAAATGAGACGGTATATGCGGAGACAGAACAGGTAAAAAAGGCGGCGCAGCTGGTACCGGCACCGGCCCTCTATGATCTGACGGAGCTTCAGCGGGATGCCAACAAGAAGTTTCAATATTCAGCCAAGCAGACGCTGAATATCATGCAGAGACTTTATGAAACCCATAAGGTGCTGACCTATCCGAGAACCGATTCCAGGTATCTTACGAAAGATATTTTGGGGACCATAAAAGAACGGCTGCGCGCCTGCAGTACCGGACCGTATAAAGCCCTGGGAGGTCCTTTGCTGGCAAAGCCGCTTCCGGATAAACCGGCATTTGTCAATGATGCGAAAGTATCGGATCACCATGCCATCATTCCCACGGAACAGTATGTGGATCTGGCTGCCATGAGTGTGGAAGAGCGAAGAATCTATGATCTGGTGGTTCGCCGCTTTTTTGCTGTCATGTACCCATCGGCCAGATATGAAAACGTATCGGTGAAGATGAAGATCGGCTCCGAAACGTTCACGGCCAAGGGAAAAATCATACAGGATATGGGATGGAAGGCAGTCTATGAAAACGGAGAAGGCGAAGAAGGAGAAGAGTCCAGCCAGAAGATACCGCCCATGGAAAAGGGGCAGCGCTTTCCTGTGATCAAACTGTCTGTCACGAAGGGACAGACCAAGCCGCCTGCGGCATTTACGGAAGCCACCCTTTTATCAGCCATGGAAAATCCCATCCCGTTTTTAAAAGAAAACAATCCAAAAGAGGCGGCGATTTTGAAGGAAACCGGAGGATTGGGAACGGTGGCCACGCGTGCAGATATCATAGAAAAACTGTTTACCGGTTTTCTGATTGAGAAAAAGGGAAATGAACTGCATACGACAGCAAAGGCGCGCCAGCTGTTAAAACTGGTTCCGAAAGATTTGAAAAAACCGGAGCTGACTGCAGACTGGGAAGGAAAGCTTTCCAGTATGGCCAAAGGGAAACTGGACCGGCGGCTGTTCATGGGAGAAATCCGGGAATACACAAAAGAACTGGTGAATGAGATTAAGGATGCTGACGGGCAGTTCCGCCATGATAATCTCACCAATAAGAAATGCCCCAGATGCGGAAAGCGGATGCTGGCGGTCAATGGGAAAAATGCCAAACTGCTGGTCTGCCAGGACAGAGAATGCGGGTATCGGGAGACCGTTTCCAGAACCTCCAATGCCAGATGCCCGGTCTGCCACAAAAAGATGGAACTGTCCGGAAAAGGAGAGGATGCCGTATTCTTCTGCAGCTGCGGATACCGGGAAAAACTGAAAAAATTCAAAGAACGCAGGGAGAAAGAAGGCGGCGGCGTAAGCAAAAAAGATGTGGCCCGCTATATGAAACAGCAGCAGAAAGAGGCACAGGAATCGGTCAATACTGCATTTGCGGATGCATTGAAGAATTGGAAAATATAGGCAGCCGGGTGAAATTGCGGAAAAAACAGGCATGAGCAGAGCATGTGAGACATACATTGAAGTACAGATTGTACCAATGGAATGGGAGGCGCTCATGTTTGAAGAAAAGACCATAAAAGAAACGGAACGGGCTCTGGGGACGGATATCGAGGTGGGGCTGACGCAGCGGGAAGCGAAGCGAAGGCTCAGTGAAGGAACAAACGAACTGATCGGAGAGGAAAAAAAGACCTTTTTCGGGATGTTCATGGAACAGTTGGCAGATCCTCTGATTTATGTTTTGATGGGGGCAGGCGTCATATCAGCGTTTCTGGGAGAATGGCAGGATGCCGGAATCATCCTTTTTGTCATCCTTTTAAATGCCTTTGTGGGATGCGTTCAGGAGGGAAAAGCAGCAAAGGCGTTGGAAGTTTTGCGGAAAATGACGAGTCCCGTTGCTTTTGTAAAACGGGAGGGGCAGCTGTGTGAGATTATGGCCCGGGACTTGGTGCCCGGAGATCTGGTGGTGCTGGAGGCAGGCATGCAGGTACCAGCGGATATCCGGCTGACCAAGGCGGTCCGTGCCATGGCAGATGAATCGGCGCTGACGGGAGAGTCGGTGCCGGTCAGAAAAGATGCCGGGTTTACCGCAGGGGAATCATTGCCCATAGGGGATCGGAAGAATATGGCGTTTTCCTCCACCTATCTGGTTTATGGACGGGCAGAGGGGATTGTGACGGCCACCGGCATGGATACGGAGATTGGCATGATCGCCCAAGGGCTGAATCAGGGGAAGCGGGAAATGACGCCTCTGCAGAAACGTCTGGCAGATTTGGGAAAATGGCTGTCCATTGCGGCAGTGGGGCTCTGTGCCTCCCTTTTTGCATTGGCGATCCTGCAGAAACGGGATCTTTTTGATATGTTTTTGACGGCCATTTCTCTGGCAGTGGCCGCGGTGCCGGAGGGCCTGCCTGCCATTGTGACAATTGTTTTGGCACTCAGTGTATCCAGAATGGTAAAAGTGCATACGATTGTGAGAAAACTGCCGTCGGTGGAAACCCTGGGATGTGTCAGCGTCATCTGTTCGGATAAAACAGGAACTTTGACGCAAAATAAAATGCGGGTGGTTGCCTGCTACATGGATGGGCAGACCTTTGAACCCAAAACCATGGATCGAAAGACACATGCCAGGCTGGCCGAGGGGTTTTTGCTCTGTAATGACAGTTTGCTGGATTCGGAAACAGTCATAGGGGATCCGACAGAACTTGCCCTTCTGGAGCTGGGCGATTCCATTGGAATCTCGAAAAAAGAATTGGAAAAGAAGTATCCGCGGGTGGATGAGATCCCATTTGATTCCGAGCGGAAGCGGATGACAACGATCCATAGAAATGGAAACGGGATGCGCACCTATGTGAAAGGATCCGGGGATGTGCTGCTGCAGCGGTGTACCCGTATTGTTTGGGGAGGAAATATTGTCCCCATTCAGGCCAGCCACAAAACTGCTGTGCGCCAGGCTATGGATACCATGGCGAAACAGGCGCTGCGGGTATTGGCACTGGCCATGGACGAGGGAAACAATAAGACAGAAGAAGACCTTATTTTTGTCGGACTGGCCGGAATGATGGACCCACCCAGGCCGGAAGCGGCGAAAGCCATTCAGATATTCAAAAAGGCATCGGTAAAAACGGTGATGATTACCGGAGATCATGTGGATACCGCATTTGCCATTGCAAGGCAGCTGGGGATTGCTGAGGAGATGGGCGCGTGTATGACGGGAAGGGAGCTGGATGATCTCTCCGATGGAGAACTGCAAAACAGGATTGGTTCCATCACTGTGTTTGCCCGGGTTTCCCCCAGCCACAAAACCAGAATTGTAAAAGCATTCCAAAACAGGGGAGAAATCGTGGCCATGACAGGCGATGGAGTCAATGATGCCCCTTCCCTGAAAGCGGCCGATATTGGGATCGCCATGGGAAAGGGAGGAACGGATGTGGCAAAGAATGCCGCTGATCTGGTGCTGACGGACGATAACTTTGCGACCATAGAAAAGGCGATGGAAGAAGGGCGCGGAATCTATGAAAATATTAAGAAGACGGTAATATTTTTGTTATCATCCAATTTTGGGGAGATTATCACCATGTTTTTTGCCATAGCGGCAGGACTGGCATCGCCGCTGAAAGCAGGGCACATTTTGTGGATCAATCTGATTACAGATACCCTGCCTGCTCTGGCCCTTGGGACCGATCAAAACGACGGGGAGCTGCTGATGGAAGAAGCGCCAAGAAGTCCAAAGGAAAGCCTTTTTTCAGGAAACGGATTGTTTTGCACCCTGTTTTATGGATGCATTATCGGGGGAATCAGTCTGATCGCATTTTTGACCATTCCCATTGTCCATATGCTGGGGGCCGGAGATGGCTGGCAATGGAAGACCATCGGTGCCATGTTTGCGGATCCCGTCCTGCTGGAGCGATCCCAGACATATGCGTTTACCGTTTTAGGATTATCCCAATTGTTTCATGCCGTGGGAATGCGGGAAGTGACGGTGTCTGTATTCATGGGAAAACAGAAAAAGAATCTGCTTCTCATTGCCGCGTTTGCCGTTGGTATTGGGTTACAGCTGGCCGTGACGGAAATTCCATTTTTGATTCAGGTATTCCACACCGTCCGTTTGACTGTGGGGGAGTGGATCGGCCTGCTGTTTCTGTCTTCTGTGCCCCTATGGGCGCATGAAGGGCTATGTTTTGGAATGAGAAAAAGAAAAAGTGATTAATGAATCAAAGGAGCACAAAAGATGAAGATTGAAAATGATTTGGGGAGAGATGATATAAAAAAATTGGTGCTTCGCATTGCGATTCCATCTATGCTGGCGCAATTCGTGAATGTATTGTACAGCATTGTGGACCGAATGTTTATCGGAAATATTCCGGTGATTGGCGAGCAGGCATTGGCCGGCGCCGGAATCTGCGGCCCCATTGTAACGCTGATTACATCTTTTGCCACCCTGGTCGGGATCGGCGGGGCGCCGCTTTTAAGTATCCGATTGGGAGCAAAGGACGAAAAGGGAGCAAGACAAATACTGGCCAATTGTTTTATTATGCTATTGGTGCTGTCCATCCTGATTCCCATCCTTGTTTTGACCACCAAAAGCGGGCTGCTGCGGGCTTTTGGGGCCAGCGATGTGACTTATCCCTATGCCGATGAATACATGACGGTGTATGTCATGGGCGCGGTGTTTGCATTAATCTCTGCCGGGATGAATCAGTTTCTGATCTGTCAGGGATATGCAAAAAGGGGAATGATCTCCGTTATGATTGGAGCAGTCACCAATATTGTTTTGGATCCGGTGTTTATTTTTGTCTTCAATATGGGGGTTGCAGGAGCTGCCATTGCAACGGTGATCTCTCAGGCGGTTTCCAGTGCCTACATTTTGTATTACCTCTTTTCCCCAAAAGTTCCAATCCGTATTACATTTGGGGGCTATCGCATTCGAGTCATGAAAAGAATCCTGATGTATGGGCTGTCTCCTTTCATTATAATAGCATTTGACAGTCTGCTTATTATAGGTATGAATGTGACCCTGAAACTGTATGGGGGCAGTGAGGGGGATATGTACATTACATGTGCGACCATCATGCAGAGCTTTTTCCTGATGATTACCATGCCCCTCGGAGGGATCACAGGTGGAACGCAGTCCATTTTGGGATATAACTTTGGAGCGGGAAATGTGGAACGCATCCGGCAGGCACTCCGGGTGATTGCAGCATTGTGCCTGCTGTTTAATGGAATTATGATGGTGGCGGCGTTTACGGCTTCTCCTTTTTTTGTCCGTTTGTTTACTTCCAATGAAGAATATGCCGAATTATCGGTTTGGGCGATCAAAATGTCTGTTTTGGGGCTGATTCCGCTGGCACTGCAGTATTCATTTGTGGATGCCTTTACGGGAATGGGTCTTCCGACATCGGCTTTGCCTCTGTCGTTCATGAGAAAATTCAATTATTTCCTTTTGCTTTTCCTGCTTCCGATGATTTGGGGGGCGCGTACCATTTTCTATGTGGAACCGATCGTGGATGTCATCGCAGGAATTATTACGACAATTGTCTTTCTTAGCAAAATTAATAAAATTTTAAATAAACGAAAATTGGAAGCGGAGGCGGAAGCGCAGCTGGAAGAGGACAGTAAAAAAATGCAGAAAATTCAGTGAAGCGGATATTCGCCATTCGCTTCGCCGCTTGCCGAAACGGTTAAAGGATGTCGGGAATAATGAAAAATCCGTATAGCTTCTAAAAAAAGAATTCAGCAATTTTTACTGAACAGACAGCAGCTTTTTCTGAGCGACGCGGATCCAGCAGAATTCCCGACATAAGCGGCTATAAGCAGGGAAGGAGTAGAATGAATACAAACTGGTAAGGATAAGGATGAAAGAGACTGTCAAAAAATGAAAAAAGTGGTTGACAAATAAATATTGATGCGCTATTATATATGAGTCGTTTGGAGAAAGCTTAAAAACAATTGAGAAAATAGAAGAATTAAAGCTTTGAAGATTGACAATGACTTTCATAATAGAATAAATATCTGAAAATAAAGAGAAAAGATATGAAGAAAGTTGTTGACAAATGAAAGGCGATGTGGTAAAATACCAAATGTCTCGCGAGAGACCATGAACCTTGATAACTGAACAGTATAACCAACCCTGAAGATTCTGTAGAGAAAATTCAGAACGGTAGAAAGAAATTTCTACAGCCTAAAAAACAGTAAAGCCTGTTGAAAAACAGGAACGGATGAATTA
>DVJD01000117.1 GCA_018710785.1 Candidatus Fimimorpha excrementavium
ACATCTCGTTCGTATAAAGCCCCTCCGGCTCTATAAACACCTGGTGACGGTCTTTATCGGCGAATTTCACCACTTTATCCTCGATGGAGGGACAGTAACGCGGCCCGGTTCCTTCAATCATTCCGGAAAACAGTGGGGAGCGATCCAGATTGTCCCGGATGATCTGATGGGTTTTTTCATTCGTATAGGTGAGCCAGCAGGAAACCTGCTCTTTCTGAATGGTTTCGGGATCTGTGGTAAAGGAAAACGGAACAATGGTTTCATCCCCAAACTGTTCCTCCATCTTGGAAAAATCAATGCTTTTTCTGTCTACTCTGGCCGGTGTTCCCGTTTTAAAGCGGTACATCTCGATTCCAAGGGATTTTAAAGAATCCGTCAGATGTGTGGCTGCCTGCAGTCCATTGGGCCCTGTCGCATTGCTCACATCGCCGTAGATACAGCGGGCATTCAGATATGTTCCTGTGGCCAAAACCACGCATTTGCAATGGTATAACGCACCAGAATAGGTACGTACTCCTGTTATAACCGACCTCTCTGTTATCAGCTCCGTAACTTCCGACTGACGGATCGTCAGATGTTCCGTATTTTCCAATGTCATGCGCATCTGTCTGCTGTATTCCTGTTTATCCGCCTGCGCCCGAAGGGAATGCACCGCCGGCCCCTTGGATTTATTGAGCATTTTCGATTGAATAAATGTTTTATCAATATTTTTTCCCATTTCACCGCCCAGGGCATCCACTTCTCTTACCAAATGGCCCTTGGAACTGCCGCCGATATTCGGATTGCACGGCATCAGCGCAATGCTGTCCACGCTTACGGTAAACAGCACCGTCTCCAATCCCATCCTTGCACAGGCCAGCGCCGCCTCACAGCCGGCATGGCCGGCTCCCACCACAGCGATATCATACGTTTCTTCTAAAAAAGGCATCCTCTCAAACTCCTTCCTCTACTTTCCCATACAGAACTTCTCAAAGATCCGATTGACCAGATCTTCTTCCACCTCTTCCCCCAGGATATACCCCAATTTTGTATACGCCTCCATGAGATCAATGGTGTAGAAATCCTCCGGCATTCCCTCATCAATGCTCTGTTTTACCATACAAAGGCTCGTTCTGGCCTCCTCAAGACACGTTCTGTGGCGGAGATTTGTGATCACCACCTCGTCATTGGATGTAATTTCACCGTCCAAAAACATCTGTTTCAAAACGCGTTCCAGCTCTTCCATCCCTTCTTCCCTTCTCGCTGATATGGAAAGAATCGGCTGTTTTGCGCCCGCCTGTCTCAGATCTTCCGGTCCCACACATGTCTGGAGATCGTTTTTGTTTAATAATATGATCGCCCGCTTTTCCTGAATAAAAGAAAGAATTTCCCGGTCATTCTCATCCAAGGGCACGGAGGAATCCGCCACATATAGGATCAGATCCGCGTCGTTTGCCTCCTCCTTTGCCTTTTTCACTCCGATTTTTTCCACAATATCTTCTGTTTGGCGGATGCCGGCTGTATCGACGATGGAGAATCCGATATCACCGATGCGCACCTGCTCTTCCAAAACATCTCTGGTCGTGCCGGCGATATCCGTCACAATGGCCCGCTCCTGCCCGGTGAGTACGTTAAGCAGCGAAGATTTTCCGGCATTGGGTTTTCCCATGATCACCGTGCGTATCCCTTCCGACAGGATTTTTCCATTCTCCGAGCGCCGAATCAGGCGCTCCATTTCCCGGATCATCGGGTCCAGCTGCCGGTTCAGTTCCTCGGCATATCCATCCATGGAGATATGCTCGGGATCATCCAGGGCAGCCTCAATGAACGCGATGGCATCCAAAATCTGATCGCGCAGCCCGCGAATTTTTTCTGCGACGCTGCCTTTCAGCTGATTCATGGAGGCCTTCAGCGCAAAATTATTTTTTGCATGGATCACATCAATGACCGCTTCCGCCTCTGACAGATCCATCCTGCCGTTTAAAAAGGCCCGCTTGGTAAATTCTCCCGGCTCCGCCGGCCTGGCTCCGTGCTTTAAGACCGTTTCCAACACCCTCTGTGTCACGAAAACACCGCCGTGGCAGTCAATCTCCACGGTATCTTCCGCCGTAAATGTGCGCGGCCCTTTCATCAGCATGACCAGCACTTCATCAATCAGTTCTCCTTCATCCCAGATGTTGCCATAATGGATGGTATGGCTTTTCTGTGACAGAAGATTTTGTTTTCCTCCGGGTGTCCGGAACACTTCGTCGACAATCGTCCACGCCTTTGGACCGCTCACCCGGACGATACTGATTCCTGATGGACTCAAGGCTGTCGCAATCGCTGCTATCGTACTTGTACCTGTTTCCATTTCGACTGCATCCTTTCTTTCTATTTTTCATGACGCAAAAGTGGACAGGAAAAGAATACTCCTCCTGCCCAACTTTATAACCCGCTCCGCACGTTTCCCGAACCGCCTCCTTCTCAGGAATGCGGCGGTTTCTGTCCCTTTTTCAGCATAACTACAACATGGCGGAACGGCTCTTCTCCTTCACTCTTTGTGAACACATAATTATCATTCTGAAGAGCGGAATGGATAATCCGTCTCTCGTAAGGATTCATCGGCTCCAATGCCATGGAACGCTTGGTTCTCTTTACCTTATAAGCGATATTCTTTGCCAGATGCTCCAGAGTCGTCTTTCTTCGTTCTCTGTAGTTTTCCGTATCCAGCTTCACTCTCAAATAGTCTTCGCTGTTTTTATTAATCACAAGGCTTACCAGATGCTGCAGAGAATCCAGCGTCTGTCCTCTCTTGCCAATGAGCACACCCATTTCCGAACCGGAAAGATTGATGGAAACCACCTTTTCCTCTTTATCAAAATCAATATCGATGGCCACGTCCATATGCATCTTTTGGAATACTTTTTCCAGAAATTCACGGCCTTCCTCTATGACATCCATTTTTTTTCTGGCTTTGATGACCGCCGGCTTGGAACCGATTCCAAGGAAACCCGCGGAACCTTTTTCCACGACTTCATATTCCAGCCTGTCACTGGTGATTCCAAGTTCAATCAATGCTTTGGTTACGGCCTCATCTACTGTTTTAGCAGATATCTGAATATAATCAGCCATATTTAACCCCCTTATCGTTCAATCCACTTGCGATACTTAGGTACAAAATCGGTTACCTGGATGGATTTTTCCGATGACTTCAGAAAAAAACTATTTTTTACTTTTGCTCGTATTTTTTCCTTTTTCATTTTTCATCTTTTCATCATACTGCTGAACCATGGCAGCCTTTGCAGCCAGACTTCCCTTCTTTTTCTTGGCCGTCTGATTGTAGTATTCGCTGGCCTTCTTTGCAAGTTCCGCTTTCTTTTGATTTTCTTCCTTTTCCAGTTTTTCCTCTTCTTCCAGGTTCTTTACTGTGATCACCGGTTTATTGGAAAGCTTCTTCGGCGGGAGACCCTTCTTTGCTCTCTTCCGGTTCACCTTCTCCATGTTTTTCTCAACCATACGGTTGATGTCAACCTTTTCCATATATCTGTTCACAAATAACTGGATGACAATCTGAACTACCGCAGAAATAATCCAGTAAACACCGATACCGGATGCAAATGTGAAACAGAAGACCATGGACATGATCGGCATAATGGTTGTCATGCTCTTCATCATGTTTGCCCCCGGCGCATCACTGTTCTGCGCAGATGCGTTGGAAGAGCTCTGACCGATTTTGGAACTCAGCCACTGCGTCAATCCGGACAGGATAGGAATCAAAATACCAGGCCACAGCTGCTGTGCCGGTGACTTCGATAAGTCCAGCGTCAGGAACAGATTGATATGATTAATCTGATCCTGAATTGCGAAATACGCATTGCTCAATGTTTCATTATTGAAGATATTCAGAAATGTTTCCCATTCACTGGGATCAAAATTATAGAATAAATCAATCAGTCGGTTTCCGTTTGCAAGGTCATTCGCACTCACCGCATTACTCTGCGCCAATGTGATCAAATCCTGATTTGTCGCATAGTCCTGAATACTCATCAGCGCATTCTGAATCGGGATGTACAGTTCTTTCACTTTTGAAATATGACCTGGTATATGATAGATAACCTGATACAAAGCAAACAGGATGGGCATCTGAATCAAAAGCTGGAGGCATCCGCCAGTCATACTGGTACCATACTTCTCATAAACTTCCTTCATCTCTTCCTGCTGCTTTAACATGGATTCATTATCTTTTTTATTCTTATACTTCTTCTGAATTGCCTGAAGCTCCGGAGCCATGACCGTATTCAGCTTAGAAAATTTCTGCTGTTTAATGGATAATGGCAGCATCAGAGCTTTAATAATAATGGTAAATAGAATAATACTTAAACCAATATTGGCGATTCCGATCAAATCCAATACTTCATAGATCCCGTTCATAACCCAGCCGAGTACGACGGAAATGGGTCCGATCAGAAACCAATTGCTGGTGGTTGCTGTTATGAAATCCACTTAATATCCTCCTTTTATTATGGGACAGGATCATATCCGCCTTTTGCAAATGGATTACACCGCAGAATTCTCCACACTGCCAGTGCACTCCCCTTGATGACTCCATGTTTTTCCAGTGCCTCGATGGCGTACTGGGAACATGTCGGCGTATAAATACAGTGAGTTTTAACTTTCAGGGGCGATAAATATTTCTGATAAAAACGAATTCCGCCAATCAGTATCCGTTTCACTAAAATCACCTTTCCTTTCCAGCCGTTCACTTCGATTCTCTTAAAATATGATGCAGTTTCCCCAGATGGAGAAATGCCTGTTCGATTCCAAAAAACTCCTGGTCCCTTGCCAGTGGCCTGGCTACGATTACGATGTCCCAACCATCATTCAGCTTTTCTTTGTTCAAACGATACGCTTCCCGAATCAAACGGGTCACACGATGCCTGACTACGCTGTTTCCTACTTTTTTGCTGACAGATATTCCTATTCTGCTTTCTTTTCCATCATTTCTTGCAGTGTACATCACCAGATATTTATTCGCATAGGAACGCTTCTGCCGATACACCTTCTGAAATTCCTGATTTTTTTTCAAGGAATTAATGTTTCTCATTCGATATCCTTTCCTTATTTTAAATCAGAAAAATTTCTTCCATATAGAAAGAAAAGGTCACATTACTGCGACCTAAGCGGATAAAACCTTTCTTCCCTTTGCTCTTCTTGCAGCCAGAACTTTTCTTCCGCCTGCTGTGCTCATTCTTGCACGAAATCCGTGAACTTTCGCTCTGGATCTCTTCTTTGGCTGAAATGTCATTTTCATTCCTAAACACCTCCTTTATCATTACGTGCGCTTCTGCAACCGTGCACTTTGGCGCGCGCCTGAACCCTGCCCCATCCGGGATGCGGCAGGAACTGTATTTGTTTGAACGACTCAAACTGCCAGTTTAAAACTAGGACATCACACCAATTATATTGAAAAGGACGCGGTTCGTCAAGTATAAATTCCACTTTCCCGTAATTTTTTTTGCCAAATCCGGAAGCTCACGCCTCCTTATGCAAAACTCCGGCCTTCTGAAGCGCCGGACGCAGCACCCGATACAGAATACACACGGCGATCACCGACAGCACTGCATTCACAAACGTCACGCCGGCAGTCAATTTTGCCACAATATCCGTCAGGTGCGCATCCACTTGAAACAGATACTTGTTTCGGAAAAATCCAACCAGCGGATCCAGCACGATATTGGCCCCCAGGCTGACCACAGCCGCCGCTGTACACCAAATCATATACTGTTTCGTCTCTGTCTTTTCATTGATATGACCGATTTTATGAGCCACCAGACCGGCGATCAGCCCCATTACAAGTTTTAAAAACAGGGTCGTCACAGCGTAAATGGGTTCTCCCGACGTGATATCGGCGATGGCCATACCGATCCCGCCGGCCAATCCTCCGTACACACCGCCCAGCATCAAAGCTCCCAGCACGACAAACGTATTGCCCAAATGGAAATACGTACTTCCGCCGGCTCCGGGCAATTTAATCGGAATCTTCAGAAACTGAAATGCAATATATGCCAGCGCGGCAAACAATGCGGAAATTGCGATTTTTTGTGTCATTGAAAATTGATTGTTCATGTCTACCCCTCTTTTCTGTTCTTCATAGCCAACATCATAGCACTATACTGGATATGAGAAAAGGGTCAATTTTCATCATTTTTTAGATACCAGTTTTGTGGATTCCAGGTGTATTATTTTTTTCCGTGACTGTTTTCATTGGACAACCCACAGATTTTCCACTGCCGGCTGTGTATTCCCAGCCGGCTTACCCACTTATCCACATTTTGTGAATAACTTGTGGATAAGTGGCTTCATTTTCTGTGAATTTTCCTTCCAAGCGGGATAACTTTCCTTTATTTTTCAAGTTTTTCCCCATTGTGGATTTGGTTATTCCTGTTATTCACATTTTAGCACGGATTTTGCCTGTCCACAACACGATTGGGATAATATTTTCCGCCGTCCACATGCCCGCGGGCCGGCTTATCCACAAATCCACGTTTCCCCATCCGGCGTTTTTTCTTATCCACTTTTTCCACAGGACGGATAAACTTGCCATGAAACTTTGCATTGAAAAAACAAAGAAATTGTTATATGATAAAGTTGTATGAGTTTAGTATAAGGGGATTTTCTGCCCACGCGAAAGAAAAATAGATTGGGAGATAGCCATGTTAGAGCAATTAAAAGAGAAATGGGAACTGATCAAAAATAATTTGAAAGAAGAATACGACATCACCAGTGTATCCTTTGATACCTGGATTAAGCCGCTGGAACTCGCCGCTGTGGAGGGGGAAGTGGTCAAAGTCTCCGTCGGAGACGCCAATGATAAATTTGTAATTGACTATCTTACAAAGAAATACCAGCGCCTTTTACAGGTCATGATTGAAGAGACCACTGGATTTCATTGTAAGGTTCTTTTTGTCATGCCCGGCGAAGTCACGGTACCTTCAAAAAAATCCAAGCCAAGCCAGGATATGACTACAATGGCTTCTTTAAACGCCAATCTAAATCCCCGCTACACGTTTGATACCTTCGTCGTCGGCGCCAACAATAAATTTGCCCATGCCGCTTCTCTTGCGGTGGCGGAATCGCCGGCCGAACGGTACAATCCCCTCTATATATATGGAGGCGTCGGGCTTGGAAAAACGCACTTGATGCATTCCATCGCCCACTTCATCATAAAAAATGATCCGACTTCCAAAGTATTATATGTAACCAGTGAAAAATTCACCACGGAATTGATCAATGCCATCCGCGACAGCAATAAAAACAGCACGGCCAATGTGGAATTTCGGGAAAAATACCGGAATGTGGATGTCCTTTTAATTGACGATATCCAGTTTATCACCGGTAAAGAAGGAACCCAGGAAGAATTTTTCCATACATTTAACTTCCTATATGAAAATAACAAACAGATCGTCATTTCCTCCGATAAACCGCCCAAGGCCCTGGAGCATCTGGAAGAACGTCTCCGTTCCCGTTTTGAGATGGGTCTTTTGGTTGATATCTCAGCGCCGGATTATGAAACACGTATGGCGATCCTCAGAAAGAAAGAGGAACTGGATGGATACAACATTGACAATGAAATCATGAAATACATTGCGACCAACATTAAGTCCAACATCCGGGAGCTGGAAGGGGCGCTGACCAAGCTGACGGCCTACGCCAGACTGTATCAATGTGATATCACGCTTCAGACAGCGGAGGAAGCATTGAAAGATTTGATTTCTCCCAATGCGACCCGGGAAGTCACAGTGGATCTCATCATCGAAGTGGTGGCAGAGCATTTTGGCTTTAAGCCTTCCGAGATTGCCTCTCAAAAAAGAAATAAAGAAATCGTCTATCCCCGTCAGATCGCCATGTATCTCTGCCGGGAGATGACTTCCACATCCCTTCAGCTGATCGGAAAATCTCTGGGAAAACGGGATCATACCACCATTCTTCATGGCATTGAAAAAATTGCCGCTGATTTGAAGACGAATGAATCCCTTGCTTCCACGATTGATATCTTAAAGAAAAAAATTAATCCCAGCTAAAAATACCGGAAAAACCGTTTTTTTCTTCCGGTTATCCACAGAATCGTTCAGTTATCCACTTTTATCGGTGGATAACTTTGGGGTTTTGTGGTTAATAACCTGTGAAAACGCTGTGGATGTGAGCATGAACCTCTTCCGGCTGTTTTTTAAGCTTTGTGTATAACTTTAAGGTAATCCCCATGAAAAACATGCCTTATTCAGAAGTTTTCTCAAGAGGTTAAAGCTGATAAATACTGGGTTTTCGAGCCTTTTACACAAATCCACACCGCCTACTACTACTACTACTAAACTTTTATATATATACATACATACATTTTTTCCGTTTCCGGAACTTTTACACAGAACACGGAGCGGTCCATACTGACTGAAAGGAGTTTACTTAGATTATGAAGATCATATGTCAGAAAGAAGACTTACAAAAAGGTGTTTCTATTGTATCAAAAGCAGTTCCTGCCAAAACAACCATGCCGATTTTGGAATGTATCTTAATTGATGCGGAGACCGGTTCCATCAAAATGACAGCCAATGATATGGAACTTGGCATTGAAACAACGATCACTGGTATGATCGAAGTTCCGGGCAAGATTGCTCTGGAAGCGAAAGTATTCTCTGAAATCGTGAGAAGACTTCCGGATAACGCGGTAACCATAGAGACAGATGAGAACTATACCACCACCATTGTATGTGAAAAAGCAAAGTTTGCCATTCCCGGAAAAGCAGGGGATGATTTTGCTTACCTTCCCCAGGTGGAGAAGAATCAGAATATTTCCCTGTCTCAATTTACCTTAAAGGAAATCATCCGCCAGACGATTTTCTCCATATCGGACAATGAAAATAATAAAATGATGTCGGGAGAATTGATGGAAATTGAAAAGGATACCTTAAAGCTGGTATCGTTGGACGGCCATCGTATCTCCATCCGCAAGGTGCGGTTAAAAGAAGAGTATGATCCGATCAAAGTGGTCATCCCCGGAAAGACACTGAGTGATGTCAGCAAAATCCTGACCGGAGACAATGACAGTGAGGTGGAGCTGTTCTTTACCAATAATCACATTATCTTTGAGTTTGACCAGACGACCGTGGTTTCCCGTCTGATTGAGGGAGAGTATTTCCGCATCAACCAGATGCTAAACAGCGACTATGAGACAAAGCTGGTCATCAATAAAAAGGAATTTTTAAACTGTATTGACCGTGCGACTCTGCTGGTAAAGGAAAGCGATAAGAAGCCGCTGATCCTGACGATCACCGACAGCAACATGGCAGTAAAATTGAATTCTTCTCTGGGATCTCTGAATGAAGATATCGCGGTGGAAAAGAATGGAAAAGATATTAAGATTGGATTTAATCCGAAGTTTTTGACGGATGCGCTTCGCGTGATCGATGAAGAAATGGTTACCCTGTATATGGTGAACCCCAAGGCTCCGTGCTTTATCCGGGATGAGGAAGAAAGCTATATCTATCTGATCCTGCCGGTGAACTTCACGGAAGAGTAAAAGCGAGGCAGAATAAAATCCGGTGAATGCGACCCCCTGAGGAAAAGGAAGGTTTCGCGGCCGCCGGAAGAAAGAATCGAGGAGTATCATGGAACAGAAAATCGTGTTGAGAGAAGAGTTTATCAAACTGGGACAGGCGCTTAAGGCGGCCCATCTGGTGCAGTCCGGAGTGGAGGCAAAAGATGTCATCTTAGCCGGCCAAGTGTCCGTCAACGGTGAAGTGGATACCAGAAGGGGAAGGAAACTTTACGATCAGGATGTGGTTTCCTATAAGGGCGAGACAATCCGAATCGTAAAGTAGTGGCCAGCTATGATTGTTCAGGCGTTGGAATTGGAAAATTTCAGGAATTATGAAGAACTGAAATTGGATTTTCATGAAGGAATCAATATTTTTTACGGTGACAATGCACAGGGAAAGACCAATATCCTGGAAGCGGTTTACCTGTGCAGCACCAATAAATCCCACCGAAGCAGCAGGGACAGAGAGATGATCCGGTTTGATGCGGATGAGGCTCATATCAAAATGTTTCTCAGCCGACGGGATTCCATGTATCGCATTGATATGCACTTGAAAAAGAACCGGGCAAAGGGAATCGCCATCAATGGACTGCCGATTCGGCGGGCCAGCGAACTGTTTGGCATCGCCAATGTGGTATTCTTTTCACCGGAAGATCTGCAGATCATAAAAGAGGGGCCGGCAGGAAGAAGAAAATTTCTGGATTTAGAATTGTGTCAGCTGGATAAAATATATGTGTACAATCTGGTCAATTACAACAAAGCGCTGAATCAGAGAAATCTTCTTCTGAAAGAGCTGTCCGTCCGCCCGGAATACCGGGATACGCTGGATATTTGGGACGCGCAGCTGGTAAAATTTGGTTCCCATTTGATTGCCATTCGCAAAAAATTCATGGAAGAACTGATGCCCATCGTGGAGGAAATCCATGGCAGGCTGTCCGGCGGAAAAGAAACGCTGGTCCTTACATATGAACCAAATGTCCGGGCCGAAGAATTTGCCGGGGCATTGGAGAAAAACAGGGAACGCGATATCAGACAGAAGGCCACTCAGTCGGGGCCCCATCGGGATGATATCCGTTTCTGCGTCAATGGCATTGATATTCGCACGTATGGCTCCCAGGGGCAGCAGCGGACAGCGGCGCTGTCTCTGAAGCTGGCGGAGATTGAACTGGTGAAAAAAGCGACAAAAGATACACCAGTTCTTTTATTGGATGATGTACTCAGTGAACTGGATGCCGGCAGACAGAATTATCTGCTGGGCAGCATAGAGGGAATCCAGACCATGATTACCTGTACGGGGCTGGATGATTTTGTAACACACAGGTTTCATATAGACAAGATATTCCGTGTAAAAAGCGGAACGGTAGTAAAAGAAAATTAGCCTGCTGCAGGAAGAGATCTGCTGCAGCGGCTGGAACACTTGGCAGGAGGGCACAAATGAGTGAAGATTATGGTGCAAGTCAAATTCAGATTTTAGAAGGATTGGAAGCAGTCAGGAAAAGACCGGGGATGTATATCGGCAGTACCTCTTCCAAAGGACTTCATCACCTGGTATATGAGATAGTGGACAACGCGGTGGATGAGGCTCTGGCGGGAGTCTGTGATACCATTGATGTACAGATCAACAGTGACAATTCCATTACGGTTCTTGATAATGGACGCGGGATTCCAATTGGCATCCATCCCAAGGCCGGCATTCCAGCCGTCGAAGTGGTATTTACGATTCTTCATGCCGGCGGTAAGTTCGGCGGCGGAGGATATAAGGTATCCGGAGGTCTCCATGGCGTGGGTGCTTCGGTGGTCAATGCGCTTTCCACCTGGCTGGAGGTTCAGATTTTCAGTGAAGGTAAAATCTATCAGCAGCGGTATGAGCGGGGTCATGTCATGTACCCGCTGAAAGTTGTGGGCGAGTGTGATCCGGAAAAACACGGTACCAGAGTCACCTTTAAGCCGGACGGAGAAATCTTTGAAGAACTGGTTTATGATTATGATATTCTGCAGACTAGACTCCGGGAAATGGCGTTTCTGACGAAAAATTTAAAGATTATCCTTCGGGATGACAGGGAAGAAAAGAGGGAACAGGTATTCCACTATGAGGGCGGTATCAAAGAGTTCGTCCAGTACCTGAATAAAAACAAAGAACCGCTGTATCCGGATATCATCTACTGTGAGGGAACGAAAAACAATGTGTACGTGGAAGTGGCCATGCAGCACAATGATTCCTATACGGAAAATGCCTACAGCTTTGTCAATAATATCAACACTCCGGAGGGCGGAACCCATCTGGCCGGGTTTAAGAATGCCCTGACCAATACATTTAATAAATATGCCAGAGCGGCGAAACTGCTGAAGGACAATGAACCGCCGCTGGCCGGCGAGGATATCCGGGAAGGTCTGACGGCTATCGTCAGTGTCAAGATCGAAGATCCGCAGTTTGAAGGCCAGACCAAGCAGAAGCTGGGAAACAGCGAGGCCAGAAGCGCCGTGGATGCCATCGTCGGGGAACAGCTGACTTATTTCCTGGAGCAGAATCCTGCCGTGGCCAAGACCATGTGCGAAAAGTCCATTCTGGCGCAGAGAGCCAGGGCGGCTGCCAGAAAGGCCAGGGAGCTGACACGCAGAAAGACGGCCCTGGACGGGATGGCTCTGCCCGGAAAGCTGGCGGACTGCTCCAACAAGGACCCGGAAAAATGCGAGATTTACATCGTAGAGGGAGACTCTGCCGGCGGTTCCGCAAAGACAGCCAGAAGCAGAGACACCCAGGCGATTCTGCCGCTTCGCGGAAAAATTCTGAATGTGGAGAAGGCTAGGCTGGATAAGATCTATGCCAATGCGGAAATCAAAGCCATGATCACGGCGTTTGGCACAGGTATCCATGAGGATTTTGATATTACGAAGCTGCGCTATCATAAGATCATCATCATGACAGATGCCGATGTGGACGGCGCCCATATCAGCACCCTGCTTTTGACATTTTTGTACCGGTTTATGCCGGAACTGATCAAACAGGGATATGTTTATCTGGCACAGCCGCCCCTTTACAAGCTGGAAAAGAACAAAAAAGTGTGGTATGCGTACAGCGATGAAGAACTGGCCAGGATTTTGAATGAAGTGGGGCGTGATCAGAATAACAAGATTCAGCGCTACAAAGGTTTGGGAGAGATGGATGCAGAGCAGCTGTGGGAGACGACCATGGATCCCGAGCGTCGGATTTTAAAGCGTGTCACCATGGATGAAGAGAACTCGGCTGAAATCGACCTGACCTTCAATGTCCTCATGGGCGATAAGGTGGAACCGCGCCGTGAGTTCATTGAGGCCAATGCAAAATATGCGCAGAATATTGATGTTTAATGATGAATGGATATAGACAGAAACAGAGCCGCAGTGCGGCAGAAATGAGGGAAAAATGGACGAAACGATTTTTGATAAAGTCCATGACGTGGATCTGAAAAAGACCATGGAGGATTCTTATATTGATTATGCGATGAGTGTCATCGCATCCCGTGCCTTGCCAGATGTAAGGGACGGTTTGAAACCGGTTCAGCGTCGTGTGCTTTATTCTATGATTGAACTGAATAACGGTCCGGATAAACCGCACCGTAAATGTGCCCGTATCGTCGGTGATACCATGGGTAAATACCATCCCCATGGAGACAGCTCCATTTATGGCGCGCTGGTCAATATGGCCCAGGA
This sequence comes from Candidatus Fimimorpha excrementavium, assembly GCA_018710785.1. Lineage (GTDB taxonomy): Bacteria > Bacillota > Clostridia > Lachnospirales > Lachnospiraceae > Fimimorpha > Fimimorpha excrementavium. The sequence continues at coordinate 13,244 of DVJD01000117.1, forward strand.
TTGGTCCACCCGCTACCCGCTGGTGGATGGTCATGGAAACTTCGGCTCCGTCGACGGCGACGGGGCAGCGGCCATGCGTTATACAGAAGCCCGTCTGAGCAAGATCTCCATGGAGATGCTGGCGGATATCAATAAAGATACCGTGGATTTCATACCAAACTTTGATGAGACGGAGAAGGAGCCGGCGGTTCTGCCCTCCCGTTTCCCCAATATCCTGGTGAACGGTACCACAGGTATCGCGGTGGGGATGGCAACCAATATTCCGCCCCACAATCTTCGGGAGACGATCCAGGCAGTGGTGAAAATCATTGACAACCGTGTGGAAGAGGGCCGCGATACCGAGATGGAAGAAGTGCTAAAAATCGTCAAGGGTCCGGATTTTCCGACGGGCGCCACGATCCTTGGAAAGAGGGGGATTGAGCAGGCGTATCGGACCGGCCGCGGAAAGATTAAGGTGCGGGCAGTCACGGATATTGAACCCATGGCAGGCGGAAAGAACCGGATCGTGGTGACGGAACTGCCATATATGGTAAACAAAGCCCGTCTCATTGAGAAGATCGCGGAACTGCATAAGGAAAAGCGGGTGGATGGAATCACCGAAATCCGCGATGAGTCCAACCGCGAGGGAACCCGTGTCTGCATTGAACTGCGCCGCGATGTGAATCCGAATATTATCCTGAACCAGCTTATGAAGCACACGCAGCTTCAGGATACCTTTGGCGTCAATATGCTGGCGTTGGTCAATAATGAACCGCGTGTTTTAAATCTGCTGGATATGCTGAAATACTATTTAAAGCATCAGGAAGATGTGGTGACCAGGAGAACCAGATATGAACTGAATAAAGCCGAAGAGCGTGCGCATATTTTGGAAGGCTTGCTGATCGCTTTGGATCACATTGATGAAGTCATCAGCATTATCCGCGGTTCTGAAAGTGTAGCCATGGCAAAAAGCAGGTTAATGGAGCGGTTCGGACTTTCCGATGCCCAGTCCCAGGCCATTGTCGACATGCGTCTGCGTGCGCTGACCGGTTTGGAACGGGAAAAGCTGGAAAACGAATATAAGGAACTGATGGAGCGGATTGCAGAGTTGAAAGCGATTTTGGCAGATGAAAATAAGCTTCTGGGAGTGATCAAAGAAGAGATTACGGTGATTGCTGATAAATACGGCGACGACAGGAGAACGAAGATCGGCATCGGCGATGATGGATTTTCGGCAGAGGATCTGATTCCGGATGAAAATATTGTCATAGCCATGACAAAGCTGGGATACATCAAGCGTATGTCTGTGGACAACTTCAAGGCACAAAACCGCGGAGGCAAAGGCATTAAGGGAATGCAGATCATCGATGAGGACTACATAGAAGATCTTTTGATGACGACGACCCACCATCACATCATGTTCTTTACGAATATGGGACGGGTGTACCGTCTGAAGACCTATGAGATTCCGGAAGCCGGCAGGACTGCCAGAGGGGTGGCCATCGTCAACCTGATTCAGCTCATGCCGGATGAGAAGGTGACGGCCATCATCACAAAGAAGGAATTCGATGAGGAAGACTACCTGTTTATGGCCACCAAGTACGGTATGGTGAAAAAGACACCGCTGTCGGAGTACTCCAATATCCGAAAGAGCGGCCTGGCAGCCATCACATTAAGGGATAATGATGAGCTGATCGAAGTCAAGACGACCAACGATGAGCAGGATATTTTCCTGGTTTCCAAATTCGGTCAGTGTATCCGGTTTAAGGAAACGGACGTAAGGCCCACCGGGCGTACCTCCATGGGTGTGCGCGGCATGAACCTGGATGACGAGGATGAGGTCATCGGCATGCAGTTAAACAGCCAGGGAGACCAGCTGCTGTTTGTATCGGAGCTTGGTATGGGCAAATGCACATCCACAGAAGAATTTACGTGTCAAAACCGCGGCGGCAAGGGCGTAAAATGCTACCGGATCAACGAAAAGACCGGAAATCTGGTGGGCGTGAAGGCGGTTTTGAAGCATCAGGAAATCATGATCATCACGACGGAGGGCATTATCATCCGCATTAAAGTGGCGGATATCTCCACCTTGGGCAGAAATACGTCCGGCGTGAAGCTGATCAATATCGATGCGGAAAGTGATGTCCGCGTGGCCAGCATCGCCAAAGTCCGTGAGAGCGAAAACAGCGATGCGGAAGAAGCCGATGAAACGGCTGAAGATTCAGAAGATTCGGAGAACGTGGGACAGGAGGATGCCGACATGGAACGTCTCCTCCATGCTGCCCAGATCGATGAATCAGAAGACGAAGAATAAAGAAAAATAGGGATTGCGAAACGCAAAGGAGGTGCTGCAAAACAAAACCGGACGCAGGGGCTTGATCAGAGGAAGGAACGAGACAGACGGAAGGGATTGGGTTGCAGCACGTTTTATCTGGGAGGAAATCATGCGGGAAATTAATTGCTGTGAAATTATAGAAGCGATCAAAGAAATGTGTATTGAGGCCAACCATTTTCTGTCTCCGGATATGAAGAAGGTCATGGACGCGGCTGTCGAAAAAGAAGAATCCCCATTGGGAAAACAGATTCTGAACCAATTGGAGGAAAATCTGGACATTGCGGCCAAGGACAGGATTCCCATCTGTCAGGATACGGGAATGGCAGTGGTCTTTCTGAAGGTGGGACAGGAGGTCCATGTGACGGGAGGAAGCCTGACGGATGCCGTCAATGAAGGGGTGCGCAGAGGCTATACGGAAGGATTTTTGCGTAAGTCAGTGGTAAAGGACCCGATTCTCAGGGAAAATACAAAGGACAATACTCCGGCTGTCATCCATTATGAGATCGTACCGGGGGATCAGGTGGAAATTACAGTGGCGCCCAAGGGATTCGGAAGCGAGAATATGAGTCGGATTTTTATGTTAAAACCGGCCGATGGAATCGAAGGAGTCAAAGAAGCCGTGGTGACAGCAGTCAGTGATGCCGGCCCCAATGCCTGTCCTCCCATGGTCGTAGGGGTAGGGATCGGCGGAACCTTTGAAAAATGCGCCATCCTTGCAAAAAAAGCATTGACCAGAAATCTGAATCAAAAGCCGGATGTCCCCTATGTGAGAGAACTGGAAGAAGAACTGCTGACTCGGATCAACAATCTGGGGATCGGACCGGGAGGCCTGGGCGGCAGACAAACCGCATTGGCCGTCAATGTGGAAACATATCCGACGCACATCGCCGGACTGCCGGTGGCCGTCAATATCTGCTGCCATGTGAATCGGCATGTGACAAGGGTGATTTAAGGGAATCTTGGTATGCATCCGGAAATCAGACAGGAAACATCCGTACTGATACGGAGCCAACAGTAAGAGAGAAAGGGCTGGAATCAATCATGGAAAAACACATCCATACACCACTCACAGAAGAAGTGACAAAAGATCTGAGAGCGGGAGATTATGTATATATTACAGGAACCATCTATACGGCCAGAGATGCTGCCCACAAACGGATGGATGAAGCGTTGAAAGAGGGGAAGGACCTGCCCCTGGATATCAAAGATGCCATTATTTATTACATGGGACCGTCACCGGCGCGGGAAGGACGTCCCATCGGTTCGGCCGGGCCGACCACAGCGAGCCGCATGGATAAGTATGCGCCCAAATTACTGGACCTGGGCCTGAAAGGAATGATCGGAAAGGGGAAACGGACCCAGGAAGTAAAGGACGCCGTGGTCAGAAACCATGGTGTATACTTTGCAGCTGTGGGAGGCGCAGGAGCACTATTATCCAAATGCATCCAATCGGCAGAAGTCATCGCCTATGAAGATTTGGGAACCGAAGCGATCCGTAAGCTGGAAGTGGAAAATTTCCCAGTCATCGTTGTGGCTGACGAATACGGAAATGATCTGTATCAGACCGCGGTGCTCCAATATAAGCGGTAGGGGATGGGAGCAGGTACGAAGAGAGTGTTGTGAATAAAGTGGATACCCGGACGGCCGCAGGGAAGCAAACCATCTTCCGGAGGGGCGCTTTCGCTCATAGAAAACGTAGCGGTACATAAGATTCTTTTGCGCCCGAAGGGCTGAAAGAATCAAGTACCGACGTTTTCTAAAACCCTCTGGAAGATGGTTTGCTTCCCCGCGGCCTGTGTCGTATTGGCCGGGATCTACATGTGATAAGTTCTATCGACGATCAAGGCTGCTTCCCTGTGGCTTGGTGATATTCGAGTATTCTACTTTTTATTTGTATTCGGAACGTAAAATTGGACGTAAAATTCGTGGAATAATTTTGAAAAAAAGTGTTGACAATACTGGATGAATCCGCTATAATTTAACATGCGTCTTGCGAGAGATGCGATGCGCGGATGCAGTATGCGATGCGCGGAAGAAAAGAAAATAGGGAGAAATACTCAAGTGGCTGAAGAGGCGCCCCTGCTAAGGGTGTAGACCGTTAACGCGGTGCGAGGGTTCAAATCCCTCTTTCTCCGTCATCTTTTCTGAAATAAGTGTTGGATGAACAAACACAAAAAATAAAAAAAGTAGTTGACAAGCATGAAAAAATGTGATATCCTATAAAAGTTCGCTAAGAACAAGGAGACAACTACGAAAGCTGAGAAAACAGCCATGAACCTTGATAACTGAACAGTATAACCAACCCTGAAGATTCTGTAGAGAAAATTCAGAACGGTAGAAAGAAATTTCTACAGCCTAAAAAACAGTAAAGCCTGTTGAAAAACAGGAACGGATGAATTA
>DVJD01000118.1 GCA_018710785.1 Candidatus Fimimorpha excrementavium
AAAAAGTTTGACAGAATCGGGAAGGAACTATATACTGTGTTTAAACAGCAAAGGTGCTAGTTGAGTAGAAGTTGAGCGGCACGTTTGCTTTTTTTTATATTCATGAAAGTTCACCGCAATAAAGTGATAATGGAGCAGATGGGCAGAAGGGTGAACAATCAGGCGGAAAAGAGGGAAAACGATGAATCGGATGACGAAGAGTAACGAGGCGCTTTTGGAGCAGCTGATTGAACAGGTGAAAAAAGAATATGACGCCTGCGGAATCGCGGTGGCAGTGATCGATAAAAAAGGAAATACGCAGTATCAGAAGTTTTTCGGATACCGGGATGAGGAGCAGAAGCTTCCGATCGATGAGAATACGATCTTCGGTCTGGCTTCCGTCACCAAATCCTTTACCAGTCTGGCCATCATGCAGATGGCGGAAAAGGGAATCATAAGCCTGTATGATCCCATCAGCAAATATATACCGGAATTTACCAATAAAAATCAGGATACGGTTCGGATCTGGCATCTGATGTGCCACAGCGGCGGATTCTTCCCGCTGCCGAGGATCGTGGTGGAGGATGTGGCCAAGGCGCTGAATCTGGATGAAGCTGTGGAAGGGGATCTGGCATACAGCGACAAGCTGGCAGAGGAAGGCGTCCGGCTGGTGGCCAAACGTCTGGATGAGCAGACCATGGCAAACGGCCTAAACGGCCATGCCGGAGAGTATTTAAGCTACTGCAACGACGGCTTCGGTCTTCTGTCCGATATCATAAGACGCCATGGAGGCGAGGCATCCTATGCAGATTATCTGAATAAACATATTCTGGAACCCCTTGGCATGGGACGCAGCGGCTGTGATTTTGTAAAACCGGCCCGGGATGACAATGCCGCTATCCTTTATAAAAAAGATAACGGCGTAAAGGTCAGACACAGAAATTACCATGACAACGCGTTCGTGTTAAATGGGGGCGGAGCCATGAAATCCACCCTGGCTGACTTAAAGAAGTATCTGGCCATGTATCTGAATGAGGGAACCGGATTAAACGGCGCCCATATCCTGGATGCCTACGGTATCCACGAGATGTGCAAGCCGAGACAGATTTACCGCCCCCAGAGCTATTACGGATTCGGATTATCCATCGAGCATCTGGATGATCTGACCGTGATTGAGCACGGCGGCGCGCTGCCCGGCGTATCGTCCAACATTTCCTGGTCCTATGAAGCGGATGCAGCAGTGATCGTGCTGTGCAACACATCGGGCGTGCCGGTCAGCCTGATCGCCGATGCGGCGATGCGGGTCTACAATGGCAAGTCGCCCATTGTCACAAGGGATAAATACCAGGAAGAGCCGTGGACAGAGGAAACGGTTTCGGAGGCGGCAGGCAGATATATTTCCGGGGAGGGAACGGATGTGGAACTGTATCGCAGGGAAGATGGAAGCATCGGCATGCGGCTGGATGGAAAAGAACAGAATATCATTCCGGTAAATCCGTATATGGCCATCGTCCGTGGAAAGATGTCCGATGGAAATGTGAGCCTGTATTGGCGGGGCGGGCATGTATTTGCCATCCGTTACGGCGGTCGGATGATTCCGAAGTCAAAATAAGAGGTGAAATGGATTGGGTATACAGAAAAAAAATATGGTCCGCTATGGAATTTCGGCAGCGCTCCTGGTGAGCATCCTGTTCGCGGTCAGGAGGGAGTATTCTCTTCTGGGCGTATCCGACGCATTTGCCATATCAGGACTGATGTTTATGATACTGGCCCTGTTTCGAACAGCAAAATATATGCGGTTTTACGATCTTCCCATCTATGGATTCAAAAAATTTGTGGAGATCTGGAAGGTAAAAGAACCCAGCAGAAAAAATTCCAAACTGGGAAATTACGGTGATTTTGTTCAGAATTATGTGCATAAAAAGAATTATGCGGAGGCGTATGTGCTGGCGGCAGCCCTGCTGGTGACCTCCTATGCAGTGGGAAGCCTGCTGTGACGGTTCTGATTGAAAAAAGCAATTATATCTGGTAAATCTGCCCGGCCGGGCGGTTTACATAAAAGGACGTGCCGGAACCTTCCGGTATCCGTCGCTTGAAGTTTAAAAAGAGAAGGTAGTGTCAAGTGATCTATGAAAAACTGAGCAGAAAAAAACAGGCTTGCCAGAACCTTGAAAATTGCAGATATTGATAGCAAAAAGCTCTCCGAGGGCTCAGGACGCTGCCCTGAGAACCCACAAGGGACCAGTCCCTTGACCCATTTTCGGGCTCTGCCCGGACCCGTCCTCGCCGGAAGGCAGGAAAAGGGCGCAGCTGCCCCTTTTCTGCCGGACAGGATCATCCGTGAGCCTTATGTCAATAGACTTGCGCGGCATATCCTCACAGACGGCTTCGCCGCCGGTTCCGGTATTCCACGGTTCTATTGACAACAGCCCCGCTCCTGTGCGGCAGTATGGTTTTTCTGCATATTCAGGATGGTTTGTTGGCCTAGAAAGATGAGGAGCTGCCACTTTCCGGGCATGTTGTCGGCGCCATGGAGCATCTCTATATCGTTAAGTACTTGATAACGGTTATGTTTGTGGGGACGCAGAAAGTTGTAATAAGCGACCCAGAGAGCCAGATCATAGTTGGCACCTTCGATGTTGTCAAACCCGTTGGTTTTCCTGTAGGAAGCCTTATAGGTTCGGTTGAGCCGTTCCACGACCTGCTTGAACGGACGGTGTTCTTTCGATACAGCATCGTCGTTGGTAAGTCCAATTACCTGGGTGATCTGGAAAGCAAAGTCCCTGCCAAATTTCTTTGCGAATTCCATAGCGGCAAGGGGATAGACACTGTAGCCGTCAGCGATGAATTTGAAGTTTTCCGGCAGCTTTTTAAGCCCCTGGAAAGCCATGCGCATAGCAAGGATACAGGGGCCGACCCCACGGTTATCAGACACCTGGTAGCCGATGATGGAACGGCAGGCAGCGTTCATGACGAACCAGACGTAGGTTTTGAAGCCGCGGACTTTGATGTAGGTCTCATCGGCAATGAATTCGCTCCCTTTTTTGTAGGAATATTGGCCAACAAAGGGTTTCACACAAATGGCTGCGCTCTTGCAGTAGTTGGCGATCTGCTGATGGGAGATCTGGATATTATAAAGATCCTTGAGGGCCTGGCTGGTTTTACGGAGTGACAGACCGAGGTTGACGCGCAAGGTCAGGCACAGGGACATGACGTGGGCATTGTGTTTGCTGAATTTCAGGGAAGAGGCATTCTTAGGCAGAGTGTTTAAATCCATGCTGAAAAAATCTATCGTGAACTGACGGTAGATATAGTGGAGTTTATATTTATTTTTCCCATAGTCCTCGTTTAGGTCAGCCTTGTCTACTTTCTTCAGGTTGTGGAGATAGTAAGGGCACTTGGGGTTGACACATTTATGGAGGATGAAATGCCTGCGCTCTTTTTTCGCTTCTAATGCTCTGCCACAATGAGGACACCGCAGGGTGAAGTGCCTGGCGAAGCGGTTTTCGTCCGGCGAAAAGTTTGTATTGCATACCTTGCATTTAAGCTGTCCGGCTTTGCCGTTATTACGGTAAAGATAAGGCTGCGGGGCTCCGCAGGAAGGGCAGGAGCAGTCTTGTGGGATGTCACATTCTTTGCGGCGGGAGACAGGTTTTATCTTAACATCGTACCGATGTTCAAAGTAAGGAATGAGGAGGCGCCAGTCCCATTCCTGCTGGATAATCTGGACCTTTGGAAGTTCATCGACCTTGAACTTTTGATACTTTGGAGAATGGGAATCATCGAAAGCCCATTGCTTGAGAGGGATATATCTGCAGATGAAGTTGATCAGCCAGCAGTTTTGCTGGTAAAGGTATTGAATTATAGAAAGTAAGTATAGTATAATGTCCATGAGCATTGGCTCCTTTCGTATAAGGTTTGTTTGGTCACTGACATTATACCAGAAAAGGGAGGTCAATGCTCTTTTTATTGCGGATTTCCCTTAAAATCAAGGTTTTTATTATATTTTGGAACAAAAAAATCAGGTAGTATTTGACACTACCAAAGAGAAAGAGGAGGAAGGATTATGAGAAAGAAACGATTAATTGCTGCAGCAATTGCAGCAGTGATGGCGATGTCTGCTCTGGCTGGATGCGGCCAGCAGAACACCACCGGCGAAGGCCTGGATTTCTCTGAGGAAGCAACTGCTTCCGCAACAGAAGCAGCAGGCACGCAGGCAGAAGGCGAAACGCAGGCAGCGGCAGAAGATCCCAACGGAGATACGCCTACGGATGAAGGCTACGGTATTTTGAGAGAAGCCAATACCAGCACCATCGGTTCTCTGAATCCGCATACTTACATCAATTCGTATTCTTCCGAGCAGATTAAGAGAGCATCCATCGGCCTGTATGCGTACTTCCCCAATGAGGACTATACGTTCTGTGAACTGTCCGGGGAACTGGCAGACGGAGATCCGGAACAGGTAGATGAGGAAGGAAAGGTTTGGCAGATCCATCTGAAAGACGGCGTCACCTGGGAAAACGGCGACGTGCTGGATGCCGATGACGTGATCTACACCTGGAAGATGATTCTGGATCCGAAGCTTGCCAACTTAAGAGCCAGCAACTTCGCCAAGGATGTCATCGAAATCGAAAATGCCATGAATTATTTTGAAGGCAGCTGCTCCTGGGAGGAGGTCGGCCTGAAGAGGGTTGACAATCTGACTGTCGAGATTCACACAGTCAGCATGCAGGATGCGCAGGAAATCAAGACTCACCTGGCTCATCCGGCCAACGTCATTGTAAATGAGGAATACTACGAAGCAAACATGAATGCGGACAGAACAGAGACCATGTACGGTACCAGTGCGGACAAGTGGATTTCTGCCGGACCGTTTACTGTGGAATCCTGGACCAATGACGCGGAGATCAAGTTTAAGAAGAATCCGAACTACGTATACAAGGATAAGATCTGGCTGGCAGGCATCGATGTGAAGGTGGTAGAGGATGCCGGAACACAGATGCAGCTGTTTGAAAACGGTGAGACGGATTACATCTCTCTCTCCACAGAAAACTATGTGAAGTATCAGGAGGATCCCCGTCTGCTGACTGCGCCTTACAACAGCGTAAGCCATATCACCATCAATACCGCAAACCCGGATCAGCCGATCCTGGCAAATGAAAAGTTCCGTCAGGCACTGTTCTTTGCCACGGACAGAGATTCCATCGCACAGCTGACCTACCAGCAGCCGGCCGATTACATCGTGCCGACCACACATATCATTGATCTGGACAATGGAATCCGTTTCCGTGATACGGAAGAGGGAAAGGCCAATGAGTACGAGAACAACGGATACGATCCGGAGAAGGCAAAGCAGCTGTTTGAGGAAGCGCTGGCAGAGACCGGCATCGATAAGGTATCTTTGACTATGATTTACAATGACAGCGGCGTACAGGTTACCACCAGTGAATTCCTGCAGCAGAACTGGCCGAAGGTTCTGGGAGAAGATAAGTTTGAGCTGAAGCTTCAGTCCATGCCGTCCTCTCAGAGAGGCGACCAGATGAGAAACTTTGCGAATGATCCGACCTGCTATGAAATCAGCTGGGGCGGCTGGGACAGCACAGATCTGATGCCCTGGAACGCATTCAAGTACTGGACTACATATTATTCCGCAAAGAATGAGCCGTTCTACAGTGAAGAATTTGATACAGTTTTTGATGATGCAAACTTTGGAGCAGATCGTTTTGAAGAGGGAGTAAGACTGAACGAAGTTACTGAAATGGAAAAGATGCTGATCGAGCCTGCAATTATCATTCCGGTTACACAGAATGAATACAAATATCTGAAATCCGATCGTCTGGAACTGACCATGAAGAACTGGGCAAACCGTGTCGGATACGGCTGGGATTACGCAAAGATTGTAGAGTAACGGCAATCCTTTAAAAGAAAAGCATAAAACAAAGGGGGAAGGCTGCCCGGAAAACGGATAACGTTGGGCAGCCTTTCTTTCAACGATTGCGGCTGCAGCCGCTGAAGCAAAAAAGACAGAAAACGAAAGGAGCAGGCTGATGGTTCGTTATATTTTAAACCGTTTGGTTGCCATGCTGATTACATTAATCATCATCATTTCGATCGCGTTCTGTGTGGTTCGTCTGATGCCGGGAAATATGTATGAACAGACCGGCGATCTTTCCCAGACGGTTATTGATGCGCTGAATGAAAAATATCATTTCGATGAACCGATGATCAAACAGTATGGATACTATGTGAAAAATATTATATTTGACTGGGATTGGGGCAACTCCGCAAAGATACGTCCCAATGTTCCCGTATTCGATATCCTGCGGGACCGTATTCCAATCACGCTTCAGATTAACCTGATTTCTCTGTTTGGAGCGGTACCCATCGGGATCGCCGCAGGTATTCTTGCCGCCATCAAAAAGAATACGATTATAGATCATATCATTTCCTTTATGGTCGTTCTCTTTATCTCCATACCTTCCTTTATTTTTGCCACCTGTCTGCAGTACTTCTTCGGATTTAAGACGGGGACATTTCCGATTATTTACGATGTTTCCGCCACCGGCATGGCCCGGTGGGCATCCATGGTTCTGCCGATTCTGGCGCTGGCGTTCGACCCCATCGCGCGTGTGGCCCGGTATCTGAGAGCGGAACTGTCGGAGACGATGAACTCCGAGTTCATGCTTCTGGCCAAGACAAAGGGACTGACATACGCCCAGAGTACGATCCGCCATGGCCTCAGAAACTCCATGGTGCCTCTGGCCAATATCATTATTCCCATGTTTGCCAATGTGCTCGGCGGTTCTCTGGTTGTGGAGACGATTTTCTCCATTCCTGGCATGGGCGGACTGATGGTGGATTCCATCAACTCCAGCGACCATTTCCTTACTGTGGCGATTCTGGTGTTTTATTCGCTGATTTCGCTGATTACGATCCTGATTGTAGACTTGTCCTACGGTATCATTGACCCGCGTGTCAGAATGGGAGGTAAGAAGTAATGACGTTATATGAAGATAAGAAAGAACTTTACGATTCCATCCCGGCAGAAAAGTTTAAACTGGTAGAACGGGAAGAGGAAATTCATGACGCGAAATTCCAGACAAAACCCATCGGCTTTTTAAAGGATGTATGGCTTCGCTTCATAAAGAATAAGGCGTCGGTTCTGGCAGCGGCGGTTATTCTGGTGATCGCGTTTTTCGCAATCTTCGGACCTGGCATGAACCGCTATACGTATGATGAGCAGTTTCCGGACCGCGTCAATATGCCCCCGAAGATTCCTGCCATCGCCAATTTGAATCTGGGTGTCTTTGACGGCGGCTATGTCCTGCAGAACCGTCAGTATGACAGCATCGGGGATACGACCAAATATCCCAACGACTGTATCATCAATGTGACGAACCCGAGGATCGTCAACGGCGTGCGCATGGTGGATGTGGAAGTGGACTACTACAAGTACCTGGGCATTTCGGATGACGACTGCTACTGGTTCGGCAGCGATTATCTGGGCAGAGATATCTGGACCAGACTGTGGAGAGGAGCCAGAATGTCTCTGATCATCGCTGTTGTTTCCGTGGCATGCAACGTGGTCATTGGTTTGATTTACGGCTCCGTTGCCGGTTATTACGGCGGAACCGTGGATATGATCCTGATGCGTATCACGGAAATCCTGAGCGCATTTCCGCGAGTCGTTATTGTCACGCTGTTCGTCATGGTGGCGGGGACCGGTATGTTTTCCATTATCATGGCCCTCATCATAAAAGACTGGGTACCGACGGCCCGGATGATCCGATCGCAGTTCTACCGGTTTAAGGGAAGCGAGTATGTATTGGCGGCCCGAACCCTGGGGGTAAAAGACCTGGCGCTGATTTTCCGCCATATTCTTCCAAACTCCATGGGACCCATCATCACCAGTTCCATGATTGCGGTACCGACAGCGATTTTCGCAGAATCCTTCCTGGCTTATATCGGTCTTGGCCTGCAGGCTCCGGAGACGTCCATCGGCGTCATGCTGTCTCAGGGGCAGAAAGTACTTTTGAATTATCCGACACAGGTGGTATTTCCTGCCATCGTCATTTCTCTGCTGATGATCTCCTTCAACTTGTTTGGAAACGGTCTGCGCGATGCATTTGACCCGACCCTTCGTGGAGCAGAGTAAACGGATACCGAACAGAGATATCAATCATGAAAGGCGTGGTAGAAGAAATGGAAAATAAGAAAGAACCGATTCTTGAGGTAAAAAACCTGAGAGTTTCTTTTAAAACATACAATGGAAAAGTGCAGGCTGTCCGCGGCGTGGATTTCCATCTGAACAAGGGTGAGACCCTGGCCATCGTGGGCGAATCCGGTTCCGGCAAGTCTGTCACGACGAAGGCGATTCTGGGAATTCTGTCTAAAAATGCCATCATTGAAGATGGGGAAATTCTGTACCAGGGCAGGGACCTGGCAAAATTCAAAGAGAAAGATTTTTACGATATCAGAGGAAAGGAGATTTCCCTGATTTTCCAGGATCCGCTTTCCGCGCTGAACCCGATCATGAAGATCGGAAAACAGATCACAGAAGCGCTGATCCTGAAGGAAAAAATGCCGAAAAAAGAGGCGAAAAAACGCGCGCTGGAACTGATGGAGACCGTAGGGATCCCACAGCCGGAGGTCCGCTTTAATCAGTACCCCTTCCAGTTTTCCGGAGGTATGAGACAGCGTATTGTCATCGCCATCGCGCTGGCCAGCAATGCAAAGATTATGATCTGCGACGAGCCGACGACAGCTCTGGATGTTACCATACAGGCAAAGATTCTGGATGAGATCAAGGAGATCAAGGAAAAGAATGATCTGTCCATTATCTTCATCACCCATGACCTGGGCGTCGTAGCCAACATGGCTGACCGGATCTGCGTCATGTATGCCGGCAAGATTGTGGAGGTGGGGACGAGCGAGGAGATTTTCTACTCTCCGGCCCATCCCTACACCTGGGCTCTTCTGTCATCCATGCCGGATTTGGAAACGAAAGACGAGCTGTTCTCCATCCCGGGAACACCGCCGAATATGATCTATCCTCCCAAGGGCGACGCCTTTGCCGAGAGAAATAAATACGCGCTGGAGATCGACTTTGAGGAGGAGCCGCCGTTCTTCAAGCTGAGCGATACCCATTATGCCGCCACCTGGCTGCTTCATCCCAACGCGCCGAAGGTGGAGATGCCGACGATTCTGAAGAACAGAATTGCTAGACTGAAGAGAGAGGAGGCGGAAAGCGTTGGCTGAAAAAGAAAAGATTCTGGAGATTAAAGATTTGTGCATGGATTTCCCCATCAAAAGAAAGGAAAAACTGCGCGCGCTGAATCATGTGACATTCGATATTTACAAGGGGGAGAATTTTGGACTGGTGGGAGAAAGCGGCTGCGGCAAGACGACCCTGGGCCGTACCATCATCCGCCTTTACAACCCTACTTCCGGTGAGATTCTGTTCAACGGAAAGAGTATTTCCGGGAAATTGAATAAAGAAACCCGAAGATACGTGACCGACAACATTGCCATGATTTTCCAGGACCCGATTTCCTCTCTGAATCCCCGTATGACGATTCAGGAAATCATCGCCGAAGGGCTGAGTATCCGCGGAATCAAAAATAAAGAAGAGCAGAGAAAGATGGTTGTGGAAATCCTGGATAAGGTGGGGCTTCTGCCGGAGCATGCGGCCCGTTATCCCCATGAGTTTTCCGGCGGCCAGAGACAGCGTATCGGCATCGCCCGCGCGCTGATCCTGAACCCGTCCTTTATCATCGCCGATGAGCCGGTGTCCGCCCTGGATGTGTCCATTCAGGCCCAGGTCATCAAGCTGCTGATTGAGATGAAGAAAATCATGGGGCTGACCATCCTCTTCATCGCCCATGACCTGTCCGTCGTAAAGTACTTTTCCGACCGGATCGGGGTTATGTGCAAGGGACAGCTGGTGGAGCTGGGAGAGGCGGATGAATTGTATAAGAATCCTCTGCATCCCTATACGAGGGCCCTTCTGTCCGCGATTCCGGAACCGGATCCGGTGCGGGAAAAGAGGAAAAAGCGCCTGTACTACGATCCGCAGATCCATGATTACAGTAAGGAAAAGCCATCCTTTGTGGAGATGACGCCGGGACATTTCGTCTACGCATCGCCTTCGGAGGTTGCGCAGTACAAAAAGGATCTGGAGGAAGGAATCCATATTTTCGGGTAAATGTTGAGGAAAAAGTGATGATATATGATAAAATTATAGAAGAGGCGGAAGAACTGGGCGATCAAATGGTTCAGTGCCGCAGAGATCTTCACAAGTACGCAGAGACAGGCTGGTTTGAAGTGCGCACGGCCTCCAGGGTCGCCCGATATCTGACCGAACTCGGTTACGAAGTCCTGATGGGCAGAGAGGTCTGCCAGGATGAGGCCCGTATGGGTGTGCCGGGTCAGGAAGAACTGGACAGACAGTATGCGCGCGCACTGCAGCAGGGGGCAGACCCGGAGTTTGCCCCGCGGTTGAAGGATGGATTTACGGGCGTCATGGGAATCCTGCGCTGCGGCGAAGGCCCGGTGGTGGCCCTTCGCTTCGACATGGATGCCCTGGGCGTCATCGAGGATACCCAGGAGAGCCACCGTCCGGCCAGAGAAGGATTCGGCTCGGTCAACCCGGGATTCATGCACGCCTGCGGCCATGACGGCCATACCACCATCGGCCTTGGCGTAGCCAGGGTTTTGATGGATATCAAAGATAGCCTCCACGGCACGGTGAAGCTGATCTTCCAGCCCGCTGAGGAAGGGGTGCGCGGCGCCAAATCCATCGTGGAACACGGCCATCTGGATGATGTGGATTTCTTTTTGGGTTCTCATGTGACCGGAACCCAGGAAGCGGACGGCGCCTATGATCTGATCCCCGGCGCCGGAGGTTCTCTGGCCACCACAAAGCTGGATGCAATTTTCCACGGACAGGCAGCCCACGCAGGCGGTTCCCCGGAGAAGGGACATAATGTCATGCTTTCCATCGCCACGGCCATTTTAAATCTTTACGCGATTCCCCGCCACAGCCAGGGAGAGACACGGATCAATGTGGGAACCGTACAGGCCGGAAGCGGCAGAAATGTCATCGCCGATGAGGGCAGGATGGAAATCGAGGTGCGCGGTTCCAGCACAGAGGTCAATGCGTTTGTGGAATCCTATGCGAGACGGATCCTGGAGTCCGCGGCGGCCATGCACGGCACTACCTGTGAGATCAAAGTCATGGGCGGCGCCTATTCCCTGGAGAGCGACCGGGAACTGATGGAGAGAATCCAGACGGTATGCAGAGATCACCTGCATCTGAAGGTCAATCCCGATCTGCGCATGAAGGCAGGGGGAAGCGAAGACATTTCTTATATGATGAAACGGGTACAGGATCACGGCGGCCAGGCATCGTTTATGCGGATCATGGCAAAGACCGCCGGTCCGGGCCACAGCAGGCAGTTTGACTTCGATGAGCATATGATGGTAAACGGCGTGAAAGCCTTCTGCGGCGTGGTATACGATATTATGAAGTAAGGAGCACATAAGGACAATGAAGACAACATTTATTGCAACGGGGGATGCCTTTATCACAAGACGTTTTCCGGAAGGCGGTTATGAAG
Source organism: Candidatus Fimimorpha excrementavium (assembly GCA_018710785.1). GTDB lineage: Bacteria > Bacillota > Clostridia > Lachnospirales > Lachnospiraceae > Fimimorpha > Fimimorpha excrementavium. The sequence continues at coordinate 11,598 of DVJD01000118.1, forward strand.
GATTTGAGGAAGTGCGCGACATCATTTCCAAGCATGATGTGAAGTTTTCCAACCTGGAAATGACGTTCCACCATCAGGAGGGATATCCGGCAGCTGTCAGCGGCGGGACATGGGCCATGGCCGATCCGCGTACACTGGATGATATGAAATCCTTTGGATTCAATATTTACAATACGGCCAATAACCATTCCGGCGACTACAGCCAGGGCGGAATTTTAGCTACGATAAAATATCTGAACGAAAAGGATATGATCTTTTCCGGCACGGGAAAGGATCTGGCCAACGCGTCAAAGCCGTGCTATCTGGAGACCAAAAGCGCCAGAGTGGCATTGATCAGTGCGGCCTCTTCCTTTGACATCGCTTCCATGGCCGGAGGTCAGACGGCGGATATGATCGGCCGTCCGGGGCTGAATCCGCTCCGCTTTAAAACCACCTATTATGTGGATTCCGATCACTATGAGATGGTGAAGGAACTGGCAAAGGTGACAAAGATCAATGCGGAAAAGGAGTTTTCCATCCGCAACGGATACAGCAATCCCTTCGAGGAAGGCACCATGCCGTTTGGTTCCAGCACCTTTATCCTGGATAAGGAAAACAGGATCGTCAGCGATCCCAATGAGACGGATATGAAGCGGATCGAGGATGAGATCCGCGAGGCGAAAAAGCAGGCAGACATCGTCTTGGTCAGCCTTCATGCCCATGAGACGGATACCGAGGATACCACGGTGCCGGCCCAGTTCATTGAGAAATTCGCAAAGCGCTGCATCGATGCCGGCGCCAGCGCCATGATCGGCCACGGCCCCCATGAGCTGCGCGGCATTGAGATTTACCATGGCGGACTGATCCTCTACAGCCTCGGAAACTTCCTGTTTGAGACCGAGACCGTGGAACTTCAGCCCTATGACGCTTATGTCAATAAGAAAATGCCTCTGGACACCAAGGTGGGCGCTTACATGGATAACCGGAGCAAAAACGGCACCGTGGGATACGGCGTTTTGGAAAATATCTGGCGTTCAGTCATGGCAGCGTGGACCATGGAGGACGGCGTGATCACACAGGTTCAGCTGTATCCGATTTCCCTGGATATGCACGCGTCCCGCCCGCATAAGGGAGTGCCCCATGTGGTTCACAGCGATGAAGTGCTGAACTATCTGGCTGAATTGTCAGAGCCGTTTGGAACGAAGATTCGCATTGAAGGCAATGTGGGATATATTGATTTGAAATAGTGGAGATGGGCAGAGATTGGATACCCGGACGGGGGATTGCAAAAGCCGCGCCGTACAGAACAAATAATCAGCAGTTTGCCCATTGAAATACAAAACCGGCTGACTGTTCGTTTACATCGGACATTCAGCCGGTTTTCTATTTCAAAAGTCAAACAGCAGGATTATTTTTCTGTACGATGCGGCTTTTGCAATCCCCACCTGTGAATATAAAGAGGGAGAAGATTGGGAATTGCATTGCAAAGCATTCGGATGGGAATGCGTGTTTTCGGGAAATAGAAGAGTTGTTGAGGAGAGTGAATGATGGTGCAGGAGGAGATTGCGTTTATCGGGGTGCCGGATACGGAGCGGGTGAAGAGAGAAATATGGGAGCTTTTGCTGGCCTGTGATCAGGATTTTCTGCCGCCTTTGTCAGAGAGGGTCAGCTCTTCCCAGAAGAGGTGGGAGGAGACGCCAAAGAAGGACGCGGCAGAGGGGCCCAGGGCGTATTTTGAAGAAATGATACGCCAGCCGTTTGTCATACTGCGAAAACAGGGGAGATTGATTGGATTCATGACGTTTAAAATGCGGGATACGTCTGTGGAGGTTCCCGGGTATTCCTCGTCCAATTATGCGACGACTCTGTGCATTGATCCGGCATATCGGGGGAGACATCTGGCCGAACGGCTGTATGCGTTCTTGGAGGAAGAACTGCCGCCGCAGGCAGCAGCCCCCTGCCTGACGCTGCGCACATGGTCCACCAATTATGCCCAGCTTCATATTTTGGAGAAGCGGGGGTATATCTGCTGTAGGCGGCTGCCGAATGACAGGGGAAAGGGAGTTGACACCGTGTATTTCTATAAGATTGTGGGCAGCCATTCTGAAAGGGAGTGAAGGGTGCGTCCGTCGGTACCGGTGACCGATTCGGCTGTGACGAGGGAGTTTAGGATGGCTTCCTCAGCGGCTTCTGCACAGGCCAGGAAGGCCTGCTCGATTTTGGATTCATTCAACATGGGGATCGTTTGTATGGCCGGTGCCTGGGCGTCGGCCAATGTGTAGGCGGTGGAAAAACCAATCATGATGTCGCCGCTTCCGTGGCCCAGATAGGAGCCTGTCCGGATCAGCCCCACACCGGCCCGCTTGATGATGCGGCGCAGCTGCCGGTCGGATACGGGGAGATCGGTGGCGACAATCATGATGATAGACCCGCGGTCTGTGGGGGATAGGAAGGCTGCCTGCGGATTTTTCTTTAAGATTTCAGTACCGGCCTTTTTGCCGTCTATGGTCAGGTGGATGCTGCGTCCGTGGTTGCTTTGTACCAGGACGCCCAGAGTATAAGTGGTTCCATCCAGCTCGATCTGTCTGGACGAAGAGCCAATGCCTCCTTTAAAACCATAACATACGGTTCCCCTTCCGGCTCCCACACTTCCTTCCTCAAAATCTGCCTCGGCAGAACGGATGGCGGAGAAGACGTGCTCCTTTGTGATCACGCGGTTGGCAATTTGATTCAGGGAAGAATCGTTGCATTCACAGACGATTGGATTAACAGAAAAGAGCGGGATATGATCCCTGCCGCACAGATTCAGCATATATTCCACCAAAGCGTCGTGAACCAGGCCGACGTTCAGCGTATTGGTCAGTGCGATGGGCGTTTCCAGACTCCCCAGCTCATCCATCTGGATGAGTCCCTGCGTTTTCCCAAACCCATTCAGTACGAAGGAGGCGGCGGGAAGTTTATGGGAAAAAGGGTTTTTCGGACTGGGAAGAATCACAGTAACACCGGTTTGGTGCGGACCTTCCTTTACAGTACAGTGGCCGACGGTGACACCGGCGACGTCGGTGATTTTATTGAGGGGACCGGTGGGAAGAGAACCGATGGAAATGCCGAAATCCCGGATGCGTGTCTGCATTTGCTTCATATAATCATGTCCTTTCTGCTGCAATATCAGTTCTTTCTGCAGTTTAACCGAATCAGAAAAGCGGCTCTTCGGTTATGAGCAGATGGCGAAGCGGATTGCGAATGCCGCCTCACTGCCAGCCGAAATGCTGGCTTTTTTATCATATCATAAAGGGACGGGCCAAGGGAATTGTTATTTTAAATCAGGACAAACGCAGGAATAGATTGGGAGCAAAATGGCAGCAGGACGAACCAAGGGAAGTAAAATTTGAAACGTGTGGTTTTCTGACATAAAAATTGAAACAACATTAATAAAACAACAACAAAAGAAATGAATCAAATATTATCAGATAATACAAAAATATTTATAAAAAAAATAAAAAAAGTGTTGACAAAATGGATTATACATACTATAATGAAGACAAGAAAAACAAAGAGAGATAAAAAACAAAAGATAAGAAAAAAGTAAGAAAGCGAGGTGAGTCCCATGGGCTAGACAGTAGACAATCGGATGATTTCAAACCTACCCTTGAAAGAAACAGGAAACATTCAATAAGGCGTTGGTGTTATGGTAAAGAATCCGGTGCTGTCAGGGACTTATAATAGATATTCTAAGCAAAGGAGGTACAGACCACCAGGAACGTAAGTAATACCGGAACCTTTGAAAAGAGTGATTCTGGCAGGCAGGGGAAGGGCAGTAAGAAAAAGGAAAACAGATTCTGAAACGGATGGAAGAATCTCCCTTAGTGATAAGGCAGTAAATTCCAAAAGAGATTATTTTATAAGGAGAAGAGAAATTCTTATAAATGAGATCTCCTTTCATTGACAGAAGATTAGATGAGTATCCGAAAACTTGAGTAACTGTAACGAACGAGGAAAAGTAACCGATATTCCAACGATCACAGACGTTAGTTACCGGATATGGGGAAAGAGGAAAGCGAGAAGAGAAGTCAAAAACAGATGAAAAATCAGACGTTATAAACCGCGTTGGTTCCATAAAAGAAGATTTGAAACTGGAATATGATTTCAAAAGAACACTTATAAAATGGAAGTAAACGACATAAGAGTTGAAACATATCGCAGGATATGAAAAAACGAAGATGCAAGTACAAAAAGGATATAAGAAAAACGTTTTCCATCGGGATCCATAAAAGGAAATTGGTACCATGAGAGGGAAGAATAGAAGTGAAAGAAACGTTCGATGTTCAGTGAAAGAAAACAAAAGATCAGAACCGGAAAGGAACAAGATTGAGTACATACTGCAGATGGAGACAATCAAAACCTGGAAAGAGCAGATCAAAGGGATATGGAATAATCAGGATGGGTGAAAGAAACATTCAGGAGAACATATGGTGAGAACAAATATATGAAAATCTCCACAGAATGAACCGAATTCAGAAGATGGAAACTAAGAAAAAAGAGGTATAGTCCAATGGATGAAATAGCTTAGAAGCGGACATCGAAATCAAAAAATCGGTGTCCGCTTTCTTCATGTGCCGCAAAGCGTTCAAAACAGGAAGGATGGTTATCCTTCTATTTTTTTCGCCCGTATTCTCTGGGCGTACAGCCGCACTGCTTTTTAAAATAGCGAGTAAAATGGCTGATATTGGAAAACCCGCACATTTCGGCCACATCCTGTATCTGGAGGGCTTTATTGGTCAGGAGCGTTTTCGCTTTTTCCATACGGGCTTCGATGAGATCCGCTTTGGGAGGACGATGAAAAAAACGGGTGTAATAGGAATAAAATTGGCTGCGGCTCAAGTTTACAAGTTCAGCCATGGAATCACTGTTCCATTCCTGTTCGCAGTGGGAGAGTATGAGGTATCTGGATTTCTGAAACTGCTGATAAAGACCGGCGGTTTCCGGTTCGCCGATGGATTGACACAAATCTCTGGAAAGTGTGATAAAAAGCTGGGAGAGCAGGTTGTTGATCTGTTCTTCGTAATGGTTGGAACGGGTCAGATATTCCGCCTGTATCTGACGGATCAGCTGATTGATTTGTTCTGTCTGATGGGGATAAAACACGGTATTTTCCGGAATCTGGTAATGAGCCGGAAATTGGGCATGATCGGATTCAAAATGCAGATAACTGTTTTTAAACTCCTTCACAGCCTCATAATGCTGAAAGTAATCCGGGGTGTAAAGGATACAGGCGCCCGGCCGTGTCACTTCCAATTTGTGGTTTTTATAAAGTTTCATCGGGGTAATAAAATAAAGAAATAAATAATCTCCGCTGCCGCCTGGCCGGTAAATCCGGCTGCCGTCCGATTCGGAAACATTATAATCGCAGTAGTGCAGGCGAAACATTGTCACATACCTCCCTTTGTGTCATTGTCCGGCAGAGTTTCTGATATCCATGGTAAAAGAAATCGGAAAAAAAGTCAATAATTACGGAATAAATGAAATAGATTTTTCAGGAATGGATATGGTAAGATAGAGGAAACGATTGCAGTGCCGCTTTGCGGCGGAAGGAGAGGAAAAATGAAAAAAGCAGAGATCGTAGTGGATAAGAGTTTTCTCACCGGAGAAGTGGATCGAAGAATTTATGGCTCTTTTATTGAACATCTGGGACGCGCGGTTTATGAGGGAATCTATCAGCCGGAAAGTCCGTTCGCCGATGAGCAGGGATTTCGGACAGACGTGTTAAACCTGGTTCGGGAGCTGAAGGTGCCGGTGGTTCGCTATCCGGGAGGGAATTTTGTATCCGGCTATCACTGGGAAGACGGTGTGGGCCCCAAGGAAAAGCGGCCGTCCAAATTGGATTTGGCGTGGTGCGTGATTGAAAATAATCAGTTTGGACTGAATGAATTTGCCGATTGGGCCAAAAAGGCCCATACGGAAGTGATGATGGCAGTCAATCTGGGAACGAGAGGTGTAGAGGACGCCAAAAATGTGCTGGAATACTGCAACATCAAAGGAGGAACCTATTACAGCGATCTGAGAAGGCAGCACGGCTATGAAGCGCCCCATGACATTAAACTGTGGTGTTTGGGAAATGAGATGGACGGTCCGTGGCAGATGGGCCATAAAACGGCGGATGAATATGGCCGCCTGGCGGAAGAGACAGGGCGTATCATGCGGATGGTGGATCCTTCCATTGAACTGGTGGCCTGCGGAAGTTCTTCTCTTACCATGCCGACCTTTGGAAGCTGGGAAGCCACCGTGCTGGATCACTGTTATGATCAGGTGGATTATTTGTCTCTGCACCAGTATTACGGAAACAGGGAAAACAATACCCCGGATTTTCTGGCCAACAGTGTGGGGATGGATGAGTTTATTTCTTCCGTGGTATCCATCTGTGATTATGTCAGAGCCAAAAAACATGGAAAGAAAAAAATAAACCTGTCTTTCGACGAATGGAATGTATGGTACCATTCCAATGAAGCGGATAAAAAACTGGAAAAATGGGTACAGGCGCCCCATCAGCTGGAAGACATTTACAATTTTGAGGATGCTCTTTTGGTGGGAAGTATGCTGATCACCCTTCTGCGCCATGCAGACCGTGTAAAGATTGCTTGTCTGGCGCAGCTGGTCAATGTCATCGCGCCGATCATGACCTCAGACACGGGAGCCTGGAGACAGACGATTTTCTATCCCTATATGCATGCCAGCACCATGGGGATGGGAACGGTTTTGAATACCATCGTGAAGTCACCGGTTTACGAAAGCGGAAATTATGGGGATGCGCCATATCTGGACAGCGTGGTCATCATGAATGAAGAGGAAGAGACCGTGACCATTTTCGCCGTGAATAAGGATTTGGAAGAAGACATGGAAGTGACCTGTGATTTACGGCAGTTTTCCGGCTATCAGGTGAAGGAACATATCGTGCTGACCCATGAGGATATGAAGGCGGAAAATACGCAGGCCAACCCCAATGAGGTGGCTCCGCAGTTCAACGGTGTTTCCAAAGTGGAAGACGGACGTCTTCATGCAGTGTTTGGAAAGCATTCCTGGAATGTGATCCGACTGACCAAATAAAATAGAAAACGGGGAAGGGGAAGGCCGCCGTGTGACCGTTATGGTCCGGCGGCCTTTGGTTTGCGTCCGGCAGATTTGGGAATACTTTAACCGTATCAGGGCAGGTCGAAACAGACCCAGACAGGAGGCATGGAAACAGTATGGAACATACGGAAAAAAGTATTTCAAAAGCAGAGGAGAGCGGACGCAGCCGGAGTTCTTCCGGGGAAGACAGCCATTATATGCGCTGCGGGCAGATTGGTGTGCGGGTGGAATTTCCAGACAGTCCCCGGTCTCTGGATGACTGTCTGTGGAATGTGCTTTGCCGGTCCGATGAGCGGATATGATGGAAATATCTGTTTCTGGTTTGCAAAAGATTCCTGTGATATAATCGAAATCGGAGGATTTGGCGTTTTGCTTTGGCTGAGAATGAAATACTCCGAAGGTTTCAACGGAACAGGAATCGACACAAAATGGATGCTGAAATGAACGTTCGGCATCTTTGGAAATGGGGAAACAAGATGGCAAGAAAAAGCAGATACCTGGAAGAGAAAGAAAGAGAAGAAGGGGCGGGCGCAGTTTGGCGTGCCGCCCTTTATATCCGTCTGTCCAGGGAAGACGGAGACAAGGAAGAAAGCGACAGTGTGGCCAATCAGAGGACGCTGCTGACGAAGTTCATTGAGGAGCGGCCGGAGATGGAACTCTCCGGATATTATATTGACGATGGATGGTCCGGGACCAATTTTGACCGACCGGATTTTATGCGCATGATGGAAGATATCCGGGCCAAAAAAGTGAATTGTGTCATCGTAAAGGATTTGTCCCGTTTTGGGAGAAACTACATTGAAACGGGAAATTATCTGGAACAGATTTTCCCGTTTTTAAATGTCCGTTTCATCGCAGTCAACGATATGCTGGACAGTGTGGGAAATCCCGGACAGATGAATACGATCATGGTGCCGTTTAAAAACCTGATCAATGATGAGTACTGCCGGGACATCTCCAACAAAGTAAAAAGTTCACTGGATACGAAGCGAAAAAACGGAGAATTCATCGGAGCCTTTGCCTGCTATGGATACCGGAAAGATCCTGCCCATAAGGGAAAACTGATGGTGGACGAACCGGCGGCAAAAGTGGTTCGGATGATTTATGATTCCTTCTTATCGGGCATGGGGATGCTGGCCATCGCCAGAAAGCTGAATGAACTGGGCATACCCAGTCCGTCCGCCTACAAAACCAAACAGGGGATGGCTTATCATCTTCCGCAGAAAAATCAGACACAGCCGCTTTGGCAGGATCGAACCATACGGCGTATTCTGACGAACCAGATGTACTGCGGGGATTTGGTTCAGGGAAAAAACCGGGTTTTGAATTATAAAATACAGCGGTGCCGCCAGGTGCCAAAGAGTGAGTGGATGATTGTGGAAAACACCCATGAGGCAGTGATTGAACGGGAAGCCTTTGAGAAGGTGCAGGAACTGCTGAAGAGGGATACGAGGGTGGCGCCCTCTGCGGGAAAGGTTCATCTGTTTGCCGGATTTCTGAAATGCGCGGACTGCGGGCGGGCCATGAACCGGAGAAAAAACGTCCACTCCTATGGGACGTATGAATACTATATCTGCAGTACGTACAAACAGGCAAAAGAACGGTGCACCCGCCATACGCTTCGGGTGGATCAGCTGGAGGAAGCGGTGCTGAAGGCGATCCAGATCCAGGTGGAACAGGCTGCGGATGTGGCGGCTCTTTTGGAACGGTTTCAGAGGGAAACCAAAGGGAAGAAAGCGGGCTTTCCCTTCGAAGAAAAACTGCGGGAAAAACGGGCAGAGGCGGAAAAAATAAAAAAATTCCGGGAATCGCTGTATGAGGACTGGAAGGAGGAAATTTTGACAAAAGAAGAGTATCTCTCCATGAAACAGAGCTATCAGAAACAGCTGGAGGATTTGAACGCGGCCATCCGTCGGCTGGAGGAGGAAAAGAAAGAGAGTGCGGGGAGCGGAATGGAAAAAAAGAATCCATTTCTGGTGTCCTTTTGCCGCCATAAAAATATTGCCGCGCTGACCAGGGAAGTCCTCACTGAATTGGTGGACAGCATACTGGTCCATGAGGGAGGGGAAATTACGATTCGTTTTCGCTTTCATGAAGAGAAGAAAGCGCTGGAATGCATGGCAGAGGCCGCATCCGCCCAAATGGTCCAAAATGGACAGAAGCCCCGGCTGCTGCCGACACCATAACGCAGAATTTTGAAGACTTTGGGATCGGGCCGGATTATTATGACAAGATCATCACAGGAGATTTGGGATATGTGGGACAGACGGCCCTCATCGATCTTCTGAAGAAGCGGGGGTATGACATCACAGGGCGGCATATGGACTGCGGGATTGAAATCTACGATAAAGAGAAGCAGGATACCCATTCCGGCGGAAGCGGCTGCGGATGTGCAGCGATTACGCTGGCATCGTATATTCTGAAAAATTTGGAGCGCGGTGAGTGGAAGCGGGTTTTGTTCATGCCCACGGGCGCACTGCTTTCCACCGTCAGCTTCAATGAGGGAAACACCATACCGGGCATCGCCCATGGCGTTGTTCTGGAGAAGGGAGAGTGAAGCATGAATTATCTGATTGCCTTTTTGGTGGGAGGAGCCATCTGCGCAGCGGTGCAGATTTTGATGGATAAGACAAAACTGATGCCTGGAAGAATCATGGTATTATTGGTGGTGACGGGGGCCGTGCTGGGAAGTCTGGGGATTTATGAACCGTTTGCCCAGTGGGCCGGAGCCGGAGCCACAGTGCCTCTTCTGGGATTCGGAAATACCCTGTGGAAAGGTGTGAAGCAGGGGATCATGGAATCGGGCTGGATCGGACTGTTCAAGGGGGGATTTACGGCCAGCGCCGTGGGGATTTCGGCGGCATTGATTTTTGGATATCTGGCATCCATCCTGTTCAGCCCGAAAATGAAAGATTAGAGGGGGCAAAATCAGCACCGGCACAGAAAAAATAATCAGTTGTTTGCCCATTGAAATACAAATCTGGCCGACTGTTCGCTTACATCGTACATTCAACCAGATTTGTATTTCAAAAGTCAAACAGCAGGATTATTTTTTCTGCGCCGGTGCTGATTTTGTGACACCTTCGTCTGAGTTTTATAAAATATTTTATAAAAGTATTGACAAACGCCTCCAAACCCCGTATGCTTTAGGTAAGCAAATGGGAACCCATTTTTGATTGTTCTTAGGATCAGGAGGAAAGGAATATGGAAAAGAAAGGAATCGCAGATTTGGTTCCGATGAAAAAACTGTATGATGGAGGGACGATACCGGCCATCGGCATGGGGACATTTGGCTCGGACCACTACACACCCAGCCAGGTGGCAGAGGCGGTCCGGGGAGGAATCCGGGCCGGTTACCGTCTGTTTGACTGTGCGGCCTGCTACGGAAACGAAGATCAGCTGGGGCAGGTGTTTGAGGAAGCCATCCAAGAGGGGATCGTGAAGCGGGAAGAGCTGTTTATCACCACAAAAGTATGGAATGATATGCATGGAAAAGGAGACGTCCTTTTGTCCTGCGCCAAAAGTCTCAGAGATCTGCGGCTGGATTATGTGGATCTGTTTTTTGTCCACTGGCCATTCCCCAATTATCATGCGCCGTTTTGCGACGGGGGCAGCAGAAACCCGGATTCCAGGCCGTTTTCCGTGGAGGAGTTCATGGGAACCTGGAGACAGTGCGAGCGCCTGGTGGACATGGGGCTGGTGCGGTACATAGGAATGTCCAATATGACCATACCAAAGCTGGAGGCCGTGCTTCCCTTATGCCAGATCCGCCCGGCAGCCATAGAGATGGAGCTTCACCCCTGTTTCCAGCAGCCGGAATTGTTTGATTACTGCGTCAGCAGAGGGATTCAGCCCATCGGTTACTGCCCCATGGGATCGCCTTCCAGACCGGAGCGGGATAAGGCAGAAGGCGACTGTTCCGATATGGAGATGCCGGAGGTGGTGAAGATCGCAGAAGCCCACCGGATCCATCCGGCTCTGGTCTGCCTGAAATGGGCGGCACAGAGGGGACAGATTCCGATTCCGTTTTCCGTAAAGGAACCGCAGTATACGGGAAATTTGAAATGTGTGACGGAAGATCCGCTGACAGAGGAAGAGATGGAACAGATGAAGAAGGCGGACAGAAACAATCGCCTGATCAAAGGCCAGGTATTCCTCTGGGAAGGGGCCAGGGGATGGGAAGATCTCTGGGATATGGATGGTACGATTACAAAATAAAGAATGGCTGCATGAAAATAAGAGCTGCCGCGCTTGCAAATATGAGCGCGGCAGCTCTTTTCGAAAGGGGAGGATAAGTATTTCCTTATCATTGGTACGTAATTCATGATTCCGTCCCTTTGTTTCCGGGACTAGTAATAGTATGACCGGAATTTATGTTTCTATACCGTGCGAAACAAAAAATTTAACCGGATTTTCGTTCTTTAATGATATGACGCACCATTTCTTCGTGCTCCTCCGAATAGCCGAAGAAAAAGTTGGGATAGCGGCGGCTCATTTCCTCCTGAATCATAACCACATCCCCTTTTTTCTTATTTTTAAACGCGTAGTGTCTGCCGTCTATGGTTACCAGATTCAGCGTATAGCGCATGGTCTTTCGGAAAGTCGGGAAACGGCGGCGGATACTGCCCATCTTATAGGCCCAGATGACAGCCTTCAGAGGTACGATGGCGCTTAAATCTTCTGAAAATTCAATCAGATATCGGTTGGTGAGAGCCATATCCGTTGTCTGAATGATGCAGTCCTGTTCCAATTCCTTTTCCACATTGGCCAGAATCTTTTTTGGAGTTCCATATTTTTTCAGCCCTCGGTAGGCCCTGGTGCATGTGGGGAACAGCAGACAGAACATCATGCGGAGGAGTGAAACGGTACTTATGAGGATACAGAAAAGCAGCAGGAGGCCAAACAGCAGGCTTCGCAGGGGAAGAAAGTCGGGCTGACTGATGAAAACAGGAGAAACCATGGCGCGTACTTGTTCCTGGGATAGATTCAGGCGGGATGCCATATTGGTCACCAGCTGCAGATACAGCTCTTCGGACTCCACCAGTTTTCCATGTATGGTAATCCGGCTGATAAAATCCGCAGCCGCATCGCCATCCGGTTTTAGGATATAAAATTGGCACTGGCCCGACTGAAACGTATAGTAAAAATGGCCTTCCAGATGTCCATTTACCATATAGTCATCGCCGCTGTAGGAAAGGTTGGATGCAGAGATGGAGATATAGGGGTGGGAATCCAGATCCTGTGCCGTCATGACCGAAGAAGACGGGAGAGGGACTGCCTGAAGGGGACCCAAGATGAAAAAGTGAAACGCGAAAAACAGGCTGATCCCAAGAAGAACCAGGGGATAGGGAAGCCGTTTCAGCTGGCTTCTGCGAATATACTGGAAAATATAATTTCGTTTTCTCTTCTTTTGGCGGTTCGTTTTCATTTGTATCCAGAGTCCTCCTGTATCATAATGACAGTATTTTGCGATGTCCCTTTGACCGCAGAACGGTTCACAATTCATAACGAGTTTTATTATACGATGGGACAGAAAAAAGTCAATGATTGTTTGAAAATTTTGTGGTATAATGAGTGAAATTTCAGAACATAGCTCGGAGATTATGTGCTGCGAGACGGCAGCAAATGCCGGATCTGAAAGGGAGGAGCAGTATATGGAATATCATAAGAGAGTAGAAGGAAAAAATGTATATCTGTCACCCATGAGAGAGGAGGATGCCCCAAAGTATGTGGAATGGCTGAATGACCCGCAGATTCTGAAAAATATAGGGACGCCGCAGATGGTGTACGATATTCCAACAGAGATGGAGTGGATTAGGGAAAATCGGGGAAAGGGATATGGAACCGAGGCCCTCGGGCTGCTGGTGGAATATGGCTTTCAGCAGCTGAATTTTCACAGCATCTGTCTCCATGTATATTCCTTTAATGAAAGGGCCATCCGCGCCTATAAAAAGATTGGGTTTCAAGAGGCGGGGCGTCTGAGAGAATGCTATTGGGCGGATGGAAGATGGCATGACCGGCTGATCATGGATCTTTTGGATCACGAATGGCTTTCTTTTCAAAGCCATACATCCAGTTCCCTTTTAGGAAATAGATGAGGAAGATGATGGAACTGAGGGCCCAGGTCAGCGGGTAGGCCCAGAAGATGACGGAAATATCCGGGATCACGCGGACCATGATCGTAATATAAGTGACACGGATGACGCACCAGCAAATCATCATGACAAACATGGGGACTGTGGATTTTCCCGCGCCTCTGAGAATACCGGCGATACAGTGGGAAAAGGCCAGAAGAAAATAAAACAGGGTGACGGTATGGGCCTGTCTGGTTCCAAACGCTATGACTTCCGGATCATTGTTGAACGCGGCGATGAAAACCGGGGAGAGGAAAAAGATGCAGATTCCCACCAGCTCGGCCATGACGATGGAACAGAGGATGCCAAAGCGTGCCCCCTTCTTTGCGCGGTCGTACTGTTTGGCGCCCAGATTTTGGCTGATGAACGTGGTGAGAGCCAGGGCAAAGCAGGTGATGGGAAGAAATCCGAACCCCTCGATTTTACTGTAAGCGCCGCAGCCGGCCACAGCCATCTTTCCGAATGAGTTGATATTGGACTGGACGACCACATTGGCCAATGCGATGATGGAGTTTTGCAGACCGGCGGGAAGACCATTGGATATCACCTGTCTCAGCATGGAAAAGTCAAAGCGTATTTTTCGGATGGAAACACGGTAATCGTCCGGGCTTTTCATGAGACGGCGAAGGCACAGGCCCGCGCTGATGAACTGGGATATAATCGTGGCCAGAGCGGCGGATCCCACGCCATAGTGAAAGACTGCGATGAACAGCAGGTCCAGCACAACGTTGACGACGGAAGATATAATCAGATAAATCAGAGGATGCCGACTGTCTCCGATGGACTGCAGAATTCCCACAAAAATGTTGTACAGTACAAAGGCCAGGGAGCCCAGAAAATAAATGCGGAAATAGGTGATGGAATTGGGCAGAACATCCGAAGGCGTTCCCATCCACACGAGAATCTGGGGAGCCAGGACAAAACCGATGATGGTTAAAAGGACTCCGGCCACCAGACCAAAGGCGATGGTGGTATGTATGGCTTTCTGCACTTCACGGATGCGTCTGGCACCATAATAGCGTGCCACCACTACCCCGGCTCCCACGGAGACTCCATTGAAAAAGCCCACGAGAAGAAAGATCAGACTTCCCGATGAGCTGACCGCGGCCAGGGCATCACTGCCGATGAAATTGCCGACAATGACGGAATCGGCGGTGTTGTAGAGCTGCTGAAATAAATTGCCAAGAAACAGAGGGATGGCAAACGCAATGATTTTTTTCCATATGGGCCCCTCTGTCAGAAGAGTGGATGATGTCTTTTGATTCATAGTAAATAACCTCGTTTTCTCGTCAAATGAGGATTCATGCAAGCATGATCCTCGCTTTCCTCGTTATTATACCACAAAGCAGCGAGCCAAGGAAACGTTTATGTTCCTTTGGCAGCTGCCAGTGATACGAGCTATTCTGTGGCTAGTATACCATGTTCTCATGGAAAAAAACAGAGGATGGAAGATAGAAAACAAATAAAAATAGGAGAGTATTCGGAATCATTTGTAAGGAAAGGAAGGAAAAATCATGAAAGTAACCACACTTTGTTATCTGGAAAGAGATGGAAAGTACCTGATGATGCATCGGATCAGCAAAAAGAATGATGTAAATGAGGGGAAATGGATCGGCGTGGGAGGCCATCTGGAGAAGGGAGAGTGCCCGGAAGAATGCCTGTATCGGGAAGTAACGGAAGAAACCGGTCTGCATCTGACTGCACACCGGTTCCGCGGATTGATCAGCTTTTTCTCTGAGGGATATGAGGATGAATGTATCTGCCTGTATACATCGGATTCCTTTGAGGGAGATTGGGAGCATCTTCCGGTCTGTGGGGAAGGGAAACTGGAATGGGTGAAAAAAGAAAAAATAAAAGAGTTAAACCTTTGGGAAGGCGATGAGATTTTTCTGCGCCTTCTTATGGAAGATGCTCCGTTTTTCTCATTGAAGCTGTGCTATAAAGGCGATGACTTGACAGACGCTTTGCTGGATGGAAAACCGTTGGACGGAACGCGGGCTTAAGTATCCCATTTCACACCCTGCTGTATCTGTGGGGAAGCAGTCGTCAGCCGTTCAAAGGAATATCCCTGCGCAATTAAAGTGTCTAGGATTCGCGGGAGGGATTCCACAGTAGACTCTTTTTTCTCGCCATCGTGCATGAGGATGACGGGAGTGTTGCGCCCCTCAATTTCGTTCATGACGTTTTGATATGCCAGATCAGCAGTGACATCTTCCCCGTCTCCGTTTGTGACGTTCCAGTCAAAGTAAACACAGTACATTTGACTGAGAAAGGTACGAATCTCATCTGCCATGAAGCAGGCGCGGCCAGATAGGTTCATGCTTCCGCCGGGGAAGCGGTACAAATCACAATAGACACCGGTTAAATCGCCGACATATGTATAGATTTTCATGAAATCTGCCTTAAAGTTTTCAAAATTGCTGTAAATGTAATCGTAGTCATGGGATGCGGTATGAATTCCAATGGAATGACCGCGATTGACGATCTCCTGATAACAAGGGACAATCTCCGGTTTTTCTGTATAAGTGACAAAGAAAGTCGCTTTAATACCATATTGGTCCAGAATGTCCAGGATCTGTCCGGTTAAGTAGGAAGGACCATCGTCAAATGTGAGATATATGGTTTTTCCATTCCCCGTGTTGGAAGGAGCAGTCGGTTCCTGGACGGGCTCAGCGGCCGGGGGATTCTCTGGTTCAGATGGGGCGGCAGCTGCCAGCTGCTCCTGAATAGAAGTAATCTGCGCTTCCATGGAAGCAAGTTCTTCCTGTGCCTGAGAATTTTGCGCAGTGAGTGTATCCCTTTCGTTTTGAAGTTCTTCCATAGAAGCAACGAGAGACTGGGAGACCGATTCCTCATCCTGAGGCAGAGACTGATTTTTTTCTTCTCCCAGTTGTCTGGTGACAACCGAGAGCTTATCCGAATAGCGGAACGTTTTGACTGTGCTGCTGATCAGAAATGGTATCATAATCAAAACGACCGCAGCCAGACATATGAAAAGAAGGTTCAGCCTTTGGTTATGTTTGGCTCGTTTCTGGCGTTCCAGGCGAATCTGAGCCAGAGACTTGCGCTTCGGTTTCTGTGCATCCATATGGTAATATCCCCTTTCATACAAAAATAGGCTTATTGAGAGAGCTGGCTTTGCAGCTCATTTAATTCCTGCTGCTTTTGTTCCAGTGTGCTCTTGTTTTCATTCGCTTGTTTTTGAAGAACGGCAATCTCTTCCTGAAGATCCGAAATCTGCTTTTTTAATTCATCGGAAGAGGGGAAGGAGACGGTTTCAGAAGGCGATGTTTGATCGGCTTGAATGGAAGACAGAAGAGCCGATTGTTCTTCGTACTGGCGCTTTAAATCGCCCGTGCGGATGGTGATATATCCAAAGAAAATCAGTTCGCCAACCAGTATAATGCTGAAAAAAAGAATAAAAATCCCGCGCAGTTTATTGAACTTCATAAAATCCCCCCCTTGAACTGGTATCCTGCATAATCCTGTCGTACACAAAAAAGTCGAAACCGACGAATAAAACCTGACAAGTAAAATCATTATACCCATGCCATGGGGGGAAATCAAGATGTTTCGACTAAATGTTACAAAAATGAAATAAATTGCTAATAAATTAAGCTTTTAGAAAGAATAGTTTAATAGATTTCAGATTATCTCTTTAGAAATTCTTATATGCCGGTATAGCCCATAACTACGGGCTTTCCCGGCATTTTCCGTAACGGGAGAAGCTCACGTTTCCTCTCATAACCCCTCATGTTTT
>DVJD01000119.1 GCA_018710785.1 Candidatus Fimimorpha excrementavium
TCTTTAATTTCCAAAGAGCATTCCTAACTGAGAGCATTGTCGCATAAACGGTAGAAAACTGCAAGGTACGCACTATCTACCGTTTACGGTGACACGTTCCGATACTTCGAGGATCAGCCGTTTCTGTGCGGCGTTTCCGGCCGGAGATACGGCGGTAATCCAGGAGATGCTCAGCGACTATCTGTGGGATTCCATCAGCGTGCGGGATACTGCTGTACGAAGGAACATGAAGGAGAACTTCTATCACGGGATACTGCTGGGGCTTTTGCAGAACCAGGACAGCTGGCTTGTGAAATCCAATGCGGAGACCGGGGAGGGGTACAGTGATATTTCCATCCAGACACCGGAGAGAACCGGGATTGTGATTGAACTGAAGTATGCGGATGATGGGAACCTGGAGGCGGCTTGCAGCGAGGCGCTCAAGCAGATCGAGGAAAAGAAGTACGCGGAAGGGCTGAAGCGCCGGGGGACAAAAAAGATCATGAAGTACGGGATTGCCTTTTGGGAGAAAGAATGTATGGTGGTGATGGCTTAAAACAATGGGGTACCGGCTTTCTCCCCATCTTGATACAGTGCGATAATAAAGGAATCATAAATCGGTTGCAATGTTTGTAGTAATGATGATTCAATACTTTTATCTATCCCGGTTTATTGATCGTTATTTAAAGGGGAATTCCTTTTTTGATAAATTATTATGCTTAATTGGCAGCTGCTTTTTTCAGGTGTCATTATCGATCATGTGCTTCACATATTCGGACCAGGGATGGAAATCACTTATGTTTTATTGTTATGTAATAACGCTGGTTGGCGTTTCTTTGGGCATGCTGATTTCCTATGTGGTCGCAGTTGTTAAAGTGAAAAAAGATGCGTTTCGCACGGTTGCACTTGTTAAACATAAAGGGAAATACTATGCAATCATAGCCCTTAAGGTTTTGTTTAATCCTTTTATACGTGGGTTTTATGCATCTGTATTAGGATTTTGCGTTATTACATTTATTTATGGAATGGTTACATATGTAATGCTGCATATTACTTCAAATCATAACATTATTGCTTTTATATTGTTACCTTTGTCGTTTGTTTTGAATAAATTGTCAGAACTTATTTCAAATAAAGTCCTTGTATGGAAAGGGGAATCCCCAGAGAAAATGACTGCTGCGGACAAAGTGTATTTGCCTATAGCCATCTTTCTTGTTGCGTTTTGGTTTTTGACAGTTGTTATGAATATTTATTTTCCAGAATATTGGGATTGGATGTATGAAAACCACGATTATATGAAATGGTTTAGAAATACAGAATATTATAAATCTCTGTATTAAATCTTAAATAACATAGGACGTGAGAAGTAAGATTGTTACTTTTTCTAGAACAGTAGTATAGCGGGTATTTAAGATGCCCTATTTTTATAGAGCCACTTAATATATCTTCGGATCGGTCATTTAGATTGAAATGAAAATAAAATTCACGGGAGGTACCATCACAATGTCCAGACCAAAGAAGAAACCAAACTATAACCCGGATCAAGTGATGCAGGATCTCATAGCCGAGGTGGCGGATGCTTTTGGTTCCTATGACGACCGGAATCCGGGCGGAAGCTCGTTTTCGGGCCTGAACGCGGTGGCCGCCGAGTTTGACATGACGGCGCTGAAGGCCAGGAAGCTGCTGATCACAGCCGGCGTGTATTCCACCGCATTGTCACGCCAGGTAATGGAACTGCATACCAGAGGCGCCAGGATCGATCAGATCATGAAAATCACAGGCTTGAGCAGGGCTTCCGTTCACTCCTATCTGCCTTACACGAAGATTCCTTACAAGCTGGAAGAACTGTCGGCCAATGCAGAGCGGATACGGTTATACCGGGAGCGGAAACAGAAATGCGCAAAGTTCCGCTTTCAATTATCTGTTTTGTCAGAGAACGAGCAGGAAGCGGAACTGTGGAGCCTTCTGACCTGTCTCCAGGGCTGTGTGTTCCTCACGGCAAAAGGACGGAAGTTCACCTACACAATCAAAGGCGGTGAGATGTTTGTCAACCGGAAATCCAAGTCGATCACACAGGCAACGGTATTCATGGCGTTTTGGAAAGCAATGGAGTTTGGGGGAAACGTTGCCGGACCGAAGAAGCTTGGAACCTTTGACGCGAGTTACCTGTATCCTGTTTTTGTGAGGATCGGGGTAATTGGAATGTCTCACGCCTGAGCGGATCATGTAATCCGCCGGACTGCTGTGGCAATGAGAAACTTCAGATCATTCAACGGACAAACTTGACTGCCCTGCGGCTTCATGGTAAAGTGGATGCATAATAGGTGAATTATACCCTTTGGCGGCCTTATGGAGAAATTTTGCGGGTTCCCGACATAGAGAACTGTGTATGGAAATTCACAAGTCGCTGATGATGGAAAGGAGTGTTGGGAAGGTGAGAAAGAAACTCCCCATCGGCATCGATGGATTTGAAAAACTCAGGACAAATGATTTTTATTATGTAGATAAAACGTTATTCATTAAAGAGCTTTTGCAAAACTGGGGCGAAGTAAACCTGTTTACCCGTCCCAGGCGTTTTGGAAAGACATTGAACATGAGCATGCTGAGGAGCTTTTTTGAGGCAGGGAGCGACCCGGCGCTGTTTGATGGTTTAATGATTGCGCAGGAAAAAGAGTTATGTGAAAAATATATGGGGAAGTTTCCGGTGATCTCCATCAGTCTGAAAAGTGTGGATGGACGGAATTTCAAAGCAGCGGCGGATGCATTGCGGACAGTAATAGGCAATGAGTCTAAACGTTTCCTATTTTTGCTTGAAAGTCCGTCTTTGAATGAAAAAGATAAAACGTCATATGAACGTCTTATCAATGTAGACAGCCGAAGTGACGCAAGTTATGCAATGTCAGATGCGACGTTGATTGATAGTTTAAAGGATCTCCAAGGAAAGTATCTTCACCGGACTGAACAATCTGAAGGTACACACGGTCTCGGATGTCCGGTATGATGAGTTCTTTGGATTTACCGATGAAGACGTAGATGAATTGTTGAACTTCTATGGCCTTTCTTCCTACAGGGAAGTGATCCGTGATTGGTACGATGGGTACCGCTTTGGAGATGCAGAGGTGTACAGCCCCTGGGATGTCATTAATTACTGCGATGCGCTGCTGGCAGATCCGGGAGCCGAACCAGAGAATTATTGGGCCAATACCAGCGGAAATGATCTCATCCGTCGGTTGTTAAAAAAGGCGAACCAGACGACACGAAACGAGGTTGAGCAGCTGATCAATGGCGAAACCATCTCAAAAACCATCCGCCAGGAATTGACCTATGGAGATGTGGAGGATTCCATTGATAATATCTGGAGCGTCCTTTATTCCACCGGGTATCTGACCCAGCGCGGCCGCCTGCCGGGAAGGCAGATGAAGCTTGCCCTTCCCAACCGGGAGGTAAGAGAACTGTTCATTGATTTGGTAAAGGACTGGTTTAAAGAAACGACATTGACGGACTCTGCCAGGATTAACCGCTTCTGCGCGGCGTTTCCGGCCGGGGATGCAGCCGCGATTCAGGAGATGCTCCATGATTATCTGTGGGATTCCATCAGCGTGCGGGATACTGCGGTCCGGATGAATCGGAAAGAGAATTTTTACCATAGGATGTTGCTGGGGCTTTTGCAGAGCCAGGATAGCTGGCTTGTAAAATCCAACGCGGAGACCGGGCAAGGCTACAGCGATATTTCCATCCAGACTCCGGACCGAATCGGGATCGTGATCGAGCTAAAATATGCGAATGTCGGAGACCTGGAGGCGGCCTGCGCAGAGGCTTTAAAGCAGATCGAGGATAGAAAATACGCGGAAGGTCTGAAGCGCCGGGCAGTAAAGAAAATTCTCAAGTATGGGATTGCATTTTGGGAGAAAGAGTGTATGGTTGCGATGGCATGAAGCAGCGGCCGGTTTTCCGGACGCTAGGCGATCGTACTTCCATGGGGCGAACAGATACACGATTTCAAACGATTCGGTAGGATCGGATGACAGGATATAAGGAGAGGGATATGCAGACGGATAAAAAGAAAACAGAATGCGGAAAGAAAAATACGGATGAGATGCGTCTGGCTGAACATGCGGATGCCTTTCAAGCGGCTTTCAAGACTGCGGCGGCGCTGGAACAGAGATATGGTGAAATCGCACAGACGATAGCGCCTGTCATGGATGCCGTCAGGCCCTGCCAGGAGCTGATGGAAAGAACGGCCGGTTTGACCGCTGCTGTGACTTCCGCTGTAAGTACAGCCCATCCGCTTGTACCCGATCCCACTTCGGGTACGATGCCGGAGGTATTGGGATTGGCGGCTTCGGCAATGGAGACGTATCAAAATTTGGCTCTATGGAATTCAGGCATCCTTGCGGTGCTGGACACAGCGGTTATGACCCCCGAACTGACGGGACTTCAGACACAGCTGCTGGAGAGTATACAAAATGCGGGAACAGGGATGTCGGCAGTGGCGGATTATGTCAGTCATATGACGGATCAATGGAACGATGCACTGGAAACGGCCGATCGGTTGGAGCGCGGTATGGCCGCGCAGAATGTTGCCGTTCTCAGGATGCTTCCGGATTACGGGGATTTGAAACTGCCGCGCGGCAGCAAACGCGTTCTGAAATCGCTGACCAAAACCGCGGCAAAGAAGCTGACACAGAGCGGGAAGATTTTCTTCGATCCCAAAGAACGGGAATTTTATCATAAAGATTCGCCGGACCGGATGCTGACGGCAGATCAGATTACGGTGGCGGAAAGTTCGCAGGATGTGTTTGCGTCCATTTCTCTGGATGAGCTTCTTTCCTTCGAGAGCCAGCTCTACGATGACAATACATTCGCGCTCGAGCATCCGGTGGGAAGGAAAATTTTTGAGATGATACAGAAATGGGATCAATTTATCAATTTTGATGATACCATTTATTATCATGCAAGAAAAATCGAAAAGGGAAAGCGTCCCTTCCTGGATCAGGAGATGCTGAAAGCGCCGCTCAATCTCTCCTCCCATGGCCGGTACAATGCCATTGGAAAAAGCTGCTATTATATCTCCGAGACAAAAGAAGGGGCGGTTACGGAGATCAGAAAGCATAGCGGCGGCGCGAAAACGGATATTCAGGTGGTAGGGCTGAAACCGGTAAAGTCTGCCAAGATCATCGATTTATCCGGGGAGATCCATGGAAACAACCGGTTTATGGAGCATTTGCGGTTTACGGTGGACAACGAAGAAGGCAAGGTGATCAAAGAATATCTGCTGCCCAATTTCGTCGCCTCTTGCTGTAAAAGAATCGGCATTGACGGGATCAAATATAGGAGCACAGGGTATCATTGCTTCGTTCTTTGGAACGATGACTATTTTTCCTTTGTCAAGGATAGCCGGGAAATCATCTCTGACACCGAAACGCGTCCGTAGAAGAGCAGTCTGTCGGAGACGTTCGGGAAGAAGCCGGTCCAGCTGTGAAGATTATTTCGAAAATGTCTTCCATTTGTATAACTGTATTGATGTTTTTTACTTTTAAAACCAATATCCTCCGATTTTTTCTTGTCCTGACCAGGATTTCATGCTAGGATGAAGACAAGTGAATTCACATCGAACAGGCAGGTCATATCAAAGGAGTTTCTTAAAAAGGGATTCATTTCTAAATCATTGCATTTCTAAGTTATTCTGTTCCAAAGGGAGGTTACTGTATGAGGGATATTGGAAGTACGAAACAATCGAAGACAGCATCGGCGGCAGAGGATCATGGATTGCAGGCGCGCTACGAGCGCTATCGTGAGATTCTCAGGAATTTCACCATCATGAGTGACGTATTTATGCGCAATGTACTAAAAAAGAAGGCGTGTACAGAGTATATTCTGCAGGTTATCATGGAAAAAGATCTGCGGGTCGTGGAGCAGGAGCTTCAGAAAGATTATAAAAATCTGCAGGGCAGGATTTTGATGAGCTGCCGGAGACCTATGTCATTTTTATCACAAGGGAAGATATCATCGGGTACGGACTTCCGGCCTACCATATCGGAAGGACCATAGGAGAGATACAGGTGGAATTCCGGGATGAGTCCCATATCATCTATGTAAATTCCAAAATCCAGGAAGACACCAAACTGGGCCGCCTGATGCACGATATGAATTGCAAGAATGCGGATGAGATGTACAGCAAAATTTTAGCGGAACGGGTAAGGGAACTCAAGGAGACAGAGAAAGGAGAAGAGATGATGTGCAAAGAGATGGATGAAATCTTTCATGAGGGGATAGAGATTGGAGAAAAGAAAGCAAAACGGAAGATGGTATTAAATCTGAGCGGAATGGGGATGGACGTGGAACAGATCGCTAAGGCGGTGGGAGAGCCGGAGCATTTGGTGAAAGAATGGATCGATGCTCCGGCTCTCACAAAGTAGGCAGCCGCCTTATGCCTTTCCGCCCATCAGATGCCTGTGCTCTCTTACCACCAGCACGATGGACAGCACCAGCGCCAATATATCGCTGATGGGCTGGGCGAAGAAGATGCCTTCCACATCCAGAAATAGTGGAAAGAGATAGATAAACGGAACGAGGAAGACCACCTGGCGCAGCAGGGTGATGATGATGGAGGGGGTAGGCTTGGCGATGGACTGGAAAAACGTGGTGGTCAGCATGACAAAGCCAAGGATGGGAGTAATGCAGAAATTGATGCGCAGACCGCGCACGCCGATGGCAAGCATTTCATCGGTTCCGCCGAAGGCCATCAAAATCTGCTTTGGGAATATCATGACGATCAGCCAGATGACGCAGGTGACAGCGACGGAAAATACGCTGGACAGATAGAGGGTGTTCATGACCCGTTTGTAATTTCCGGCGCCGAAGTTGTTCCCGAGGATGGGCTGGATCCCTTGGCTGATGCCGCTGGCGGGCATGATGACGAAGGTCATGATGCTGGCTACCACTGCATAGACGCTGATGGCGATGTCACCGCCGTATTTTCCAAGCTGGCTGTTGTATACCAGACTGATGAATCCCATGGCCATCTGGGACACCCAGAAGGCAAATCCGCAGGAGATGATTTTTTTGGTCAGGCTCCAGTCAAAGGAAAAGGTGGATTTGTGGATGCGCACCATGGTCTTTCCCTTAAACACCTGATAAGCGCCGAAGAGGGTGGAAAGAATCTGTCCGATGACTGTGGCCCACGCTGCACCGGCGACGCCCCAATCCAGGACTGCGACGAAAAGAGCATCCAGGATAATGTTGGAGACGGCGCCTACGCCGGTGACGCACATTCCCATGACGGGTTTTCCGGACACGCGGACAAAATCACAAAAGACCTGGGTCAGCCCCTGGAACAGACAGCCCAGGGCTACGATCCGATAATAGGTGACGGCATATTCATAGGCCGTTTCAGTTACGCCAAATACCTGCAGGATGGGATCGGCAAACAGCAGAAGAACTGCGGTTAAAAAGAGTTCAAATAGGATGACAAGCACAAAGGCGTTGCCGAAGGAGCGGTCCATATGCTCTTGGTCTTTTTGTCCGGCGAATACGCTGAATAGCGTGGATCCACCAGCACTGCATGTCAGTCCGAAAGCCATCATCATATAGGACAGAGGAAAGCAGATGGACAGACCGGCCAGCGCGGAGGTTCCGTTGAAATTACCCACAAAAATGCGGTCCACGATGTTGTAGATGGCAGTAATCAGCAGAGAAATGGCGGCCGGTATGGAAAATTTGAGAATCATGGGAGCCAGCCGCCCATTGAGAAAATCCGTTTTTTCGTTCATTCGTTATACCATTCCTTCCTGTGTGCCGCGTAGGATTTCAGCCGGACGGCGGGATCGGTCTGAAATCCTACGCGGCATCGACACATTGGTTGAGTGAGAAAAAAATGTTTAGTTTCCTAAGAAATAGGAGAGAAGACCCCTATCGGCAGAATCGATTCCGTATTTAAAACGGCTGCTTCCCCGGGGTCAAGATTGGATTATTCCGACAGATTATCAAGCATTTGCTCAATGACTTCGAAAAAAACATCAATTTTTTCCTGGGGAATATTTTTTAAAAGGTCTTCTTCCAATCCGGTCAGGTCTTCGATTACTTGTTTCTGATACGTAAGAGCCTTTGGGGTGGCGATAATCCGCTTCAGGCGGCCGTCATAGGGCGTCACTTCCCGGCGGATCAGTCCGTTTTTTTCCATTTGCTTGAGAAGTTCGGTGGCAGTGGGAGGGCGCAGGCCGTATTCTTCTTCGATATCTTTTTGAAAAATATCTTCTTTTTGCGCCAGTATAAAATGGAGAACCCTTCCCTGGGAACCGCTGAACTGATCACGGCTGGAAAAGGCATCCAGACGCCGACGTATTTTGTTGGACAGTTTGCTGACATAACGGGCAGCGCTTTTGGATAAGGAAACCATCATCATTCACTCCAAACATATACTTAGTTTCCTAAACATAATAGCATGCCGCGGATGAAGTGTCAAGAAAATAGCTAACATTTTATCCGAATTTCCATTGGTTTTTGAAGAAAATATGATATTCTGTAAGAGAAGGGCTACAGCAAAAATAAAGAAAACAATGGGAGGTGCGTATTGTGGGTAGAATGTATTTGCTGCCAAAGGAAGGAACGTTTTACAAGGCGAATTTACACTGCCATACCGTGCTGTCGGATGGGCATTTGACAGCAGAAGAGGTAAAAAAAGCGTATATGGAGAAAGGCTATTCCATTGTGGCCTTTACGGATCACAGGACATATGTATGGCATAAAGAATTGGATCAGGATGATTTCTTAAGTATCGCAGCATATGAAGTAGATATCAACGATTTTGAAAAACGGCCTGGGGATTTTTCCAGACTGCAGACGTATCATTTGAATCTGTATGATACCAGGCCCTGGGAAAATAAGGAAGAAAAAGAGCAGTCGATTCTCCCGGAAAGGCGGTATCGGGATGTTACCTATATAAATGGGTATATTGAAAGAATGAAGGAAAAAGGATTCATCACCTGCTATAACCATCCCTACTGGTCGCTTCAGACCTATGAGGATTATAAAGATCTGAGAGGCCTTTTTGCCATGGAGATTTATAACCATGGGTGTGAACACGACGGACTGTTTGGGTTCAATCCCCAGGCCTATGATGAGATGCTGCGCACGGGACAGCGTTTGTACTGTGTGGCCACCGATGATAACCACAATTGGTATCCGCTGGATCATCCGCTGAGCGATTCCTTCGGCGGCTTTACCATGATCAAAGCCAGGCAGCTGGACTACGAAAGCGTGATGGAAGCGTTGAAAAAGGGAGAATTTTATTATTCCATGGGTCCGGAAATTCACGATGTCTATGTGGAGGAAGGGATTTTATACATAAAAACATCTCCGGTGGAAAAAATATATGTGATGCAGGAAGGCAGAACGTGTTATAAGGAAGTGGCAGCTCCCGGAACGACGATTTCGAAAGCGACATTTAAGCTGACCGGAAAGGAAGGATATATCCGGGTTCAGTGTAAGGATACCAAAGGGCTGTTTGCCGGAACCAATGCATATTTTATGGAAAATATAATGCTTCTAAAATAAAAATAATGAAAAATCATGAGGAAAAGCCCTGGCGGAATCCTATGCTGATGAATAAGCTGGCATGGGAGGAAACGCAGGGCTTTTTCCGTGGAATTTGTTACGGAAACCATAATTTTGAATGGTACTTTTTCACAGATGAATCAGACCTTTGTGACAAAATCACGTATCTTTTCAGCAGGATATTATTGTGGTATTTCAAAAAAAATGGTATAATGATATACAATAGTTGCTCAGCGCTTATGCAGAATGGATCTGAAATTTTTCGCAGAGTATATAACTTCACGAAAGATTGCCAATCAATACCATGTAAAATGAAAGGACAGGAAAAGGAAAATTGGCACAGGCGGGAATGCGGATCGGGGATGGGCAGCTGCGCAGTAGACACAGCATCATGTGAGAACGGAAGCATCGGTGTACAAGGGGTACAAACAAGATTAAAAAGAAATGTTAGATTTGAAAGTAAGTAGAGTGGCAAAATCAAGAGTGTTCAGATTTTCCACTCTACTTGAACATGGTCGCTGATTGCGCTGATTG
>DVJD01000120.1 GCA_018710785.1 Candidatus Fimimorpha excrementavium
CTTTACATTTTTACTTTTAAAATAGTATACTTTTTCGCCGCAGAATTCTCCCCTGTGGTGATGCGGGATACTGCAGACGCCGCTGCAGTATCCCTCTATTTGTTTTATTTTTCTTTAATCTTCACAACAACCTTTTTCACAGCACACGGCTTCTGATCCATGGCCTTTGGTTTGTGACCATCCTGCGGCTGGAAAATGCAGAACATACCGTCATGAGCCGGGACATCCAAGCCTCTGACATCATTGGTGTAGAATGTAACATCCTTTTCCGGATTGTATTCCACCTTCACCTTCAGGCTTGCTTTCGGCGCATATCCCATAATCTCATCCCCTTTGATGATATACTGGATATCCGTATAATTTTCATGGGTCTCAAACTTTGCCTCTTCCCATGGAAGTGTGGTATATTCCTGAACGGATGCATATACTTCCTTTCCGTCGATTTCATATTTTCCCACTTCCATATGTTCCAAATCGCTGTTCATCAGAAAGTCAATGGCCTTTTCATAATTTTTTCCCAGCCCCTTGTATGCCGCCAGGTTTTCTTTGGTGTCAAAAATCATAATTCTTCTCTCCTTTTCCCAGTCGGACCGCCCGCCTGATTTCTTTTTGTTTGCGTACATTATACCGCGCCTCTTTTTCAGATTCAAGCACTTCCGGACACAAATGTCTTACAAATTTCATTTCATCTTACGAATTTATGACCAAAATACTTCTATTTTTATTCGACTTCCAAATATTTCTTAATATATTTTCCCGTATAGGATACCGGATTCTCTGCCACTTCCTCAGGCGTGCCTTCGGCGATGACCGTTCCGCCGCCGTCCCCTCCTTCCGGTCCAATGTCAATGATATAATCGGCTGTCTTAATCACATCCAAGTTGTGCTCAATCACGATCACCGTATTGCCTCCCTCCGCCAGTCGGTGAAGAATCTCTGTCAATTTGTGGACATCCGCAAAATGGAGACCGGTCGTCGGTTCATCCAGAATGTAGATTGTCTTTCCTGTGCTCCTGCGGCTCAGTTCCGTCGCCAATTTGATTCTCTGCGCCTCTCCGCCGGAAAGGGTGGTGGACGGCTGCCCCAGACGGATGTAGGAAAGTCCCACGTCATAAAGCGTCTCAATCTTCCGTCGGATCGACGGTACATTTTCAAAAAATGTCACGGCTTCTTCCACTGTCATATTTAAGACATCGTAAATGGTCTTTCCCTTGTAATGAACTTCCAGCGTTTCCCTGTTGTACCGTTTTCCTCCGCACACCTCACAGGGAACATAGACGTCCGGCAAAAAGTGCATTTCTATTTTAATGATGCCATCCCCTGCGCATGCCTCGCACCGGCCGCCCTTCACATTGAAGCTGAATCTGCCCTTCTGATAGCCTCTGGCCTTAGCCTCGGATGTGGACGCAAACAGATCACGGATCATATCGAACACTCCCGTATAGGTGGCCGGATTGGAACGCGGTGTCCTTCCGATGGGACTTTGATCAATATCAATCACCTTATCCAGCTGTTCCATACCCTCGATTTTTCTGTGTTTTCCCGGTATGGTCCGTGCCCGGTTCAGTTTTTTTGCCAGACTCTTGTATAAAATTTCATTGACAAGACTGGATTTTCCAGAACCGGAAACCCCGGTCACGCAGGTCAGTACCCCCAGCGGGAAGCGCACATTAATGTTCTTTAAATTATTTTCCTGCGCGCCGTAAACAGTCAGATACCCTGTGGGCTTTCTTCTCGTTTTGGGAACCGGGATCTTTTTCTTTCCGCTCAGATAAGCGCCAGTGATGGATCGTTCATTTTTCATGATTTCATCTGCCGTGCCCACGGCCACCACTTCGCCGCCGTGCTCTCCGGCGCCAGGTCCGATATCCACGATGCAGTCTGCTGCCCGCATGGTATCCTCATCGTGTTCCACCACCAGAACGCTGTTCCCCAGATCCCGAAGATGCATCAGCGTCGCCAGCAGCTTATCATTATCTCTCTGATGCAGACCGATGCTTGGTTCATCCAAAATGTACGCCACGCCCACCAGGCCGGAACCGATCTGCGTAGCCAGACGGATCCGCTGGGCTTCACCGCCGGAAAGAGTCGCCGTAGCGCGGGACAAACTCAAATATTCCAATCCGACATCGAGAAGGAATTTGATTCTGGCACGTATCTCTTTTAGAATGGGACCTCCGATGGATTCCTGCATCGGAGTCAGCTTCATCTCCTGCAGAAAACGGTACGATTCTTTGATGGACATATTGGTAATCTCAAAGATATTCTTATCCCAAACCGTTACCGCCAAAGATTCTTTTTTCAGTCTCTGTCCATGGCAGTCCTTACACGGAGTGATCCGCATGAAACTTTCATATTCAGCTTTCATGGTTTCGGAGCCGGTCTCCCGATAGCGGCGTTCCATGTTTTTGATCAATCCTTCAAAGACCACATCATAAATCCCTTCCCCACGCATGCCTTTATAATGCACTTTCACCATACGGTCCGTCCCATAAATGAGGATATCATGAATTTTCTTCGGGTAATCTTCAAACGGCGTGTCCAGATCGAAATCAAATTCTTTGCATAAAGCATCCAGCACTGCCCTGGTATAGCTTCCCTTATCGGTACAGGACTGCCACCCCATGGCGACGATGGCTCCCTGACTGATGGAAAGGCTTTTATCCGGAATCATGAGATCTTCATCAAATTCCATTTTATATCCCAGACCATAACACGTGGGACATGCTCCAAAGGGATTATTAAAAGAGAAACTTCTCGGCTCAATCTCATCAATGCTGATTCCGCAATCCGGACAGGAAAAACTCTGGCTAAATGTCAGCGGATCACCCTCCATTACATCCACAATGGCCAGCCCGTCTGCCAATTTCAGCACATTCTCCAGAGAATCCGTCAGTCTCGCCTCGATGCCATCTTTGATCACAAGGCGGTCCACAACGATTTCGATGTTGTGTTTGATATTTTTATCCAGTTTGATTTCTTCCGAAAGTTCATACTGATTCCCGTCGATTCGCACGCGAACGTATCCGCTTTTCTTTGCCTGTTCCAAAACCTTTTCATGACGCCCCTTTCTTCCTCTGACCACCGGAGCTAAAAGCTGAATTTTCGTTCGCATGGGCAATGCCATAATCTGGTCCACCATCTGATCCACAGTCTGCTTTTTGATCTCGCGTCCGCACTTTGGACAGTGCGGGATACCAATGCGGGCATAAAGGAGGCGCAGATAATCATAGATTTCCGTCACAGTTCCCACTGTAGAACGGGGATTTCGGTTCGTCGATTTCTGATCAATGGAAATCGCCGGGGAAAGTCCCTCGATCTTATCCACATTGGGTTTTTCCATCTGTCCCAAAAACTGTCTGGCATAAGAGGACAGCGACTCCATATATCTTCTCTGTCCTTCCGCGTAAATCGTATCAAAGGCCAGGGAAGACTTTCCAGAACCGCTCAGCCCCGTCAGCACGACAAACTGATCCCTGGGGATATCCACATCAATATGCTTCAAATTATGCTCACTGGCTCCGCGTATCTTAATAAACTGCTTTTCTGCCATGTTCGTTCTCCTTCTATTTATCCTTTTCAATCTCATCCAAATGCTGTTTCAGCTCTCTCATCTTATCACGCAGTTCAGCCGCCGCCTCGAAATTCAATTCAGCTGCTGCCTGCTGCATCCGCTTCGTCACATCCTTAATGAGCTTATTCAATTCCTTCACACTCATGGACTCCGGATCCTTTTCCAGTTTCGCGGAGGCCTCTTCCGCTGCCTTGGAGATGCTGATCAAATCACGGACCGCTTTCTTGATCGTCTTGGGCGTGATGCCGTGGGCCTCGTTATAAGCCTCCTGAATCCGGCGGCGGCGCTCCGTTTCCTCGATGGCCTTTTTCATGGAATCGGTCATCGTATCCGCATACATGATAACATGCCCTTCCGCGTTTCGCGCTGCGCGGCCCACCGTCTGAATCAGTGACGTCTCTGAACGCAGAAATCCCTCTTTATCCGCGTCCAGAATGGCCACCAGCGCAATCTCCGGAATGTCCAGACCTTCCCGGAGCAGGTTGATACCCACCAGCACATCGAACCGATCCAGGCGCATATCGCGGATGATCTCTGCCCGCTCCAGGGTATCAATGTCGGAATGCAGATATTTAACGCGGATTCCCACCTCTCTCATATAATCCGTCAGATCCTCCGCCATACGCTTGGTCAGTGTCGTAATCAGAACCTTATTCTTCTTTGCGGTCGTCTTATTGACCTCACCGATCAGGTCATCGATCTGCCCTTCCACAGGCCGCACTTCAATCTTCGGATCCAGAAGTCCCGTGGGGCGGATCACCTGTTCCGCGCGCAGCATTTCATGCTCCGTCTCATAAACATTGGGGGTGGCGGATACAAAGAGCATCTGATCGATTTTCGATTCAAATTCTTCAAAATTCAGCGGCCGGTTGTCCAGCGCCGATGGAAGACGGAATCCATAGTCCACCAGCGTGGTTTTCCTGGAGCGGTCCCCGGCGAACATGCCCCGCACCTGCGGAATCGTGATATGGGACTCGTCCACGATGATCAGATAGTCATCTGGGAAATAATCCATCAGGGTGTGGGGAGGCTGCCCCGGCGCAAGGCCCGCCAAATGGCGGGAATAATTTTCAATGCCGGAGCAGAATCCCGTCTCCTTCATCATCTCTATATCAAAATTGGTACGCTCCGAAATCCTCTGAGCTTCCAGCAGTTTATCCTCACTCTTAAAAAAAGCCACCCGCTCTTTCAGCTCTTCTTCGATGGCCTTCGTCGCCTGAAGAAGTTTTTCCCGGTCCACCACATAGTGGGAAGCCGGGAAGATGGCCACATGCTCCAGACGGCATCGGATCTCCCCGGTGAGAGGATCAAACTCCGCAATCCGATCCACCTCATCACCAAAAAACTCCACGCGGACCGCTTTATCTCCCCAGTTCGCCGGGAAAATCTCCAGCACATCGCCGCGCACCCGAAAGGTTCCGCGATGGAAATCCATGTCATTTCTGGTATACTGAATCTCAATCAATTTGTGAATCGCCTCATCCCGGTCTTTTACCATGCCGGGGCGGAGGGATAATACCATATTTTTGTAATCCACCGGACTTCCCAGTCCGTAGATGCAGGATACCGAAGCGATGACAATCACATCCTTCCGCTCTGCCAGCGCCGATGTGGCGGAAAGACGCAGTTTATCAATCTCATCGTTGACGGAGGAATCCTTCTCAATGTACGTATCCGTCGATGGAACATAAGCCTCGGGCTGATAGTAATCATAATAGGAGACAAAATATTCCACTGCGTTATTCGGAAAAAATTCTTTAAATTCGCTGTACAGCTGTCCCGCCAATGTCTTATTGTGGGCGATGATCAGCGTCGGTTTATTCAGCTGCTCGATCACATTGGCCATGGTAAACGTCTTTCCGGAACCCGTGACGCCGAGAAGCGTCTGAAATTGATTGCCTTTTTTAAATCCCTCCACCAGCTCTGATATCGCCCGGGGCTGATCACCAGTGGGTTTATATTCGGATACTAATTCAAAATGGTCCATGATAAATCTCCTTTATGAATCTAGTATTTTACCTCTCTTCCGTCATTATAACGAAGTATAAAAGGTACATGCGGAACAAACATGCGATTTTGTCCTGTACTATAAAAATTCAAACAGCCTAATCCCACAAAATTCTAATTCTGCATCAGTAATAAATGTCAAATATTCTGCTGCTGAAAAACGTATGATAGACATTTCTCTCTTCTCTCTAAAACAGAATCCATAACAGCGCTTTTTTTACACTCATATTTCCACTGTTCAGGCAAATTATATCATGGATAAAGCAAAAAGTATAGCCCATTTCAGAACATTTGTTCTTTTTATTTGTAAACCAGACACCTGAGAGAGGTTTAAAAATTGTTCATTCATGCGTTTGTCCTTTGATTTTTCTGCTGACAATTGCCAGTCAATTTATTTTGTAGTATAATAAACAGATTAGAAAATATCCATTTTTGCTACTTAGCGATACATCATTTTATACCATTCCCTCGATTACCAGAAAGGAATATGTGACTCTATGCCTGCTGATATGAAAGAATTAATTGCGGAAGAATGCCAAATTACCAAACAAACCTTTTATTATCATTTTGAGGACATTCCCTCCCTGGTTCAATGGATTCTGGACCGTTCCACAGAAAAAATGCTGAAAGAAATCCAGCTGCAGGAGAATATGGAAGAACAGCTGCGTTATTTTTTTAACCATCCTCAATGCCGCCCCTTATATCAAAAAAGGCAATCTCTACCGCCAGTATACACGAAAACAGTTTGATTTCATTCTACGCTATCATACACAAGCTATCTTGGGACTTTTGCGGGAATGGACGGAGGAAGATACCGAAAATCTGGATGACATTATTCATCTGGTATACCTTCTAATAATTAATGTGGACACCACTCCCTAAAAATGGCTATGGATATTTGTCAGTTCTTTCGAAGTGTAAAATTTTTTTTACACTTCGTTTTTTTGTCCATACACTTATGAAAAAATGCCAGTTGCGAAGCGAAACGCCTCCGTCTAAAATGAAGTCATTCATTGAGGAGGGCAGAAAATCAGAAAAAGAACTCGTTTCCTCAGTGAAAACACTCAAAATAAACCAGAAGAAAGGACTGTTTATTATGGATGCAACACAATCAAAAAACGTATGAAGATGGACCCTATTACTCTCATGAATATTCTTTCTGCTGTTCTGATGCTGTTTCTGGCAGCGGCAGGTGTCATCTGCTGCTTCAAATGGGACGATCTGCCCGTCAGGTGCAAAAGAATCTGGTGTCAGGTTCCAATCGCTTGACAAAAGCAGAATTTCCTCAGATAATAGAACCATACCTTACCCAAGAATAGGAGTTGGTTCACATGAGACAATGTATGGATGCCGACAATCTGCATCGGCGTTTGAAGAAAATTATCGGTCAGGTTCAGGCCATCGACCGGATGATAGATGAGGATGTCCCCTGTGAGGACATTCTTGCTCAAATCAATGCGGCCAAATCTGCCCTCCACAAAGCTGGTCAGGTGGTTTTAGAAGGCCACATCAAGCACTGCGTTCGGGACGGCATTGAACACGGAGATGCGGATCTTACCATTGCCAATTTTACAAAAGCGGTGGAGCGGTTTGCCAATATGAAATAAAGACCGAAGAAAACGAAACATTCCCCCGGAGGATTTTAAAAAGCAGCCCTCCGGGGGAATGTTTTATTTTTCTTGACATCTGATACCCCTGCGGGTATAATTTTTATATCATCATTATACCCATAGGGGTATATGCTTTGGAGGTATCTGTATGAAACGACTGGAACAGTTTTTGGAATGGGGCGGCATAAAAAAGGAGATTACCTTTTTGGTTCTCTCCGGGATCGCTCTCATCCTCAGTATTTTTCACTGGCATCCCCTGCCCTTTGACCCTGCATGGATCGCCATCCTTTTATGCGGCATCCCGATTATCCTGGAAGCCGTCATCGGCCTTGTCACGGCCTTTGACATCAAAGCGGATGTTCTGGTGTCCATTGCGCTGATTGCTTCCATAGGCATCAGGGAAGATTTCGCAGCCGGTGAAGTGGCATTCATCATGCAGCTGGGCGCCCTTTTGGAAGATCTGACAGTGGCACGCGCCAGGGCCGGAATCGAAAAGCTGGTGCATCTGACGCCGCGGACCGCCCGTGTCCTGACGGGAGAGAAAGAGACCGTCCTCCCCGCCGAACAGGTAAAAATAGGCGACCGCATCCGCGTCCTCCCCGGAGAGACCGTTCCAGTGGACGGAACCATCCTGTCCGGTCAGACTTCCATCAATCAGGCCGTCATGACCGGCGAGTCCCTTCCGGTGGATAAAAGTATCGGAGACAGTGTCTTGAGCGGCACGGTCAATCAATTCGGTGCCTTTGACATGAAAGCTTCCAAAGTCGGAGAAGACAGTTCCATCCAGCGTATGATCCGGCTTGTGCAGTCGGCCGACGCCGGAAAGGCCAAAATCGTCGGATTCGCCGACCGGTTTGCCACATGGGTCGTGGTCATCGCCCTGGCTGCCGCTGTTTTGACCGGCATCGTCACCCGGGAGCTGATCCGCTCCGTCACGATCCTGGTGGTATTCTGCCCCTGTGCCCTTGTGCTGGCCACACCCACGGCCATCATGGCTGCCATCGGCAATGCCACCAAGCATGGCTTTCTTGTGAGGGAAGGGGATGCCCTGGAACGCCTGGCTTCCGTCTCTAAAATCACCTTTGACAAAACGGGAACCCTCACCCACGGCGCCCTCCAGGTGACAGAAGTCCGGCCGTTTTCCGATTCCTCTAAAGATGCGGCCATCCCTTCGGAAGAACTGTTTGCCCTGGCTGCCGCGGCGGAGTCCCGTTCGGAACATCCCATCGGCAAAGCCGTGGTCCGCTGTTACCGCGATTCTGTGTCCAAAAATCTGCCCTTTTCTCCTTCTCAGTTCCAGATGCTGCCCGGAAAAGGCGTCTCTGCCTGTGTCGGAGGGAAAGAAATCCTGGCCGGAAATGCCAGACTTCTCGAAAGCAGGAAGGTTTCCATCCCCTCTGCCGCCATGGCTGCTGCCAGCCGCGCTCTGGAAGACGGGTGTACCCTCATTTATATGGCCGTCGGCGGGACGTTCGCCGGTTATCTCGCCCTGTCGGATACCCTGCGCCCGGAAGCCGCTTCCATGATTGCGCAGGTAAAAGAGGCCGGTGTCACTCCGGTTCTTCTGACAGGGGATCACAAAAATGCCGCCAGCCACATTGCCGACACCCTTTCCATCACGGAAGTTCAGTCTGAATGTCTGCCGGAGGATAAATTGAACTATATCGATGTCTGTCAGAAAAAGAATCAGCTGATCTGT
This sequence comes from Candidatus Fimimorpha excrementavium, assembly GCA_018710785.1. Classification (GTDB taxonomy): domain Bacteria; phylum Bacillota; class Clostridia; order Lachnospirales; family Lachnospiraceae; genus Fimimorpha; species Fimimorpha excrementavium. The sequence goes on from DVJD01000120.1 coordinate 8,891, forward strand.
ATGATCGGCGATGGAATCAATGATGCGCCGGCTCTGAAAAAAGCCCATGTGGGAATCGCCATGGGAGGCATCGGCAGCGATATCGCCGTGGATGCCGCCGACATAGCTCTGGTAAACGATGACATCAAAGAGATTCCCCATCTTCTCCGTCTGTCCGGGAAAATGATGACGACCATCAAATGGAACCTGGCGTTTTCCATGACACTGAATTTTATCGCCATTCTTCTGGCCATGACCGGCCTTTTAAATCCCGTCGTCGGTGCCCTGGTCCACAATGCCGGATCCGTCTTCGTGATCATTCACTCTGCCTTTCTTCTGACCTGGAGAAAAAAAGGGAAGCGCTGACTGCTTCCCTCACTCCTTCTCCCGTATGCTCTCCTGCTCCAGCTTGACTCCCTCCTCCTTCATATACCGGAGGGTTTCCTCATAGGCCCGTTCCTTCCCCCGGATCTTTTCCAGGAGGACATCCAGACGTTTCCTGTCATGATCCGTCAGCGGTTTCGTGTAATTGCGATACTGTTCCAGTTCGTTTCTTCCCATGCGGTATACCGAAAACGGAATCCCTGTCTTTCGCAACAGATCCTCATAGATTTCAAATCCGCCCACGTCAATGTCCCCAAAATGACGGTAATCGGCATCCGGAAACTGGCGGTAAACCTTCTGCAGCAGATTTCGTCTGACCGAATTGTGGTAGCCGCCCAGATAAATCATCAGCGTATTTTTTTCCTCCCATCTGAAAAATGTGGTCTGATTTTCTATGGTGAGAACGGTTCGGATTGGTTCTCCCTTTCCTGGTTCCTCTGCGCGGCTCTCTTCCAGACGTAAAAATTTTAAATCCTCCCCGCACAGGCCGATTCCCTGTTTCAGATCTTCCAGACGGATCTTGGTGCCCTGCCCGTTTCCCAGCAGCAGATGGCCGCTTCCTTTCAGATATACATAATCCGGGGTATCGTAAATGGAATACTCCGCCAGAATCCCTTTGGCATCCATCTGGGAGACATCCGGCAAAAAACGCCGGAAGATGCCGCCGATGCGCCCCAGCATGCCCTCCAGCACCTTGCTGTCCCGAAAATGACGGATGGAAAATTCCCGCATATAACAGCTCTCCCTGTTTGTCTCAATGGCGGCCACTGCTTTAATCAGTTTTTCCGCGTCTTCTCTTTGATTCCAATCCACGAACTCTTTCACGGTTTTTCCCTCGCGGATGCGTGCCTTCAGCCACCCCAGGAATGCGGATACCACAGGGGTAGTATCGTTCTGTTCCATCTCTTCCAATTGTTCCAGCAGTTCTCTTTCCCCCTCTGCCCGCGGTTTTCTTCCCAGCCAGGCATAGACCTGGTCCGCATGGTCTTCCCGCAGACAAACGCTCGTTATGATGTGGCCTTCCTGTCCGCCTTTCCATACAATGCGAAGAAATCCACGCCGCTCCAGATCCTCCATGGCGGCGTGGATTTCTTCGTATGCCAGAGAGCTCTCATCAAAGTATTCCGGCACGGTTTTCTTTGTGAACGGGCAGGCAATGCGGACGGCCACTTTATTCGTTCCTCTGGACAGTCGGCTGTTTTCATAAGAATCCAGCAGCCGGTTCAGAATCCGTCTCTCATACTGTGCCATTATAATATTCCTCCACATAGCTGACTTTCTCATCGGTCATGACAAGCAGGGTCTCTTCCATGGCCGGACCGATGTACTGGATTTTATCCGGCGGCGCGGCGATGATGATCTGAAGCGGCAGGCGGTTCAGAAACTCCAGCACGCCGCCGATTCTTTCATCGTCCATGTTGTTGAATGCTTCGTCAAACATCACCAGACCGGCCGCCTCTCCTCCGATGCTGTTGCTGTAAAGCTGGACAAAGGATGCCGCCACCGTGACATAGAACGGCGTCTGGGTCTCCCCGCCGCTCTTTTCCTCACAGACTTTTGAATAGAAGGAATACGTCTCATCGCTGTGAAGGATCCGGATGTCATAATCCATGTAGGTGCGGTAGTCCACAAACTCGTCCAGAGCCTTGGCGCCGTTGTCATTATCCAGGGCCAGGCGGGCAAACAGTTCATCGATGACCTCCCTGTGTTTTTCCCGGAAAATTCCGCTGAAAATGGATTCTCCCTGCATCATGTTGAAATCATCCATGATCATCTCATAATACTGGCGGTACCGTTTGCTGGGCATGTAAAGAAATTCATACCTTTCATTGCTGAACCGGATGTCTTTGAGAGCCTTGTTCAGTTCTTTAAACTCACCCTGGGCCTGCTTCATGTTTTCCTGCATTTTGGATAAAAACTGTTCCCGGAACTCTTCCTCCGCCGCGTTTCTGGCTGACTGCACTTTTTCCTCATAGTCCAACAGTTCTGATGTCTTCAGACGGTCATAGACAGCGGCAAACTCGGCAAAGCCTTCCATGGTGGGCGCTGCCCCGAAATTATTTTCTGTCTTATACTCAATCATGCTGCGGCGCATTTCATTTTCCGCCTTCTCCCCCTGGGTGGCATTGGTTTTTCTCTGCCGCTCATAATTCATCCGAAACTGCACATAGGACTTCTTCGCCGTTTCCTTTTCGTACTCCCGTCTCCACTGGGGCAGCCGCTCCCCTGCCTTTTCCGTGATCGTTCGGATTTCTTCCTCCATGGCCGCGCACATGGCCTGCTTCTGATTCCGATCGGCTTCGCAGCCCTGCACCTCATGGTCCTGAAAACCGATTTCCTGATTTTTATCTGCGACCTTTTGCTCCAATTCCTTTCGGGTGCGCTCCAACGTCTCCAGCTGCACCTGTTTTTGAATCAATGTCGCATTTTTCTTTAACGTCTGGATATTCTCCCGGCACGTTTTCACAGCCTGCTGGACGATGGCCAGCTTCGTCAGCGCGTCCAGACGGAACTTAATGTCCACTTCCGTCTCTGTGGACAACGGTCCGGTCACAGATTCCAAATCGGAACGTCTCTCCTCATCGCCGCGAATCTCCTGCCCCAGAAGCTTTTCCTGCTCTCGGGCCTGCTCCAACTGCACTTTCAGAGCTTTCGTTCCGATGAACGGTGTCTGAAAAATCTCCGGTTTAATGGCGCTGGCCACCCGATTCTGATATTTCATGCATTCCCTGGTGATGGAGGTGGAATACTTTTTCAGATCCTCGTAGCGGTCACACATCTGGACTTTCCCCAGTATCATGTTGACATAGCGTCTGGCGTACTTATTTTTGGAAGTCACGGCCGCCGCCAGCGTATCCTCCGGCGCTTTGTCATAGGTCTCCATGTTCTGTGTGTTGATCAGGCCGACGCCATAGGCCTTCTTTTCCCGGCGCAGCCGGTCATAAATCCCCAGCGCGATATCAAAATGTTCCGGTTCCACCAGGACATAAAAGCGCTGGGTATTCAGATACCCTTCCACCGCATTTCTCCAGTCGTCCCGGACGATTTCCAGCACTTCACAGAGGACATGGGGTTCGGCATCCCGCCCGATTCTGGCAAATTCCTCCCGTATGGCATCCGTCACACAGGTGACGGCCGCCGGATAGGAACGCTTTTTCCGCTCCAATTGACGGATTCTTTGCTCCACTTCCTGAAGCTGTTCCCGCTTCTGGCTCAGACGGATCTGGACCTCTGCGATTTTCCGCTGAACCTTTCCATACATGTCCCGTTTGTACCGGATGACCCGATCCACGATCCGTTTAGCCTCCGCCACATCCCCGATGGCATCCGGCCGGTCAAAATACTCCCGATAGGCACGGACACAGGCATCCACATCCTTTACGGCAAGAAGCTGATCCGTCTGATCCATGGAACGGCGGATTCTCGCTTTCAGTTCCGTCTTTTCTCTCAGCCACTCCTTTTCTTCGCCGATCAGCCGCTCCAGTTCCTTTTTCTGTTCCTCCAGGGCCAGAAAGTCCTTATTTTCCCGCAGTTCCAGGCGAAGGTTCGTCTCCATCTCCTGGCAGCGGTCCTTTTCCTTCGTCAGTCCCTGAAGCTCTTTCTTCAGTTCCGAAAGACGGTTCTTTCCGGTTTCAATCTGCTCCCGCAGCGCCTGGATTTCTTCCCCGGTGATGTCCCGATTGGCCTGCGCCAGAAAATATTCATACATTTCATCTTTTTCGCGGAAGCTGACCGCCTCCTTGTGGAAGTTCTCGATCTCCTCCAGCTTTGCCATCCGCCGTTTCACGGACTCCAGCGTCCGTTCCAGTTCCTGATAGGTACGCACGTTTTCTCTCAAATCCTCGATATTGACCTGTTTTTCATCCAAAACGTAGGAATAGACAAAATCTTTGATGTCATTGATGGGTTTGAACGCCAGCGCTTTGGGAATCAACGCAAAAAATTTGTCTTCGATTCGACCCAGCCGGGATTTTACCATTTTTTTGGCTTCCATCTGGGTTTTCATCCACTGTTTGATTTTTTTATTGTAGACGCGGAATTCATTGATGGAACGGGGCGTATCCCCTTTCAAAAACATATCGTCATGGATTCGTTCGTGATCGATCAGATACCGAACCGTCGTCTCCTGCCCTTCCGATGCAGAATCCACCACTGCCCCGATGATAAAATACTGGTTTTTGCTTTCTTCGTAAAACTCCAGGGCAACATGGGCGCTCAGCGCCTCCGTCCGTTCATAGGGCCGGTTCTCCCTTCCGGTCTTGCACCGGATATAGCCGGTCAGCTTCCGCTTTCCGTTTTCATGGGCCGCTTTGTTAAAGGAATTGGCGGAGCAGGTGATGACAAACTGAATGGCATCCAAAAGCGTCGATTTTCCGGCACCGTTTTCCCCTGATATCAGTGTGGAATCCCCGAAATCAATGGTGCAGTTTTCAAAGCGGTGCCAGTTAATCAGTTTCATTCTCGTCAGTTTCTTCATCGGACCGGTTCCCCTTTCTGTATAATTCCAGCTTTTCATAAGCCTGATTGATATCCTCGATCCGGACCGCCATCAGAATGGAGTTGAAAATCAAAATCCGCGTCTCCTCTTTTGTCAGGTCCCGGTCCAGGGTCTCAATCAAATTCATCCGGCGAAAAAGTGCCAGGGCATTGCGCATGGTGGTCTTATCAATCATCTTATCCCGGATCTTCAGACTCAGGAATTTATCCTGGATATCTCCCAGATTAATGATGGCCTCGTCGCTCACAGAGAGTTCCCTCTTCTTTTCATCATAAAGAATCCGCAGGATCAGCAGCAAAATGGATTCATAAAGCTTCAGATTCATTCGGTTATAATTCTGGGGATTCGTCAGCTGAATCACACCGTCCACTTCATTGATTTCCAGCCGAAATCCCAGGGTCTCCAAAAGAGTCTGAAATTCCGTGCGAAACTTCAGGACAAAATAATAATCCGATCGGCTGGCATCATTTTTCTGACACAAAAAGCTGCTGCTAAGCAGCCGATTGCAGATGCGCTTCAGCTCGTCTTTTTCTTTTTGAAGCATTCCCCTGGATGCAATCTGATCCAATATATCCATGCCTACTTCCTCCTGATTTTGAAATCTTTAAACCGAAATCCACCCACTTCTTTTTCCACGGTAGGTTCCACCGTATATCCCATGTTTTTTCTCTGCCCGTACAGGCGGACGTAGATGATTTTGATGAAATCTTCCACTTCAGCAAGGGGCAGAGCCGAAGCTTCCATCTCCGTCCGCTCTCCCATCTGCGCTTTGATATACCGGTCGATCTTTTCCGGGCTTAAAATCCGCTGCATTTTCTGCATCATTTTTTGAAGTTTTTCCTGGCGCAGGCGAGGATCCGGCTCCCTGGCCGCCACTTTCTGCGGAATAAACTCCTTTTTTCCTTCGATGGGAGAATAGAAGGAATTTTCATCCAAAAAGCTGCAGGTATACAAACGCACCAATTCTTCCAAAAAGCCAATCTCATACATTCCGCCCAGATCCATGTGTTCTTCCTGCATCACCTCACCGATTCCAAGAAGGATTTCTTTCAGCTGGCCCCGCACATCCTCATTTCCGGAAAGCAAAAATCTGGCCCGATTGACTGCCGCCCTCTGATACTGGGTATTTTTCTGATTGATTTCATTTAAAATATCATCCATATTTCGAAACGCTTCAATGATCTCGTGCAGGTACCGGTACGCCAGCTCCTTTGCATCCTCCGCGGAAATCTCCTTCAGTTCCGCCAGTTCTTTGGATACCTGTTCCATGTACGTCCTGTTTTTGCTTCGGCTTTCCAGACGCGCTATGATCTCCGGCCGGAATTTGGACACATTATCCGAAGTCAGAAGACGGTGATACGCCTTATCCACCACATTGGTAATATAATCATTGAACAGCGCATCCATAATTTCCGAAACCGTTCGATGTTTTGTCAGATTATCAATATAATTTTTGATATTGGAATTTAAATTTTTCAGTCCTGTGATCAAAAGATCCGTATTCTCCAAAATCTGCTGGAGCACAATCCCCGGATGATCGGTGTTTCCCCGCACCAGACTGTAAATGGTATAAATATACCCCTGGTACTCGATGGTTTTCCCCTCGCCGATCTCCAAAAGGGTCTTAATCAGACGGACCGAATAATCTTTAAAATTAACCCGCTGAACATAACTTTTGTCTGTCTCAATCTCAATCCAGCCATAGTTCTCCAGCCTTCTCAAAATCCCGTTTGCCTTGCCCCGGCTGTCTGCGCCGGAAAACTCTTCATCCACCACCTCGGCCGATACTGTCTGCTCAAAGTAATACTGCAGTTCATCCACCAGCACATCTCTTTCCACACCAAAAGAAAGCTGATGTTCCATGACGGAAAACAGCTTGCAGATACAATCCCAGTATACGATTTTATTGGGAGATGACAGAGGAACAAAAAAATTCCCGGGCAGTATATGAAACATGGATAAAACCTCTTTTGCAGTGGTATAAATAACAGCGGCTTACATATGGAATTATTTTAGCAGATAATGCCCGGGAAGGCAATTGTATTTTGCGGGAAATATCACATATTGTTATTAAACGGGGAAAGGCAAAATGCCTTTTCCCCAGGATATAAGTTTCAATATATCCCATATTGTTATTAAACCAAGGTCGGATGTATTAAGAGTCAGGGTTCCTGAATGTTTCAATATATCCCATATTGTTATTAAACAATGTTCCAGTAACATTTGCTTTTGTACATGTAAGGTTTCAATATATCCCATATTGTTATTAAACAAAGCCGCTGAGAGGATGTCGGAATTGTATGGTAGGTTTCAATATATCCCATATTGTTATTAAACCAGGATGCGCTTGTTAAGTGCGGTGTACTGGAAAAGTTTCAATATATCCCATATTGTTATTAAACTGTAATTTTTGTTCAAGGTGCGGTCAGGCTATTGACGGTTTCAATATATCCCATATTGTTATTAAACGCTATCTGTTCGGAGAGCGTGTTTACTGCCTGGGAGCGTTTCAATATATCCCATATTGTTATTAAACGGAATGTCTGCGCCGGTGATTTCCAGTGTGATACCAGTTTCAATATATCCCATATTGTTATTAAACGAGGGTTTCTACCAGATGTGTGAGAGGTTAGAACCTAGTTTCAATATATCCCATATTGTTATTAAACCTACTCTGTCTATGTACCCGTCCAGCCTTAGTATAGTTTCAATATATCCCATATTGTTATTAAACCCCTTTCCAGTCCGGGACTTCGCCGGGACTGGAAGTTTCAATATATCCCATATTGTTATTAAACGATGTGGGGCGAATGGTACATCATTAAATCAGATGAGTTTCAATATATCCCATATTGTTATTAAACTCATCATTCCAATTGGCATATCCAGGCCGGTGCCGTGTTTCAATATATCCCATATTGTTATTAAACGACTATTTTTGCGCCGGGCCAATTGGAAGCAGAGAGTTTCAATATATCCCATATTGTTATTAAACGCAGGAAATTATTGATAGTCTGTTTACGGTTGTGGTTTCAATATATCCCACATTGTTATTAAACTGATTGGGTAGGACTGCCGCCTGACGCGGATATGAAGTTTCAATATATCCCATATTGTTATTAAACTGGTTCCAGCTAGTATATATCGGCTATGGCAAGATGGGTTTCAATATATCCCATATTGTTATTAAACAATAGCAGAGGAAGATGTAAAAAGCGTAATCAAGAGGTTTCAATATATCCCATATTGTTATTAAACATATTCACGGATACTACGATGGGGAAAAATGGATGTTTCAATATATCCCATATTGTTATTAAACAAGACTGGATACAACTAAATATTATAATGATTTGAAGTTTCAATATATCCCATATTGTTATTAAACAAAGTTGGAAGTCTCCACAGGCCGGTAGAGTCTAGTTTCAATATATCCCATATTGTTATTAAACAATATTTCATTTTCATGTGCTGCGCGCCGGAAGGTGGTTTCAATATATCCCATATTGTTATTAAACGGCGTTTATTATCGAGTTAGAGAAGGAGGCAGAAGTTTCAATATATCCCATATTGTTATTAAACTATGATTATTCGCATGTCGTTTGCCCGAATTGCGGGTTTCAATATATCCCATATTGTTATTAAACGAAGCGGTGTTCCATCCAATCGTTCCCCCTGCTGGGTTTCAATATATCCCATATTGTTATTAAACGGAAAGATTGTTCCAGAACGATTTGAAAAAGCTAGTTTCAATATATCCCATATTGTTATTAAACATTAGCATAGAGAGGATTTCCACATATGACTTATATGTTTCAATATACCCCATATTGTTATTAAACATAATTTTATAAAAAATCGGAAGGAGCGATAACCAGTTTCAATATATCCCATATTGTTATTAAACGGAACAATCGTTCCAGAACCGGAACCGGAGCCAGAGTTTCAATATATCCCATATTGTTATTAAACAAGTTTCCATCATCAACAAGGGATGCTCTTGTGGGTTTCAATATATCCCATATTGTTATTAAACACAATTGCCGGTGTTGAGAATACAACGCCAAAGAAGTTTCAATATATCCCATATTGTTATTAAACATACTCCACAGGTAAACGGTAGATAGTGCGTACCTCGAAAAAGCAGACCATGTATGGGATAATAGATTCAAATTCTATTATTGGGTATCAAAAGTTTAGTGCTTAACTTTTGATACCTGGTTGAAATGAGGTGAATCTAT
>DVJD01000121.1 GCA_018710785.1 Candidatus Fimimorpha excrementavium
ATGGAACATGGTTTGCTCCCCTGCGGTCGTGCGGGTATCCATTTTGTTCACAAATTGTTCACTCGTGCGTTTGTCCTGTTTATCCCTCAGGACAAACGCATCAATAAACAATTTGAACCATTTGTGAACCGGACGCCAAAGAGAGGTGGGAGACACTAAGCTTTACCATCCTCATCGCTTCTCACCAATTCTTCTATTTCCGAAAAGCATTCCCAGGCCGGAGAGAACGAACCTTTTTCCTGACAGGCTTTGAAAAACGTCGGTACTTGATTTTTCCAGCCGGACACGGCGCAGAAAAATCTTAGTACCGCTACGTTTTTCACATGAACACGCAAAGACTTGCGCATGCCATAGTCTATGTTCGTTCATGTTTCGGAGCGAGAGCGCCCCGACAGGGAAAAGGTTCGTTCTCTCCGGCCGTCCGGGTATCCACTTTATCCATTTATACGTTTTTCGTATCTCCCCAGCGGAATCTCCCTGCGCACCCGTTCCAACAGCTCCCAATCGATCTGCGCGGTCAGTATCCCCTCTTTCTCATCCAGCTGGCAAACCACCCTCCCCCATGGATCCGTCAAAATGCTGTGGCCCCAGGAATGATAGGAAGCTGTTTCGTCCCGCATGGGCGCACATCCCATGACATACATCTGATAATCCAGTGCGCGGGCGCGAAACAGCAGCTCCCAGTGAGCCGGTCCCGTAGTCATATTGAATGCAGCGGGTACAAAAACCATCCTGGCGCCCCCAGCGGCCATCTGCCCAAACAGTTCCGGAAAGCGGATATCAAAGCATATGCAGAGTCCCATGGTCCCAAATTCCGTCTCAAACAGCGTCATCCCCTCTCCGGCCCAAAGCGTATCGGACTCTTTAAAGTACTGTCCGCCCTCCACATCAATGTCAAATAAGTGGACCTTGCGGTGTTTTCCAATCTGTCTTCCCCTGCGGTCAAACACATAGGATGTATTGTACACTCGATTATCGCCTCCCAGTTCCGGCATGGAACCGGCCACCAAATAGATCCCATGGGTTTTTGCATATCCGGCCAGCATCTTCCACGTCTCTTGGCCTTCCCGTTCCGCATAAACGGGAAACAGTTCCGTCTGATAGGGGCAGCAGAACATTTCCGGCAGAACCGCCAGGTCCGCGCCCTGGGCTGCCGCCTGTTCCAAATACCTTCCTGCCCGCATGACATTTTCCATCTTATCCTGCCCAACTGCCATCTGAATCGCTGCTATCTTCATCGTTCCTCCCATTCCGCCGGACCACCGGCTCTGATTCTTACCTCGAACATATCATATTCTGCTTTCCACTGCAATCCTCTTTCCTTTCCATATCCCAATCATTCATCCCATGCTGTTCATAAAACCATACGATATGCCTATGGCAGCAAAATATTTAGGTCCCTTGCAATTTGTCTTCTTCTGTCATATAATAATCGATAAGGTACCTAATCATTTTGGGAATTACATTTCGGATCGTACCTTAAAATCAAAGTGAAAATAAGGAGGGTTACCATGGATCAAACGGATATCTCACCATCAAAACTTCTCAGTCAATTCCGCCAATGTTCTCATCTGCAAAGGCGTACCTGTCATATGCAGGGACAGGGCCGGATTCTCCGCCTTCTTCTGGAACACGGGACGCTGACGCAAAAACAATTGGCCGACATTACCCAAAGGCGTTCCGCCACCCTGAGCGAACAGCTGGAAATGATGGAGTCCGTCGGCTGGATCACCCGCGTCAAAAACCAGGCAGATAAGAGAAATATCGACGTGGCTTTGACCGATGCCGGGCTTGCCAAGGCAAAGGAGGCAGAACAGGAGCGTACCCGGACGGCTGATTCCCTCTTTTCCGTTCTCTCCGTCCAGGAACAGCGCCAATTATCCCATATTCTTCAAAAATTATACGACAGCTGGCAGAAGAATCCCCTCTGCCGTCAGGAAAAGGAGGAACCTTAGATATGAAGTTGATTTTCTCCTATGTCCGCCGCCATCTCGCCATGTTTCTGACTGCCGTCTTCTTTTTGAGCATCGAAACCTTTGCCGAATTGCTGCAGCCTGCCTTCATGGCCCGCATCGTGGATGATGGGGTGGCCAATAAAAGCATTTCTCAGATTTTATTTTACGGAGCCATTATGCTTGGCATCGCCTCCCTGGGGGCTGTGGGCGCTGTCATGCGAAATCTCTATGCCAGCCGGACTTCCCAGCTGATCAGCAAAGAGCTGCGGGGCGATCTGTATCGAAAAGTGCAGACCCTGTCTTTTGAAAATATTGACCGGCTTTCTCCCGCCTCCATCATCACCCGCATCACCAACGATGTGACGCAGATTCAGAATTTCGTCAATGGCATCATGCGCATTATGATGAAGGTTCCCATTATCTGCGTGGGTTCTGTCGCGCTGATTATCATTCAGACCCCGAAACAGTTTCCCATCATGGCCGCCATCCTGATCATCGCCGCCATCCTGATTCTCGGAAACATGAAACTGGGATATCCCCGCTTTGGAATACTTCAAAAACAGCTGGACCGCTTAAACGATGTGAGCCGTGAATTTCTCTCTTCCATCCGCGTGGTGAAAGCGTTTCGGGCGGAAACGGAAGAAGAGAAAAAATTTACGGCGGCAGCCTCCGCTTTTGCATCAGCCGGAATCTCTGCCACCCGTGTGCTGGCTGTTTTTTCCCCTCTGATCAATCTGACGGTCAACCTGGGTATCGTGCTTCTGCTTTGGATTTCCCAGGCGCAGGACGCGTCCCAGATCGGCCGCCTGATGGCTTCCGTCAATTACATGACCCAGGTGCTGTTTGCCCTCGGCATGGTGTCCAATATTTTAAACAATGCGGTGCGAGCGGCTGCCTCTTCTTCCCGTGTCCAGGAAATCCTGGATGAAGAACCGGCCCAGAAGTTTCCTGCCCGCCCCGTCGCCTTTGAAGCCAGGGGAGAAATCTCCTTTCAGGATGTCACCTTTACCTACTTTGGCTCTGCCCGACCGGCCCTGGAGCACATCACCTTCACAGCCCGGGCCGGAGAAACCATAGGCATCATCGGTCCCACCGGTTCCGGAAAAACGTCTCTCGTCAATCTGGTCCCCCGTTTTTATGATGCCACCAAGGGCTGTGTGTGTATGGACGGCCACGATGTAACGCAGATCGATCCAAACGTTCTGCGCCAGTCCATCGCCGTTGTCCCGCAAAAAGCCCTTCTGTTTTCCGGAACCATCGCCGACAATCTGCGCTGGGGCAATCCAAACGCCGCCGAAGAAGAAATTTTGGAGGCTTCCCGGATCGCCTGCGCGGATTCCTTCATCTCCCAGTTTCCGGAAGGCTACCATACCAATCTGGGACAGGGCGGCGTCAATCTTTCCGGCGGTCAAAAGCAGCGTCTTTCCATCGCCAGAGCCCTGCTTCGCCGCCCGAACATTCTGATTCTGGATGACTGTACCAGCGCTTTGGATGCCTCCACGGAGGCTTCGGTCCTTCGCGGCCTGCGGGAACACGCGTCCCACATCACCGTGCTTCTGATCAGCCAGAGAATCTCCACGGTCATGCGGGCCGATCATATTTTATGTCTGGAAAACGGGAATCTGAAGGGGTTTGGCAGCCATGAAGAACTGATGCGTTCCTGCGCTCCCTACCAGGCCATTTATGCTTCACAAATAGGAGGTGATATCCATGGCAATGAGCCATCTTTCTCAAACTAACGGTCCGGCCGGAAGTCCCGGCGCCCCTGCCCCCTCCGGCCCCATGCGCCGCGGCGCGCCGGTCGTCAAGCCCAAAGATATGAAGGGAACACTGCGGCGGTTGTGGGAACTTACGAAAGGGCACCGAAAAGGGCTCACCTGGATGCTGCTTTTATCCGCCCTCGCCTCTGTCTCAGCCATGCTGTCCCCCTTAATCATCGGCAACGCGGTCAACGCCATCGACGCCGGAAATCCCGCCGTATGGATTCTTCTGCTTTTGCTTGCCCTTTACCTGACTGACTGGCTGGTCCGTTTCCTGCAGCAGTTTTTTATGGCTTCCATCGGTCAGCACATCATTCTCCATATTCGGAAAACCCTGTTTTCTTCCATGGAAAAGCTCCCCCTCGCCTTTTTTGACAAACGGCAGCACGGAGAACTCATGAGCCGACTGACCAATGATGTGGATAATATCAGCACCACCATCTCCGATTCCCTGTCCCAGCTCATGATTTACGGGTTTACCATTCTGGGTGTCTTTTTCATTATGCTGTACGAAAATGTGATTCTCACCGGAGTGGCCCTCATTTCCGTATTTCTTGTCCTTATTCTGACCAAAACCATCACCAGGCACACCCGAACCCTGTTTAAGGAGCAGCAAAAGATCCTCGGCCAGCTCAACGGGCAGGTGGAGGAAAGCATATCCGGGCTGAGCATGGTCAAGGCGTATTGCCGGGAATCCATGATGATTGAAGAATTCGAGGAAAATAATGAGAACTTCCGGGCCGTTGCCACCCGCGCCCTGATCTGGTCCGGATATCTGATGCCCATCACCAATGTCATCAATAACCTGGGCTATGTGGCAATCGCCGTGGTCAGCGGCGTCATGGCGGCACAGGGCATGATCTCTGTGGGGCTGATCTCCAGCTTTCTGCTCTATTCCAAGCAATTTACCCGCCCCTTTGTGGATATCGCCAATATTTACAACAACTTCCAGACTGCTGTGGCAGGCGCCGAGCGAATCTTTGAAGTGCTGGATGAGCAGCCCGAACCGGCCGACAAACCGGATGCTCTTCCCCTGCCCCATCCCAGGGGGCATATCCGCTTCTCCCATGTTTCCTTTGGCTACGAGCCGGATCAGCTGGTTTTAAAAGATATCAATCTGGAAATCCCAGCCGGAACAAAAGTGGCCATCGTCGGTCACACCGGGTCGGGAAAAACGACTTTCATCAATCTTCTTACGCGGTTTTATGATGTCACTGACGGAAGCATTGAGCTGGACGGCCACGATCTGAGAGATTATAAAATGGCTGATCTCAGAAATGCCTTTGGCGTCGTGCTGCAGGATACGGCTCTTTTTGACATTCCCATCCGGGATAATATCAGCTACGGGAAAACCAATGTGTCCATGGATGCCATCGTAAAGGCTGCCATGACGGCCGATGCGGATTCCTTCATCCAGCGTCAGCCCAATGGATATCAGACCGTTCTGACCAAAGGAGGGTCCACCTTAAGCCAGGGCGAGCGGCAGCTGCTGACCATCGCACGCGCTGTACTGACCGATGCTCCGATTTTGATTCTGGATGAGGCCACATCTTCCGTGGATACCATGACGGAACAAAAAATACGCCGTGCCATGCTTTCCATTACAAAAGGCCGCACCTCCTTTATCATCGCCCACCGCCTGTCCACCATCCGGGACTCCGATCTCATTGTTCTGATGGAAAACGGAGCCATCAAAGAGCGGGGTACCCACGATGAACTGATGCGTCAAAATGGAACCTATGCGCAGATGTACCGGACCCAAATGGGCATGGAATCTTAAAAAGAGGCCGGTCCCGAAAATCTATCGGGATCGGCCTCTTTTTCGCCGCACCCGTCTCAGACGGCTTTTGCGGCTTTTACCACACCGGGAGCGGATCTCTGTTTAGTTCCTGTTTTCCGGTTTTCTTCCGAACAGCTTGATGGCTGCCACTGCTAAAATGGCTGCAAATGCCGCCAGTCCCACATAGAAAATCGGATTCATGGTGTCTCCTGTGGATGGAGAAGACGAATCAGCTTCGGAAGACTGAGCAGCCGTATCGGCTGCTGTCTGTGTTGCTGCCGTCTCATTCGTCTCGCCTGCGGTTTCTGCCGTTTCGTTTTCAGCTGCTGTTTCCGTCTCATTGTCACCAGCCGTCGTCTCTGACGGAGTTGTCTCTGACGGTTCTGTCTCTGTCACTGCGCCGTCAATCTTGACATCAGAAAGAACATATTTGGAACAATGCTCAATCGTAAAGGACGCAAGACCGCCTATTACAAAAGGATCTCCCACCAGTTCCAGTCTGTTCTCTGCTTCATTGACATAATAGCAGTAAAGATGTTCATTTTCATCAAAAATTCCCGTCGTTGGAACGGTTACTGTGGTAGTCGGCAAAATTCCGGAATGCTGGAAATCATATACAACCCCTGTGCTGTTTTCCGGAATCATTGTCTTCACCTGCTCGTCCAATGCAGCATCCTGAGAGGAAACGGACAGGTTGATTCCATTGGCGGAATTTTCATCCGTAATATCTGCTCCTGCTATATCGAAGGAATAACCTCCCTCTTCCATGTAAAATGTCAGAACCACATCTTTTCCCTTCGCCGCCTGCAGCAGACTGGGCGGAACCTGCTGGTCTTTGCTGTCCAGATTGATGATAACCTGCTCATTGTCCAGCTTATTCAGCACTTCCTCTACGAGAGAAGGAATCAAAATACCATCTTCCTGATTCACCTGTACGAGCATATCGCTATAAGATACTTCAATTTTTCCCTCTTCGTTTTCAAGGACTTCGTCATTTTCTGTCGGCTGCGTCGGTGTCGTTTCCTCCACCGGATCCGTCTCCGGTTCTGTCGGCTCTGTCTCCGGTTCCGTCTCCGGCTCTG
>DVJD01000122.1 GCA_018710785.1 Candidatus Fimimorpha excrementavium
CCCACCTCTCTCTGGCGTCCGGTGTACAAATTGTTCATTCATGCGTTTGTTCTGGAAATCCATGGAAGAATCTTGACATTCATTTTTGCTTATTTTAATATTACTTTTTGATAAAAGTAATTTTCTGAAAGAGAATGCGAAAGAAATGGAGGGGATAGAATGACTTTAAATGAGCTGGAAATAGGAAAAACAGCCAGAATTCGGAAGGTTGGCGGAGAAGGCGCCCTCAGACAGCATTTTTTGGACATGGGATTGATTCCGGGAGCAGAGGTGACATTGGTCAAATATGCGCCCATGGGAGACCCCATGGAGTTAAAAATACACGGATACGAGCTGACGCTGCGTGTGGAGGATGCAAAAAAAATTGAGATACAGAAAACCACTGCGCTGAAACCCAAAAACGACGCGGCAAAGACGAAAAAAGATATCCCCCATCCGGGTCTGGGTGAAGGCGGTAAGTATCATGAGAAAAAGGAGGAGCATCCGCTGCCGGATTCAGTGAAGCTGACGTTCGCATTGGCCGGAAACCAAAACTGCGGAAAGACCACGTTATTCAACCGTCTGACCGGTTCCAATCAGCATGTGGGCAATTTTCCCGGCGTGACAGTGGACCGCAAAGATGGCACGATCAAGGGCTATCCCAATACCGAGATCACAGACCTGCCGGGAATTTATTCCATGTCGCCTTACAGCAGCGAAGAGATTGTCACGAGAGAATTTATTCTGCAGGAAAAGCCAAAGGGAATCATCAATATCGTGGATGCAACCAATATAGAGAGAAACCTGTATTTGACCATGCAGCTGATGGAACTGGATATCCCCATGGTGGTAGCGCTGAACATGATGGATGAGGTGCGGGAAAACGGCGGTTCCATACGAATCAATGAGATGGAAGATATTCTGGGCGTGCCGGTGATCCCCATTTCCGCGGCCAAAAATGAAGGAATCGAGGAATTGATTCAGCATGCGGTCCATGTGACCAAATATCAGGAAAGGCCAAAGCGGATCGATTTCTGCAATCCGGGCAAAAACGGAAGCGCCGTCCACCGGTGCATCCACGGAATCATGCACTTGATTGAAGACCATGCCCAGGCAGCGGGGATTCCGCTTCGGTTTGCCGCATCCAAGCTGGCGGAGGGAGATTCCCTGGTTTTGGAAAAACTGAAGCTGCAGACCAATGAAAAGGAAATGCTGGAACATATCTTAAGCCAGATGGAAGAAGAGAGCGGTCTGGACCGTGCCGCCGCCATCGCGGATATGCGGTTCGATTTTATCCAGGATGTCTGTCAGAAGACCGTGGTGAAGCCGGAGGAGAGCAGGGAACACGCCAGAAGCCGTAAGATGGATCAGATCCTGACGGGAAAATATACGGCGATCCCATCGTTTATCCTTATCATGGGTCTGGTATTCTGGCTGACTTTTAACGTCATAGGCGCCTGGCTTTCCAGCCTTTTGGAGCTGGCTATCGGATGGCTGACCGATACCGTCAGCGTCGGTCTTCAGGCAGCCCATGTCAATTCGGTGATGCAGTCTCTGATCATTGACGGTGTCTTCAACGGTGTGGGAAGCGTGCTCAGTTTTCTGCCCACCATTGTGACGCTGTTTTTCTTCCTCTCCATGCTGGAAGACAGCGGATATATGGCTCGCGTGGCGTTTATTATGGACAAACTGCTTCGTAAGATCGGTCTGTCCGGGCGAAGCATCGTGCCGATGCTGATCGGATTTGGATGTACGGTGCCGGGGGTTATGGCAGGCCGTACCCTATCCTCCGAGCGTGACCGAAAGATGACCATCCTTTTGACTCCGTTCATGAGCTGCTCAGCCAAACTTCCGATTTATGGTTTCTTTACGGCAGCCTTTTTCCCGGGCCATGGAGCGATTATCATGGTCGGTCTGTATTTCCTTGGGATTTTAGTGGGGATTTTGGCTGCGCTGCTGTTTAAAAAGACTCTGTTCAAAGGGGAACCGGTTCCCTTCGTCATGGAACTGCCCAATTACCGGATGCCGGGAGCCAAAAATGTGATCCAGCTTTTGTGGGAAAAGGCAAAGGATTTTCTGCAGAGAGCGTTTACCGTAATCTTTTTGGCCACCATTATCATCTGGTTCCTGCAGACCTTTGATTTCCATTTCAACATGGTGGCAGATTCCCAGAACAGCATTCTGGCATCCATCGCAGGCCTGATTGCGCCGATTTTTGCACCGTTGGGATTCGGAGACTGGAGAATCTCCACAGCGCTGATCAGCGGCTTCATGGCAAAGGAAAGTGTGGTTTCCACCTTATCCGTTCTGATCCCGTCCAACGCAGCGCTGACACAGCTTCTGTCCCCGGTCAGCGCCTTGGCGCTTCTGGTATTCTGTCTTTTGTATACACCCTGTGTGGCAGCCATTGCCTCCATCAAGCGGGAACTGGGCGGAAAATGGTCCTGTTTCGTGGTGGCGGAGCAGTGCATTGTGGCATGGTTGGCGGCATGTTTGGTGGTCGTGGGAGGAAACCTCTTGGGATTGTTATAACATATTGAGGAAAACCGGACGGCACAGGCAGCAGAAACGGTCATTTAGAAAAGAAAATGGAAGGAGAGTGCCATGGGGCAGATCATAGAGATTACAGATTTTTGCGCGCCGGAATTGGATATCTATGGAAGGAGCTCGGAGAATGAGCTGTTTCATTGGTATGAACCGGAGGAAGGAATTTTTATAGCGGAAAGCCCTCTTGTGATTGAGCGGGCGCTGGATGCGGGATATGAGCCGATTTCCTTTCTGTCGGAAAAACGGTATCTGGATGCGCAGGCCGGACTGCTGAAACGATGCGATTCGGTTCCGGTTTATACGGCAGAGGAAGAGGTCTTGAAGAAACTGACCGGCTTTGCCCTCACCCGCGGCATGCTGTGCGCCATGCGCCGCAAAACGCTTCGGCGTGTGGAGGAGATCTGCGCCGGGGCCAGAAGGATTGCCGTGCTGGAGCGGGTGATGAATCCCACCAACGTGGGAGCTATTTTTCGCTCGGCAGCGGCGCTGAATATGGATGCTGTTTTACTGACGCCCGGGTGCAGCGATCCGCTGTACCGGAGGGCGGCCCGGGTCAGCATGGGAAATGTGTTTCTGATTCCGTGGACTTTTTTTTCGGGAACGGATGGGGATGTGTGGCCAGGCCCTGGCATCCGGCAGCTGCGAAGGATGGGCTTTCGGACGGCGGCCATGGCGCTCTCCGGCCAGTCGGTGTCCGTGGATGATCCGGCTCTGGCAAAAGAGGAGCGGCTGGCGGTGATTCTGGGAACCGAGGGAACGGGACTTTTGGAAGAAACCATTGCCCAGTGCGACTATACGGTGCGGATCCCCATGAGCCATGGCGTAGATTCCCTGAATGTGGCTGCAGCCAGTGCAGTGGTATTCTGGGAGCTGGGGAAACGTTAAAAAAATAACATTTTTGAAAAAAGTAGCGGAATGATATTGATTTCATTGACATTTTTTTGTATAATGGCTAAAGAGGGGGACCAGGGATTAGGTATCCCGGATGAATCTTGTAAGAACTGCCTTTATAGGTTCTTAATATATTATTTCACTTATTATGAGAGAAGAGAGGTTAGTAAGATGGCAGAATTGAATTTAAGCAAGTATGGCATTACCGGAACTCTGGAAATCGTGCACAATCCTTCTTACGAAGTATTATTCGAAGAGGAGACAAGACCTGATCTGGTTGGTTACGAAAAGGGCCAGGTAAGCGAACTCGGTGCTGTAAATGTAATGACTGGCGTATATACAGGACGTTCTCCGAAAGATAAGTTCATCGTAATGGATGAGAATTCCAAGGATACCGTATGGTGGACATCTGACGAGTACAAGAATGACAACCATCCTGCTACAGAAGAAGCATGGAATGCTGTAAAAGAAATCGCCATGAAGGAGCTGTCCAACAAGAAGCTTTACGTGGTAGATGCATTCTGCGGTGCAAACAAGGATACTCGTATGGCCATCCGTTTCATCATGGAAGTCGCTTGGCAGGCACACTTTGTTACAAACATGTTCATTCAGCCGACAGCAGAAGAACTGGAAAACTTCGAGCCTGATTTTATCGTATACAATGCGTCCAAAGCAAAAGTGGAAAATTACAAGGAGCTGGGTCTGAATTCTGAGACAGCTGTTATGTTCAACATCACAAGCCGTGAGCAGGTTATTGTAAACACATGGTACGGCGGTGAAATGAAGAAGGGTATGTTCTCCATGATGAACTACTATCTGCCATTGAAGGGCATCGCTTCCATGCACTGCTCCGCAAACACAGATATGAACGGTGAAAACACAGCCATCTTCTTCGGTCTTTCCGGTACAGGTAAGACCACACTGTCCACAGATCCGAAGCGTCTCCTGATCGGTGATGACGAGCACGGCTGGGATGACAACGGTGTGTTCAACTTCGAAGGCGGATGCTACGCAAAGGTTATCAACCTGGACAAGGAATCTGAGCCGGATATCTACAACGCAATCAAGAGAAATGCTCTTCTTGAAAATGTAACACTGGATGAGAACGGCAAGGTCGACTTCGACGATAAGAGCGTGACAGAAAATACACGTGTATCTTACCCGATCGATCATATCCAGAACATTGTTCGTCCGGTTTCTTCCGCACCTGCTGCAAAAGAAGTCATCTTCCTGTCCGCAGATGCATTCGGCGTACTGCCTCCGGTATCCATTCTGACACCGGAGCAGACACAGTACTATTTCCTGTCTGGTTTCACAGCTAAGCTGGCTGGTACAGAGCGCGGTATCACAGAGCCTACACCGACATTCTCCGCTTGCTTCGGACAGGCATTCCTGGAACTGCATCCGACAAAGTATGCAGAAGAGCTGGTTAAGAGAATGGAACAGAGCGGCGCTAAGGCATACCTGGTAAATACAGGCTGGAACGGAACAGGAAAGCGTATTTCCATCCGCGACACACGTGGTATCATCGATGCCATCCTCAACGGCGACATCCTGAAAGCACCTACAAAGAAGATCCCGTACTTTAACATTGAAGTACCGACCGAGCTTCCTGGTGTAGATACCAACATTCTGGATCCTCGTGACACTTATGCAGATGCTTCCGAATGGGAAACAAAGGCTAAGGATCTGGCACAGAGATTCATTAAGAACTTCGCGAAATACGAAGGCAATGAAGCTGGAAAGGCATTGGTTTCTGCTGGTCCGCAGGTTGACTGATTCAGCCATACCAAATTGAAATAAAACGATGATAAGGGGCATCCCAAAGGCCGCAAAGACCGGAGGGATGCCTTTTTGCCAGTTCAGCTGTACTTTTCTATTTTTGCGTGCTATAATTCTATAATGCAGGGCAGAAGATAGAATATGAATTTTTCTGAAAGAGAGGAACTGACGAATGGCAAATGACCATGGTGAACAGATAAGAATTGTACAGGAGACCGTTGCCGGAAAAGAAATTACGTTTGCGCATGTAATGGGAGGTCCGGCGCCTGTGATTTATCAGAAGCTGGGGCTGAATCCGCAGGTGGATTACCGCGCATCAGCGATCGGCATTATGAATATGACGCCGCCGGAATCGGCAGTGATCGCATCCGATATCGCGGTCAAGAGCGGAAATGTGTATCTTGGATTCGCCGATCGTTTTACGGGAACACTGATCATTACAGGTGAGATTTCCGATGTCACTACGGCGCTTACGGAGATTGTAGACTATTTCCGCGATACACTCGGATATGTCGTCTGCAAAATCACAAAGAGATAGGAAGTGTAAGTATGGCGCGGATGACAAAACAAGAACTGCTGGAACAAATATTTCATGATGATTATGAAAATCTGAAAGGAAAGAAGCTGCGTATGACCCGCATCCGGGTGCCGGGAAAGGAAGTTTGTCTGGCACATGTGATAAGTCCTTCGCAGGCCTGTATTTATCAGAACCTCGGTCTGCATATCGGGGTGCATGAGGGGGAGGATCATACGGGTGAGGCTGTCGGTATGATTCGCTTTACTCCCTGGGAGGCTGTCGTGGTCGCGGCTGACGTTGCGGTCAAGAGTGCTGATGTACAGATTGGTTTTATGGACCGCTTCTGCGGTTCTCTGATTTTGACGGGAGGGCTGTCTCAGGTACAGACGGCTGTGGAAGAAGTGGTGCGGTTCTTTGACAAAGTGCTGGGATTTCAGACGTGTGAGATCCATAAAAGCTGACCCCCCCCAGGACAGGCGGAGATGGAAACACAAAATTTTTGATCCGGAGATGCCGCTTGGGCGGCGGAATGTGAGGAACGATGAAAAAAATATTTCTGATGGGCAGGAGTGAGGCCGGAAAGACATCTTTGACGCAGGCGCTCCGGGGCGAGGAGCTTCATTACATAAAAACGCAGTACACCAATACGGATGAGGATACCATAGATTCTCCGGGCGAATACGCGGAGTCCAAACGGTTTAGTGTCGGTTTGGCATGCTTTTCTTTTGAGGCTGATGTGGTGGCCATGGTTCAGTCGGCCGATGAGCCGTTTAATTTGTTTGGACCGAGCAGCCGCTGTTTTATCCAAAGGCCTCTGATTGGCATAATCACGAAGATTGATTCCCCCTATGCGAATATTCCCATGGTCAGACAGTGGCTGATCGAGGCCGGATGTGAGCGGATCTTTCTGGTCAATAATGTGACGCGCGAGGGGATTGACGAGCTGATGGATTACCTGAAGGACGATCTTCCCCGGCTGACGGTGGAACAGGCAAAATTTAAACAGAGGATCGGACTGAATGAATGGGATCCGCTGCCGCCGGGGGTGGAATATCCCTGTGACTGAGGCGACCTGCTTTCGAGATTGGAATTGTATATTATTGGGGGTGCTGCAAAGTTCGCACCGTACAGAAAAAATAATGGGCAAACAGCAGGATTATTTTTCTGTGACTATGCGAATTTTGCAGCATCCCCCTTTTTATGAAGAATTCAAGAAGATGGAGAAAAGAAATAGGGATATGGGGAACAGGATGCGCGCTTGGCCCATGAGCGCAGGTTCTATTTCAGGAAAAAGCGCACCATTTTTTCGTGCAGTTTCTGATAAGGCTGGTAGCGCATGGGAAGGTCGAGCCATGTCTTTTTATCGACAATGCTCTTATAATGGGAGAAGGTGTCAAAACCGATCTTACCATGGTAAGCGCCCATGCCGCTTTCCCCAAATCCGCCGAATCCCATTTCTGCGGTCGCCAGATGAATGATGGTATCGTTGATGCATCCGCCGCCGAATCCGCAGCGGGAGGTGACTTTCTTTGCTGCCTGCTTATCGGAGGTAAAGAAGTAAAGCGCCAGCGGATGGGGCATGCCGTTGATGGTCCGGATCACGTCGTCAAGATTGTCAAATACTAGGATCGGCATGATGGGACCAAAGATTTCCTCCTGCATGACGGCGTCAGAGAAGGTCACATGGTCCAGGACGGTTGGCTCGATGCGCAGCGTTTCCCGGTCAGAACGTCCGCCCTGAACCAGTTTTGCTTTATCAATCAGGCCAAGGATCCGGTCAAAATGTTTTTCATTGATGATTTTTCCGTAATCCGGATTGTCAAGGGGCTGGCTGCCGTACTGTTTTTGGATTTGCTTCTGTACTTCTTTTATCAGCTGATCTTTCACGGAACGGTGACAGTAAATATAGTCCGGCGCCACACAGGTCTGCCCGCAGTTTAAGTATTTTCCAAATACAATACGCTTTGCCGCAAGGGGAATATTTGCAGTCTGATCGACGATGCAGGGGCTCTTTCCTCCCAGCTCTAGGGTGACGGGGGTCAAATGTTCGGCCGCATTTCGCATGACTTCTTTTCCCACAGCCTGGCTGCCGGTGAAAAAGATATAGTCAAAATGTTCCCGAAGAAGACAGGTGTTCTCCGCACGTCCGCCGGTCACCACAGCCACATACTGGGGATCAAAGCACTGGGACAGGATATGAAGGATCACATCACTGGTATGGGGGGAATAGGCGCTGGGCTTTACCACGGCGGTATTTCCAGCGGCCAGCGCATCCACCAGGGGAGAAAGGGTCAGCATAAAGGGATAATTCCAAGGACTCATAATCAACACCACACCATAGGGAGATGGTTTCTGATAGCTTCGGGAGTGAAACTGGGCCAGAGGCGTGTGAACCCGTTTTTCTCTGGAAAATCGCTGAATGTGCTTTACCATGTAGCTGATTTCTTCCAGAACCAGACCGGTCTCGCACATATAGCTTTCAAAATTGCTTTTTCCAAGGTCATTTCGAAGGGCGTCGTGGATTTCTTTCTCATTTTCACGGATGGCGGTATAAAGTCTGCGAAGTGCCTGGATCCGTGTGCGGACCGGAAGAGTGGCTCCGGTTTGAAAATAGGTTCGCTGTTTGGCGACAAGCGCTTTAATTTCCTGCTCTGTCATGTTGTGCTCCTCCTTTCTCAGTGGCCGTTTCTTCAAAGCTAGGTTTTGCGGTATCCGCGGCATTGTCCCCGGCTTCTTCTGATGCGTCCTGGAAATCTTCTGCCTCTTTTGGACCGTTCATCAGCATGTAATAGAACGGTTCCAGTTCTGCGGCGTTCATCAGCACGGGAACAGGATAGAGGGGATTGGCCTCTTTATCGGCATAATGTGCCAGCTTGGGGATATCGGTCTCCTGAATTTCCGGAATCCGATCGCCGATGCCGAAACGGCGTTTCATATCTTTGATGGCCTGGATAAACCGTCCGGCGGCCTCCTCGCAGGGAGTGCTCTCATCGGCAAGACCGGCTGCGACGGCCAGGCGGGACAGTTTTTTGTGAATCTTCTCTCCATAGGCCTCCAGAATCATGGGGAGAATCACAGCGTTGGCATAGCCGTGGGGAACATTGTATTCCCCGCCCAGGGAGTGGGCGATGGCGTGGACATATCCCACATAGGATTTGGTAAAGGCACATCCGGCATAAAAGGAAGCGTGCAGCATATTGCGGCGCGCGTCCACATTGCTGCCGTCCTCATAGACGGTATCAATATTTTCAAAAATCAATTTTACTGCCAAAAGGGCGTCTTTGCGTGTCCCGTAGGTGGTGGAATTTCCAATGTAGGCCTCCACTGCGTGGGTCAGGGCATCCATACCTGTAGTTGCAGTGATAAAGGGCGGAAGGCTTAAGGTTACCTTGGGATCCAGAACCGCATATCTGGGGATCAGCGGGAAATCATTGATGGCATATTTGTGGCGGGTCTCGGCGTCTGTGATGACTGCGGCCAGAGTGGTCTCACTTCCGGTTCCTGCCGTAGTGGGAAC
The DNA here is from genome assembly GCA_018710785.1 of Candidatus Fimimorpha excrementavium. GTDB lineage: Bacteria > Bacillota > Clostridia > Lachnospirales > Lachnospiraceae > Fimimorpha > Fimimorpha excrementavium. Next base: position 9,234 of record DVJD01000122.1, read on the forward strand.
AGCCATGAGAAGGGGAAGTCTTTTATGTACCTTTAAGATGCCCTTCATTTTGGCAAGAGACTGCTTGGGCTTTGCGATGCGGGCGCCCACTGCCTTGGCACAGTCCATACTGGAGCCGCCGCCGAAGCCGATGATGCAGTCACAGCCTTCTTCCCGGTAAAGATCCAGTGCTTCGGACACATTGGCTGTGGTGGGGTTGGCTACGGTTTTATCATAGATACAGTAACCGATTCCGGCTTTGTCCAGGGATTTTTCCAGACGGGAGGTCAGCCCCAGTTTTCGTATGTCGGCATCGGTGATGATCAGGGCTTTGCCGCATGTTTTCTTTTGGATGACTTCCGGCAGGGCTTTCACACTGCCGACAATTTTGGGCTTTCGATAGGGCAGGAACGGCAGCGCTATTTTCAGTACTGTCTGAAAGGTCCTGCAGTAAATTTTCTTGAATCGATTCATGATAACAGATCCTTTCCGGAGCGAAAGTAGTACGCTTCTTTTTGTTTTTTCCAGAAAAAATAGTAACAGCTGCGCAGCGGTTTGTCAATAAAATGGAGATATTCCGTCTTTGATGTCTTGACTTTATGTTCAGTATGAGGATAATAGAAAGATAGAGACAGGGCAGCTTCTTATCCATGCTGTGTGTCAGGAAAAATAATAGGCGATTGCGAAACTCATTGGAAGGAATAGAAGTTTTAAAGTGAGAACCCGGACGACCGGAGAGAGCGAACCTTTTTCCTGTCGGGGCGCTCTCGCTCCGAAACATGAACGAACATAGACTACGGCATGCGAAAGTCTTTGCGTGTTCATGTTCAAAACGTAGCGGTACTAAGATTTTTCTGCGCTCCAAAGGAGCTGGAAAAATCAAGTACCGACGTTTTTCAAAGCCCGTCAGGAAAAAGGTTCGCTCTCTCCAGCCTGTGAATGTTTTCCAGAACCAGAAGAATTGGTGAGGAGCGATTGGGATAGAGGGAATCGAGAGAT
>DVJD01000123.1 GCA_018710785.1 Candidatus Fimimorpha excrementavium
GGCTGTCTTCCCGACTCCCGGTTCTCCGATCAGGCAGGGATTATTCTTAGTACGGCGGCTCAATATCTGAATGACCCGATTGATTTCCTGCTCTCTTCCGATGACAGGATCCAGCTTTCCTTCGCTGGCAAGCTGAGTCAGATCCCTTCCGTATTGAGAAAGGTTGGGAGTACGGCTGTCCCGTGATCCCTTGGTATTTCCTGGAATCTCATCTTTAAAAGCACCGGCATCCTGACCTGTGGAAACAAGAAGATCCACATACAGTCTGCGGATATTGACCTCCATGGTGGTAAGCAGTCTGGTGGCGGAACAGTCAACTTTTTTCAGCATGGCGATAAGAATGTGTTCTGTTCCTATGAGCTGACTCTTAAAACGGCGTGCTTCCACATAGCTGTTTTCCAGAACGGCTGCGGCACTTGGAGAATAGTGATGCGGCTCCCGCAGGGAAATCGGATTCGACGGAGCAATCAGGCGGCGAATTAAATCCAAAACCTTATCTTCGCGGACTCCGTACGCTCCCAAAAGTCTGGCAGCAACTCCGGTCCCTTCCTCCAGAAGGCCGACTAAAATATGCTCTGTGCCAATATAGTTGTGGCCCAGTTCCTCGGCAGTATCTTCCGCAAGGGAAAGTGCCTGCTGGGCTTTTTTTGTATAGCGATCTAACATAAATAACTCCTTTATAAATCGTTTTCCTTTTTTGAACTTCAACAGTCCAGACAAATTCGTCGAGATTTTGATAAGGAACCCCGGTTATTCTAAATCAGGCAGAAACTTTCTAAGATACGATGCCCGTGCGCGATCCAATTCTTTCTGATCCATGGGTCTGTCGTATGTTACCTGCAGATTGGCGGGTTGTACTCCCAACATCAGCTGGTAGCAGGGAATGGTTTCTTCCACCGGAAGAATATTCATCTCGATCCCCCAACGAAGCTGAGAAAGATAATTCATGGCATCCTTAAAGGAAATCGACCTGGCATACTTTAAAATTCCATATGACCGGTATATACAGTCCTCAATCTCATTCCGATGGGCTTTCACGGACTGGCTGCGGACGGAACGTTCCTGGGAAGCCAACTGGCCCGCTACTTTTGTCAGGATCTGAATGATATCTTCCTCCGATACGCCCAGTGTTTTCTGATTATACAGAACAAAAAGACTGCCCGGGTTGTCATTCCCCTCTCCAAATGCCCCTTTCATGGCCAGTCCGTAACGGCTGATTCCGCCCATTAAAACGCGGAACTGCCGACTGGAAGAAAGAAGAGGCAGATGAAGAACCAAGTAGGCACGCATTCCGGTCCCCAGATTGGTGGGAAAGGCGGTCATATACCCCAATTTTTCATCAAACGCATACTCAAACGATTCATTCAACGTGTCGTCCAATTGGTTGGCATCTTTCCATGCCGACTCCAGATCCAGCCCGGATTTGGAGACAAGAATACGGATATGATCGTTGGCATTCGTTGTAACGCTGATGGATTCATCGGATGAAAGGACAACACCGATGGAAGAATCGCTTTCCAGCGCAGATTGATTAATCACATGGCGCTCTTTCAGAGCCATTTTATGGGTATCGGAAAATTCATCCAGTGTGCAGGACTCAAATGGCTGATCGAATCGGGCTGGAAGTATTTCCAATGCCTTAAAAATAGACTGATTGAGTTTCTTTTTTTCCTCCGTTGAAAGACGGGCAGGAAACAGATGGGATCTAAGATTGCGAAGGAGACGAATCCGACTCACAACAATAATATCATCTTCATTTCCTGCCTCCTCATACCATTTACGCAATTCCCATATCCTCCTTTAATTGTTTGATTTCATCCCGATATTGGGCGGCTGCCTCGTATTCCTCTTCTTCGATGGCCTCCTTCAGACGGGATTTCAAAATAGCAAGTTTCTCTTCGTTTGTTTCTATTTCTTTGGCAGTTTCCACGTTTTCCGCATGGGTATGACCATTTTTTTGGTAAAGAGGATGTTTCCCAATGTGCGTATCACTGCCCTGCAGTTTTTTGATATTGTTATTCAAAAGCAATCCAAAGGTATCATAACAATCCGGACACCCGAATTGGCTGTTTTTTATAAATTCCCCGTAAGTCATTTTGCAGGTGGGACAGGCAAGCTGATTCATTTTTTGTGTCTGGGGATCCTGTGCCTCCGGGGTAATTCCAAGGATTCCAGACAGTATTTTCGCAAATGGAAAATCTGTATCGAAAAATTGCCCCAAGTCTGTCTCTGTCGCACACTGACTGCAGAGATTGTGTTCTGTCCGAACTCCATTCACTACTTCCGTCAATACAACGCTTGCCTCTCTCATTTTACATCTTTCACATAACATGTCGGCTCCTCCTTTTTATAGTCAGGCAGCGGGCCGAATGGACATGGCTGCATGTACATTCCAGCCAGCTTAATCCTCTGACTTAGGCTCTCCATATCTGGAAGGGCAGAAGTAATCATCATATATTTCATCAATTAAATCGTGAACTTCACCTCGCGTAATGTTCTTACAGTGAGCTTTTGCCAATACCACTCCCAACTCTTTGTGAAGTTCTTCCAAAGCAGCATACTTATCGGAATCCAGGGAGATGACAGCGCCGCGTCTGCGGTCCACCTTTACAAATCCTTCCTGTCTGAGTACTGTATATGCCTTATTCACAGTATGCATGTTAATTCCAATGTGATCAGCAAGCTGACGTACTGAGGGCAAAGGATCACCATCGCGGATTTTATCCGTGGCTATCCCAAGGATAATTTGATTGCGAAGCTGTAAATACAGCGCCTCATCGCTGTTAAAATCAATTTTCAGAATCATAAATCATCTCCGTCTCCTTTCCGCAGGTTCAACCATCCCGTTACTTTTGCGGGACCGGTTACCCCATGACATCTACAATTTATCGATGTCAACAATTTCAAACGTATCATCGTCATCATCGCTTTCTTGTCTGCTGTCAGTGGTCTGTTCCGGTGTATCCAGAGCGGATTCTGTCTCTGTTTCAGAGGCTGAAGCAGGAACCTCTTTTTTCTGATCGGATTTCCTATCACCAGATTCGCCGCCCTGAAGATTTTGCAGTAAATCAGAAAGGGCTTTATCGTCATCATCCTCTTCATAGCCTCGGCCTCTGGTCCAGCTTAGATCATGAGCGATGGCAGGTGAAGATCCGCTGTTAGATTTTGCAGAAGATTGGGCTTGGGCGGCCAGATTTTTTCTCCGTTTGGCTTTCCGGACAGAAAGAACAATGCAGAGAATAATTAAAAGGACGGCAACAATACCAATTCCGCATAAAATCCATTTAAAATTATTCTGATTCAATAAAAAATTTTTTGCAGTATCTAAAATGGTTTGCTCGGACGACGCAGCGTCGGAAGTGGATGGCGTAACATCTGCCTGGCTGGAAATAACGGCCATGGACTGCTCCCTTGTAGTATCACTGGGGGTAGTATTCGCAGCGGCAGTTTCCGTTTCTTCCTCCTGTGTATCCGTTTCTTCTGGTGTTTCATCTTCATTTAATTCACCCACAATCACCTGAATCTCATAGACATTTTTATTGCCATCCATATCTTCGACTTCCACTGTGACTGTATTGGAACCGGACTGGAGGTTATTATTTCCGATGACACGATAAATGGAATTGGGATCGGCAAGCTGTGCACTTACCAAAACTTTTTCCGTGCCATCCGGAACCACAATCCGGTATGTATTTATATCAGAAGAAAATTCAATATCAACCGGGGAACATTGCAGGTCATTGAGCAAAACGCTGTTGGGTACAACAGACTCTGTGACCGCAGCTGTCTCAGCAAACGCGGGTATGGAAACCGTACTTCCCGAAAGAAAGCCAACCATAATAGCTCCAGCCAATAAGTGTATCGCTTTGTTTTTTCTCTTCATAATCACTCTCCTATCTTTTGTTATATGCATTATAGCACAAATGTTCTAATAATACCAGCACTAAATTGTGAAAAAATTGAGAATTTAAGGTAAGTTATGAAATGCTTGAAAGGACAGACAAAGGGGAAGCGCATTCGCTCCCCCCCTTATCCGCGGTTTTCCTTATTTAATCATCGAATTTTGTAACATCGAAATCATCATCGTCGTCAGCAGCTTGATTTCTGGAGCCGCTCAATTCTTCATCCAATTCTCGGTTGATCGCTTCCAATTTCTGCGTATTCCCAATGGGTTTTGAAGATACTGTATCCTCTGGGCGAACGTCAGAAAGCGCTTTTGAAAGGGCTTCCATATCAATCATACTGTCCGTGGACTCCGGCTGGCTGTAATTATCCGCTGCCGAGACGGACTCATTGCTGTCATTGGAGGAAGCGGCTTTTGAAACATTCTGATCGAAAGCAGGTTCCTGTTCGATATCCTGTACATCAAATAAATCCATAGTATCCGAACTTATCTGAGTATTTTGACTGCGGTTATTTTTTACTTCTGACTGGATATCAGAAAACATGGGATTATCAAAATCCATCAAACCGTCATCCTCATAATCCTCATCGTCCTCATAATCGCTGTCCGGACCATTTCCCCCGTCTTCCGGTTTGCGCGATCTGCTCCTGAGGACAAGTACAACGATTAAAGCGATGATCAGAATGGCAACGACACAGCCAAGTACCTTCAAAATTGTAAACAGAGAATCGTCACTGGATGTTGTCGCGCTGGTCTGGCCCGCAGATGCACCAGATGATGTCGCAGTATCCCCGTCATCGGTATTGGCTGTGGAATAGGGGGTAAGGCTTCCGTCTGTTTCATTGTAGCGGTAAAAACCTCTCTGACCTTTGGAATCAGCGGCAAATACGACATAGATGGAAGGATCGGTATTCTCTTCCGGCTGCCATGCGCTCACCGGCTTTCCGTCTATGGAAAGATCAACGCGTTCCAAATTTCCTGGAATTTTAATATTTTTTCCAGGCTTCAGGATTACATATGTCTCAGAACCAGACGTGATACTGACAAAAGGATAAAAAACGTTTTCATCGTCATCAAACAGATAGAATTCTCCATTCTCTCCATCCATCAGATAATACAGGATGAGACCATTTTCTCCTTTGGCAACTTCATAAACCTGATCGCCCAGAGTGATGTTGCTCAGAGTATAGCCATCCGGCAAAGTGATATTTTCAAGACTTTCTGCCAGTTCCAGAGATTTTCCATCTATGGTTGTGGCTTTTCCGTCCACAAGCATGGAGGAAAGGGCAACGACCGCAGCGGACTCTTGCTCCGTTTCCAGCAAATTGGTTTCTTCTTCCGCAGTCTCATCCGCTGTTTCTGTGGTTTCATCTGTGGTCTCTTCTGTAGTTTCTGGCGCAGTGTTGTTCAGCTCATCCTGTGCTCTCAAAGATTCTTCCCTGGAAGCGGCTTCTGCTGCAGCTATGGAATTGCGGATGGATTCCGCTTCTGCCTCAGATGCCCGAATGGATTCCGCGATGGACTCCGCGATGGAAGCATCAATGGCAGCCTGATCCGGAGTGGATGGCTGCGGAGCCGTTGGAACGGTGGGTTCCGGTGTAGGAGGCTCGGTTTCCGGTGTCGGAGCCGGCGTGGTCGGAGGCTCGGTAGCCGGAGGATCCGTCGGAGCCGGTTCCGTAGTAGGCGGATCTGTGGGCTGGGAAGCCGCTGTTCCGCTGAAAGAAGCAGAACCGCTGGAGACAGGAAGCGGTCCGGGGGCGCTGCCAAGTGTGGCACCGCTTCCGCTGGCTGTAATAGCCGTACTGCCGGATCCTGTGACAGTAAAGCTGAAAGATTGAGTAGTTCCGGTTGCACTGTCTTCAAATAATCCATTCGTAGAACCGTTTGGAGATAGAACGTTTCCGTCATAAGCTAACGAAAAGCTGGCTGTAGCCTGTACATCTGTGTTAAATGTGACAGTTACTGTAATGGTAGATCCCACTGGTGCAGATGCATTATCAATACTGACAGAAAACGATGCACTGGCGGCTTTCGAAGTAGTGCCGGAAAAACCGAGCATTCCAGCCGCAATAAGGAGCACTGCCAGCAAAAATGCAGTTATTTTTTTCATGTTTCCCTCCTGAGTCTAATCATTTGAACTCCCAGCCACAAATAAGATTATGGCTGGGAGTATGAATTTTATTTAATTTTCTTAATGCTGACTGATTTCCAGCATTCCAAGCATTTTACTCTTCATATAGGCAAAGTCTACGATATCCACGGAACCGCTTCCGTCAATATCTGCCGCTTCTTTATGAAGAGCGCTGAGTTCCAATTTTCCCAGCATTTTTGATTTCATATAAGCAAAGTCTACGATATCAATGGACCCGTCCCCGCTGATATCACCGTAAATGATGACACGGTACTGTCCGATGACATCCTGACCGGAGAAGATGGTTACATTGGAACCGGTGCGGATCAGCGCATCTTCCGCATAGGAAGCGCCGCTGTCATCCGAGACTACCACACTGGCATTTCCGCTGAGAGCAAAATGGCTCTTAAAGGCAGATACGGTCGTTCCGGGTTCTACCATGGAGATATAGTTTCCGTTGGTACGGTATCCGTTGATTTCATAGCTTCCGCTGCCATTTCCGCCGCCGGAAGACTGTTCTTCCCATGTAAGGTTGACACGATAAACACGGCTGTCACCATTTTCTGCCGTCGCCGTAACGGTGAGAATATTGGAACCGTTGGTCACCGGTACGGATCCGCGGAATGTTCCGGTCTGGCTGACTCCGTTGACATCAATGGTTGTCGTATCTGCATATGCGGTGATATACACATAAACGGAATCTGTTCCGGAGGCCGACATGCTGTATTCTGTTGTATCCATATTAAATCCGGGGACTAGCTGATTGCCCACGATGATGGAGCTGAGCTTGTAATTCGGATTTCCGTCCTTGGTCGGATACGGATTGCTGGCCGGCATATCAGAGAATACCGGGATGACGAATACGAACGCGTTATCCAGTCCTCCAGCATTCTGGTAGGCTCTAACGGTATTTCTTGCCTCGGACTGGGGCGCCAGAATATTCTGCATATACTGCCCCCAGAACAGGCGGTTGCTGCTGCTGTCTACGTTAAATTTCTGAAAATAAAACGTATCCTGTCCCCGTTTCAGGAACTTTTCGGCCAGTTTCTTCGCGCCGCCGTAAAGGGATTTATATCTTGTGTTCCAGCCATTGTTATAGGCTTCGCGCAGGCCATTCTGATAGATCTGCTCATATCCGACGTTTCCACCGTCTGTGGCATCCATATTAAAATAATTGTAATATCCGCCGTTGATGGTGGTTCCATCGGGAAGGGTAAATTCTTTGGTACCGGAAATCAAAGGTGAAGTACCAGCTCCCTGTTCCTGAATGACCCGCGATGCCAGGATATATGGGCTGATTCCCAGCTCGCTTCCAATCTTGACAAAGGCCTCTGCGTACGTCAGATAGACACGGTCGGATCCGTTTTCATAATAAAGATCAGATGCCTGTCCGCTTTGCGTCCAGTAAGAGCCGCCGCTGCTTAGGATAGCCTGGACACCTTCCACCGTTTGATAGGAACTGTAGGTTTGTTCTTCAAACTGGAAAATCTGTTCTTCGTTAAAGAAGTTCCTGGGGTCCATACAATAGGCCACCGCTTCCTCGGATGCCTGGATCCAGTAAGGCGCGCTTAAAATCTCCCATTGATTTTGGGTCCAGTTGAACGCGCCTTCCACCTCTGTGGAATACCAGGAAGTGGGATAGCCATAATTGGGAACTAAATTTCTGGCAAGCTGCATTTCATGTTCATAGGCTTTATCAGAAGGTGCAAAACAGTCACTCCAGGATAATCCGGTATTAAACGCCACAAACGTCCAATTGGGATGTTTTGCCTGCAGAGCATCCAAGCCAGCCCAGTAACTTTCCGGGAAAATATCGTGGATCGCTCCCTCGCTCCGGCTGCTGGCGGCCTGGACATCCATATTCCGTGACAAAGAAACGGATCCGATGACTGTCGCAGCCCCCACCGAAACAGCGGAAAGAACTGCGATCGCTCTTCGTTTGCCCGACCTGTAATACTTCATGTGTTGACAACTCCTTATTCAATTAATGACTTAATAAATATGTAATATTTTAGTAATATACTCCATTATGACATGAGAACAAAACAATGTCAACCTTTTCTGAAAAGGAAAAAAGGTTTTTCTCCGGAAAAAAAGGAGGTACCCTGCAGGCACCTCCCTGTTTGATGATGAAAGAAGGATCATAATCGGTCCGTATTTCCGCTGTTTAGGCGGATTCGTTTGTCCCCGTGAACGGTTCCAGCGTGAGGCGGATAAAATATCCCTTATCATGCTGGCATACCGGACATTTTTGAGGAACTTCCTGTCCATAATATACATAACCGCAGTTTAGACAGATCCATCCTGTTTTCACGTCAGAGACGAACAGGCGGTTCTGTTCTAGAAGATCGGCAAAACGGCCAAAGCGATCCCCGTGTACCTTTTCAATCTCCGCGATCTGATGGAAGGAACCGGCCACTTTATGAAAGCCTTCTTCCTTGGCGATATCTCCGAAGGTTTTATAAACGGGATCATGCTCTTCGTATTCGTTGTGCTGAGCCGTCCGAAGAAGTTTGGCGATATCATCATAGAGATCCACCGGATAACCGCCATCCACCACGATGGTTTCCCCAGCCAGTTCTTTGAGATGATTATAAAATATTTCAGCGTGTTCTTTTTCCTGGTTGGCCGTAAATGTGAAAACGGCTTCTACCACATGGAGATTTTGTTTTTTCGCGCAGGAAGCGGCAAATGTATAGCGGTTTCTGGCCTGACTTTCTCCGGCAAATGCCCGCATCAGATTTTCTCTTGTTTTGCTTTCCCTGAAATTTGTACTCATGGCAAAGACCTCCTACATAAATTGGTATTCTCTGCCGTAGTATAGCCAGATCTTGTGAGCTTCATACAAAACGCAGAAAGAAAAAACGGGCAAAGAGGATCTGGTTTCTTGACAGGGTCTCAGGAGACTTCCTTGGGCACTCTTGGAAGATTCCAGCGGTATTTAGCGGCAAGATAGCGGATCAATACGATGCAGACAGCCCCCAGTATGACAGACAGGCTGACGGAAACCGGCCGCAGGTATACACAGATCAGGGCACCGGCAAAGGAAGCACAGGCGTAAATGTGTTTGCGGAAGATGGCGGGGGTGATCCCTGCCATCATATCTCTCACCATGCCGCCGCCGCATCCTGTTATCATGCCGACTGCGATCAGGAGAAAGGTGTTGGCTTCAAATCCGGCATTGCAGGCAGTGTTGATTCCGATGACAGTAAACGCTGCAAGACCGATGGCATCAAACAGATTCATGATGGAAGTATAGAGAGCCATATACCGGCTTTTCATAAAAGAAGTATTCCGATAAATGACGAAAAATGTAACAATGGCCACAACTGCGGATACTTTCGCATAAACGGAGTTTTGGAACATGAAAGGCGGATGAATGCCGAGAATCAGATCCCGAATCAGTCCTCCTCCCACGGCAGTGACGATGCTGAGGACAATAACGCCGAACAAATCCAGTTTTTGTTCAATGGCCACCATGGTTCCGGAAAACGCAAAGGCCACGGTTCCAATCATTTCTATGGCGAAAATTAAATCGTTCAAATCCATGACGTATACTCCAGTCCATCTGTGCAGGCAATTTGTACAGACTTGTTTTTTCTTTTTATTTTTGATATGATGGGACAGTTGCCGGACAGAATGCTGGACGGCAGACGGTAAACCAGCGAAAAAGGAGACGAATATGCTTCGGACATTTACATATATCATCTCAAAAGACGATGAGGGAGACACCATCGAAACGTTTCTGCGCAAACGCCATTATTCCGGGAAGCTGATTACCAGGCTGACGCAGACGGAAAAAGGAATCTGTCTCAGCGAAACCGCTGTCTATAAGACAAGGCGGCTAAAGGACGGCGATCAGCTGGTCATACGGATTCGTGATGATGCTCCTTCCCGGAATATTATTCCGGAACCCGTGCCTCTCTCCGTCCTATATGAAGATGAGGATATCCTGGTGATCGATAAAGCGGCCGGTATGCCGATCCATTCTTCCATGGGCCATCACACAGGCACCGTGGCCAATGGGCTGGCCCATTATTTATACAATGCGAAGGATCCTTATGTATGCCGCATTATCAATCGGCTGGACCGGGATACCAGCGGACTTTTAATCGCAGCAAAGCATTTGCTTGCCAGCGGTATCTTATCCCAGATGATGACAGACAGGGCAATTTCGCGCACCTATCTGGCCCTTGCCAAAGGGCTGGTTCCCCTGCGGGGAACCGTACGCGCACCGATAGCAAGGGCAAAGGAATCCATTCTGGAAAGGTGTGTCGATGAAGCTGAGGGGAAAGCAGCCGTTACTCATTATCAGAGGATTGCCTATGACGGCACGCTTTCTCTTATCATGCTGAAGCTGGAGACAGGGAGAACCCATCAGATTCGTGTTCATATGAAACATTTGGGGAATCCCCTTCCGGGCGATTTTATTTATTGCCCGGATTATTCCAGAATCAAACGGCAGGCGCTTCATGCATACAGATTGGAGTTTCTTCATCCGATAAAAGCCCATCCCATTTGTCTGACCGCTCCCATACCGGAGGACTTTCGACGGGCGTTTCAGGCAGAGATTCCGTCTATTCCCCCTTTTTGGATGTGATTTTTTTGCCGTGGTCAGCAGATTCGATCCGCTGCTCAATGGCCTGAATCACAGTTTCCAGTACTTTTACACGGGCGTAATATTTGCTGTTTCCTTCCACAATAATCCACGGAGCGTATGTGGAGGAGGTGCGCAGAAGCATTTCATTGACGGCCTCTTCGTACTGATCCCATTTCTCACGGTTGCGCCAGTCCTCATCAGTGATTTTCCACTGTTTGGACGGCGTATTCTGGCGCTCCATAAAACGGCGCTCCTGCTCATCCTTGTCAATGTGCATCCAGAATTTTAGTATCACCGCACCGGAATTGGCGATATGGCGTTCCATCTGATTGATTTCCTGGTAGGCGCGTTTCCACTCATCTTCCCGGCAGAATCCCTCTATACGCTCCACCACCACCCTGCCGTACCAGGTTCGGTCAAAGATGGCGATATGACCGTCCTTTGGCATATTAATCCAGAAACGCCACAGATAATGGTGGGCTTTTTCAATGTCATTGGGCGCCTGGGTGGGATGCACCGCATAGCCCCGGGGATCCAGGTGACTGGTCAGACGCTTGATGGCGCCGCCCTTTCCTCCGGCATCCCATCCCTCGAATCCCAAAACCACGGGAATCTGGAGGCGATACAGTTCACTGTGCAGGAATTCCAGATGCTTTTGAAGTTTGTCCAGTTTCTCTTTATAGGTGTCTCTGTCCAGAGTCTTTGTCAGATCCACACCGGAAAGAGCGCCCAGCTTAAATTGTCCTGAGGAGGTGGGAATATCCGACTTTTTCACGGTATGACTGGCCCTTTTTTGCTCCAGCTCATACTGAAGACGGCTTCTTACAGCAGAAATAATTTTTACAGCCGCGTAATCTTTTTCCGTGGCCTCCACAATGGTCCAGGGGGCAAAATCCGTGTCTGTCTGCTGGAGCATTTCTTCGTTGTATCTCAGGTATTTGGCATATTCTTTATTCCGCTTCAGGTCCCCATCGCTGACACGCCATGCCGTTTCCTTCTTTTCCAATAACTTTTCAAACCGCTTTTTTTGTTCTTTCTGCGAAATGTGAAGGAACAGTTTAATGATCACGTATCCGCCGTCAAAAAGCTGCTCCTCAAAGGAACGGATATCCTGGTAGGTTTCCTGGATTTCTTTGTCCGGAATATGGTGATCAAACCGGTCTGTCAGGACACGGCGGTACCAGCTTCGGTCGAAAATCGCTATTTTTCCATTTTCCGGAATCTTATTCCAAAATCTCCAGAGATAAGGGTGACGGCGTTCTTCTTTGCTTTCCTCGTCGATGGAGTATACGACAAATCCGCGGGGATCCAGGGGCTGAATCAGCCGGTTAATCTGTGTCCCCTTGCCTGCTGCCCCAAGTCCTTCAAAGACGATCATAACAGGAATGTTGGCAGCTCTGCAGTCTCTTTGAAGGACAGAAAGCTTTTCACTTTCTTCTTCCAGTATTGTTTTCAGTTCTTTTTTGTCCATTGTTTTAGAAAGATCTACCTTTTCCAGCATAAAATACCTCCATTGTATGTGATCCGAATACCTGCGTGTGCATTGTATCTTTGCGGCATCCTAAGATGTTAAGATGTTACGGTTCGTGTATCCACATCTTCCAATTCCCTTTCCTGTTCTGCCTCGCACAGCCAGACATCTTCCCTATATTTTTTTGCAATTTTTTTCCCGCCCGTATCCCCGGTTAAGGCAAACAGTTCAGGATAATATTTGGAAGAAAACAAAACGGGATTTCCCATGGAACCCTTCCAGGAGAGACATCCGATGCCCTTTTTGCTGGCAATCCAGCCCGTAACCAAGGCTGTGATGCTGGATTTGGTAAGATAGGGCTGATCTGCCACGAGAAAAAGGCAGGCATCGGTTTCGGTTAAATCGGATAGGCCGATGGAAATCGAAGAAGAAATCCCACGGCTGCTGTCAGGATTGAACCGTGCGGGAATGGAATGGGACGCGGCATACCGCATGATTTCAGGATACTGTGTGACTGCTACCAGACGGTCCAGGACCCCCTCCTGAACCATCTGGTTTAAAATGCGCAGACCATGGAGAAACATGGGTTCTCCTTTTATTGGATAAAGCAGTTTATTGGAGCCGAAACGGGTGCTGTTTCCGGCTGCCAGATAGACGGCTCCGATCGTCAAAGGAATCACTTCCCTTCTTCCATGATGTTTTCATCAATGATGATCCGTTCCGGCGTGATGGGAAGACTGCGGAACCGTTTTCCGGTGGCGTGATAGATGGCATCGGCGATGGCTGGTGCAGGCGTATTGATGACGATTTCGCCGATGGATTTGGCGCCGAAGGGCCCTGTGGGCTCGTAACTGCTGTCAAATTCCACCCGGATTTTGCCGATATCCAATCGCGTAGGCAGTTTGTACTGCATAAAGGAGTTGGAATAATCCTTTCCGGATTTGCTGTACACCACGTCTTCATAGAGCGTCATGCCGATGCCCTGTACCAATCCTCCCTCTGTCTGCACACGGGCCAGGTTGGGATTTACCACTGTGCCGCAGTCCACCACAGCCACATAGTCCAAGAGGTCGATTTTTCCTGTTTCCATATCCACCTCCACTTCCGCCATACCCACCATGAACGGCGGCGGGGAAACCGGTGAATAGTGGGACTCTGTGGCAAACAGCGCATTGTCATTGGCGCACATGGCCGCATTGGCCAGGTCCTTTAAGGTGACAGACGAGGATGGATCGGCGAGTCGGAACACTTCTCTTCCATTGAAATCCGCTTCCTCTGGCTGACAGCTTAACATCTTGGCCCCTTCTTTGACGATGCGTTTTTTCAGACTTTCACAGGTCTTGACGACGGCCATGCCGGTCAGATAAGTGGTACTGGAAGCATAGGAACCGGAATCATAGGGAGAAATATCGGTGTCCACACCATACACCGCGATATTGTCCAAATCACAGTCCATGCAGTCGGCCACCATCTGTGCCAGGATGGTATCACAGCCGGTTCCCATATCAGAAGCGCCGATCATCAGGGAATAGAAACCATCGTCATTGACTTTGATGGAAACAGAAGCTGTATCCACGTTGGAAATGGAGGAACCCTGCATGGCCAGCGCTACGCCGACACCGCGCATTTTTCCGTTTCTCATATCTTGGGCAGGAAATTTCTGCTCCCATCCAAACAGTTCCTTAGCCTTGGAAAGGCATCCTTCCAGATGACAGCTGTTGGCCGTCTCCCCATAGTAGGCGGGCATGAGATCCCCTTCTTTTGTCATGTTTATCTCGCGCAGTTTCACCGGGTCCATCCCCATCTTGGCAGCCAGTTCATTGACCGCCGATTCCACAGCAAAAATTCCCTGGGTAGCGCCGTATCCTCGGTACGCACCGGCGGACATGACATTGGTATATACCACATCATACGTAAAACGGAAGGCATCCACCCGGCTGTACAGCGGGATGGATTTATGCCCGCTTAAGCCCACCGTCGTCGGCCCGTGTTCTCCATAGGCACCGGTATTGGAAAGGGTATGGACATCAATGGCACGGATTCGGCCGTTTTTATCGGCGCCCATGCGGACATGGACTTCCATTTCATGGCGCGGCGTGGATGCAGTCTGGGACTCCTCCCTGGTGAAGATCATCTTGGCCGGTTTTCCTGTTTTCCATGTGACAAATGCCGGATAAACTTCAGCCACAGAAGTCTGTTTCGCTCCAAATCCGCCGCCGATACGGGGTTTTACCACCCGAATCTTTGACTTTGGAATATCCAAAGCATTGGATAGGATTCGACGGACATGGAAGGTGATCTGTGTGGAAGCCACCACATTCAGGCGGCCATATACATCTTTATATGTGAAGGCACGGAAGGTTTCCATCATGGCCTGCTGATTGGCTTTTGTGTGGTAGGTCTGATCCACCACGTAATCGCATGCATCCAGGATGGCATCCACATCCCCGTGTTCCTCCCCGCCGCAGGCACAGAGATTTCGTTTGTTGTCCGCTCCCACATTGCAGAGGGCATGCCAATTTTCTTCCGGGTGGACGAGGATGGGATTATCCTTGGCGGTGTGAAAATCCAGAACAGGCTCCAATACCTCATAGGTTACCTTGATCATTTTGAGAGCACGGTCCACACAGGCCTCATTTTCGCCGGCCACGATGGCCACCGGATCGCCGACATAGCGAACTCTCTGATCAAGAATCAGCCGATCGTAAGGACTTGGCTCTGGATACGTCTGGCCAGCGAAGGTAAACCGTTTATCTGGAACATCCTGCCAGGTAAAAATGCATTCGATCCCGGGAATCTTTTTTGCTGCCGCGGTATTGATATCGGTGATCCGCGCATGGGCATAGGGACTCCTGAGTACTTTTACAATCAGGCAGTCCGACGGTGCCAAATCATCCGTATAAACCGGTTTGCCGGTGACAAGAGCCATGGCGTCTTTTTTTCGTACCGGTGTGTTTACAAACTTCATGCGGACACCTCCTTTTTCTTCTTGGAAAGATAGGCCTGGATTGCCCGTTCCTGCCCGACGAATCCGCTGCAGCGGCAGAGATTGCCAGCCAGATATTCGCGAATTTCTTCTTCCGTCGGATCAGAAAGTTCCTTTACCATGGCAAGAACATTCATGATGAAACCGGGATTGCAGAAACCGCACTGCTCCGCTCCCTGATCAGCGAGAAATGCGCCGAACTCTTCCGCTTCCTCCTGCAGACCCTCCAGGGTGGTCACATGCTTACCATTGACCCTGGCCGCCAGAGTGGAGCAGGAAAGAACCGGTTTGTCTTCCACCAAAACGGTGCATAAACCGCAGTTGGCAGTTTCGCATCCTCTCTTTACACTATAGCATCCCTTTGTCCTGACAT
Source organism: Candidatus Fimimorpha excrementavium (assembly GCA_018710785.1). GTDB lineage: Bacteria > Bacillota > Clostridia > Lachnospirales > Lachnospiraceae > Fimimorpha > Fimimorpha excrementavium. The sequence continues at coordinate 15,466 of DVJD01000123.1, forward strand.
AATCCAAAAGCAGAATGTCATCGGAAATGATGTCTTCGATCAATTTCCCATTTAACCAAAATTTTATCGTCATAGTACCCCTCTTCTTCTCACAATGATTCACGTTTTTCAGATGACTGCGCTGCGATTTCTTTTACAGCCCGCTTTACCAATACTTTGCACAAGTGGCTTCGGTATGCGGCAGATGCCCGCATATTGCTGCCAAAAGAGACCTGTCCCTGAACGAAGGATGCCAGCTGTTCTGCCTGATTATCATCCGGACAGGAAAAATGCGGTTCCTGACAGACAACGGCAGCCGCTTTTCCCGGCCTGGCGCCGACGCAAATCAGCCATCCGTCCTGCGGGTCAAAGGAGGCCGCCACGGCCAGCACGGGAAAATCAGTGGCCGTATTGCGCATGGACTGGTAGGAAACCAGTTTTCCTTTTTTGGGAAGGAGAATGCGCACCAGGATGTCGTTATCATACGGCATGGATGCAAACTGGCGGAGCGGCAGGATGCCTCCTTTGTACAATTCCACTTGGGCATCCAGTGCCATGAAGCAGGTCAGCACATCGGAAAAGCCGAAACGGCCAAAGATGCTTCCGCCCACGGTGGCACAGTTTCGAAACTGAACGCCGACGATGTGGCGGACAGACTCGCGGATGGCGCCATGAAAATACGTATCCAGACGGCTGTCGGTTTCCATGGTATGCAGGGATACCATACATCCGATGGAAAACGCATCCTCCTGCTCTTCGATCTGGTCCAGATGAAGGGCAGACAGATCAATCACCGACTGATAATTTTGTTTACTCATCTTCATCCAGGCCATGCCGCCCAAAATTTTATTGGTTCTTTTTTGATTTAACTGCCAGGCCTCTTCCAGGCTTTCGGCTAATACATAATTCTTTGCATGAAACAAAACAAATATCCTCCTGTTTTTATGATTCCCGCTGATATTGGCGGGATTGAAGACGAAACATTTTTACATCAGCGGCGCGATCAGCCGGAGGACACGGCCGCAGAGCTTCCTCCAAAGAGGGTATCTGCGGCAGTCATCCAGCGTGATTTCCTGCGACTGCTTCAGCGTTTCCTGGAAATCATATTCGATGGCCTGAATTTCTTCATTTTGGTACATATAGACAGCGCATTCAAAGTGAAGATACAGACTTCTGAAATCCAGATTGATGGTGCCGACTACCGCTTTGCAGTCATCCGATGTAAAAACCTTTGCATGGACAAACCCAGGTGTATATTCAAAAATGCGGACTCCTGCTTTTATAAGGACCGGATAATAGGTTCTTGCCAAAAGATAGGCATATAGCTTGTCCGGTATATGCGGCATGATAATGATCACTTCAATTCCGCATTTGGCCGCATGGGATAGGGCCGTCAGCAGCTCATTATCCGGAATCAGATACGGTGTCATGATGTGAACATAACGGGAAGCGTGCTGAATGATATCCATATATACCATCTCACCGACGCTTTCATGATCCAGCGGACTGTCACCATAGGGCATCACGTAGCCGTTGGCAGGACGTGTCGTATCCATGTGAAAGGCCTCTGTGATGTAGTCCGAATACACAGTCCTATTTTTCTCTGTAATATCCCACATCTGAAGAAACATAATGGTAAAACTCTTTACCGCGTCTCCCTGAAGGCGGATGCCGGTATCCTTCCAATGGCCGTATACGACTTTTTCATTGATGTATTCATCGGCCAGATTGATACCGCCCGTGAATGCGGTGTGTCCGTCAATGACCGTGATTTTCCGGTGATCTCTGTTATTTTGTTCGGTGGAAAGGGCGGGGCGGACCTGGGAAAAGGGTTTGCATTTGATCCCCATTTTCTGAAGTTCTTTTGCATAATTGTAGGGAAGAAGGACCAGGGAACACATGCCGTCATACATGAAGCGAACCTCTACCCCTTCCTTTGCCTTTTGCACGAGGATATCCAAAACCGAATCCCATACTTTCCCATATGCCACAATGAAATATTCCATGAAAATAAATGTTTTTGCCTGTTTCAGCGCTTCCAGAAGATCAGGAAACATCTGATCTCCCAGCGGATAATATTTCACCTGCGTATTTTTATAAATGGGATAGCCGCCGTAATGATTCATATAATGTACCATGGCTGCGGCCTGGGGACATTCGAGCTTCAATTGTTTTTTGATCTTTGGATCCTGCGCCAGATAAGGAGCGGAATCCTGAATCAGTTTTCGATGGCGCCGATTGATCAGTTTGGTGCCTGGTGAAAGCTGAACAAATAAATACATCAGCACGCCGAATACCGGTATCACCAGTACGGGAATCATCCAGGCCAGCTTAAAAGCCGGATTTTCATTTCGATTTAAAATATACAGCATTACAATCACAGATAAAACGGTAAAGAGCAGATACGCGTAGTTGGTATACTCACTCAGATAGCCAAACGTGAATATCAGGACTGCGAGCTGCAGCAAAAGAAGCAAAACGATGACCGCGGTACGGCTGAATATGATCCGAAATAGTTTTTTCATGGGCGGCCACCTCTTCCTGCTGTCGATTGATTCATAGGTCTAATCTCCTCCTTTGTACTGCCAGATTCCAAACATCCACGGGTGATTATACCGTCTTCTTCTCGGTTTTACAATCATTTTTTACAGATAAAATTTTTAGTACAACTCTCGCTTTCATTATAGCCTTTTTTTGTCCATTATGCCACAAAAAACGGAAGAAAATCCTGTAAAATAGGATTTCCTTCCGTTTGTCAATCCGGCAGCTGTTTTTGTGCATCATTTATAAACAAAGAAAAGGGGATGTTGCAAAATTCGCATAGTCACAGAAAAATAATCCTGCTGTTTGACTTTTGAAATACAAATCTGGTTGAATGTACGATGTAAGCGGACAGTCAGACAGAT
>DVJD01000124.1 GCA_018710785.1 Candidatus Fimimorpha excrementavium
ATCTTATGTAAATCTCCTCTGTTATTTTTTCATGGGAATATCCGGCAAACGTTTCCCATGCAATCCGCTTCCAAGAGGCCAGCTTGATCGGAAAATAAACATCTCCCGGGTATGTCCGATTCCAATGATAGCATATGATTTTTTCAATTGTTTCATCCCCCTCAATAAACGCCGGGTCTTCCACAAAACAGAATTCACCGGGACCAGCCTTCTGAAAGAAATGCTCATCCGTCCGAATCACCGCTTGTTTCTCCCCCTCAAACTGTTTTGCGGTATCTTGGCTCATCCAAATCCTCTGTCCCCCTGCCCGTTCCAGTATCCTCTTCCTGAGAATCCGATCCTGGCTCTGCCGTCTTTTATGAAACATCATCCCGTTTCTGTCATCCACACACACGATTAAAACCATGGTCCGCCTCCCTGCCCAAATAAAAATTGAAATAGTCCAGCCATGCCATTGATCGTCTGTCGGCTGCACAAATACTTCCCGCACCGCGGCCGATCAGTCTCCAATGTTTTCACATGGCTGGACCATCCCATTCACCATTTATCTTTTTTTATACAAACAGATGCTTCGCTCAACAGCATACCACAATGCCGCCGTCGCTGGCATACAGAGTAGCGACTCCTGCCGTATCCATGATATACACCTTTCTGAAGTCCAGCTTTCTCTCCAGCATCTTTTTCACATATTCTGCCCTTTCCGGACAGTTGCAGTGGGCAATCCCCAGCACCTTTTCATGGGAATCTTTGACTTCATTCACAAATATTTCAATCATTTTATCCAGGGCTTTCTTGATCCCCCTGGCCTGACTCAGTTTGATGATCGTACCGGAATCCGATCCCATCACCGGCTTAATATTCAAAGCGCTGGCAAAAAAAGCCTGCAGTCCCGTCAATCTTCCATTCTTTCGAAGCGCTTCCAGGGATTCCAACACAAAATAGGTCTTCATCTCCTTCAGGAAACTGCGGGCTCCCTTCTCAATTTCCTCAAATTCCAGCCCCTGTTCCGCCAATCTCTGAATCTCCAAACCAACCAATGTTTCTCCGCTGGAAGCCGAGTCGGAGCCGATCACAGCTATTTTTTTACTGCTTTTCTGCTGTTCAAACATTGTTTTGGCCATGACTGCGCTGTTGTATGTCCCGCTTAAATGCTGGGAAAGCGTCACAACAAAAATCATATCTGCGTCCGCTTTCTGATACGCTTCCAAAAAAGCTCCCGGTGAAGGACAGGCCGATTTCGGGCAATTTGGACTCGCTGCCACTGCCTTAATAAAAGCGGCCTGATCAAAACTTGCATCATCCACAAACTGCCGATCATCCACCTGAAGTGTCAGCGGAATCGTCTGAAAGTGCGGATCACGTTTCAGTTCTTCCGGCATATCCATACAACTATCACCAATGATTTTATAACGCATAATTCATTTCCTCCCAACCAAGCGGTTCCTTTTCTATCCTGTTTTCTGCATAAATCGATTCAAATAAACGCCTGCCGTCACAGCAGCTGCTGCTGAAGCCGTTTTCATACGGCTTTCCTCTCTCCTGTCATCACAACTTTGACAGCACGTATGAATCATCTCTGTTTATGTTAATCCACACTTTTTTATGTGGTTTTTATTACTACATAGTATAACATAAAATACAGTCCTTTGGAAGACTAAAAAATAAGAAAGTTTTCTGTCTTGCAATCTTGTTTTTTCTATATTATACTCGATTAGGATGAAACATCATTCGGAATTCTATTGAAACATAAGGAGGAACCATGGTCGCACTTACAATTCCCAATCTTCGTGCCTTCACCACCCATCTGTTCCTGAAAGAAACCTTTGATCAGTTTCTGCTGGTGGAGGCAGATATCGTTACCTTTAATTCTTTCCACATCGACGGAATGATAAACGAAGATTTTTATACAGAAGAAGAAAAAGAGCAGCTGGGGTTTGAGCCGTTCAGCCGTTGGATGTCCATACGTCCCATCTGCTTTTCTCTGATCCGCGGCAGCAAACTTCCCCTTTCTTTTAAGATTGTATTCCGCCTCTCCGCATCAGGTACCCAAAAGCTTCTTACCCAGGCCGGATTGTCCGACCGGTATGATGTTGAAGCGCTGTATTTTAATATTCTTTACAAAAATAATGCCTTGACCTGTATCACCGGCACTTCCTCCAGAGAATTCACCATGGATAAAACCGTGGAGCATATCTGGGACGAAAAAATCCGACAGTTTTTCAAAAAGTGGGAGATCGATTTTGACCAGGCGTAAAGAGGGTGCTGCGCATAGCAGCACCCTCTTTACGCTTCACCGACAGTGATTCGGTTTGTCTTATTTTATTTCTTATTTTGTCAGCTTCATCATGACTTCATTGCTTCTGGTGATAAATTTGCTCATGCGCTCCGGTGTCAGACTGCCATGGGCCAGCAGTGCCAGATCGTATAACTGTTCGCAGAACATGGAAATATCCGTTTCGTCTTTGTGCTCCATGACATATGTCACCAGAGGATGGTTCAGATTCAGCACCAGTGTTTCTCCCGGAGCGCCGAAATCCATGCCTGCCATTCCATACATCTTCATCATATCCTGCATACGTCTGGATTCTTCCGATGTCGTTATCATGGAAGCCACGCCCTCGTTTTTCAGATATTCTGCCTTAACCTCCAGCTTATCATTGTCCAGCGCTTTGCGGAATACTTCCGTCAGACTTTCTGCCGCTTTCTTTCTCTCCTCTTCGTTTTCCTTCTTGCTTTCATCCTTGAAGGAATCCGTCAGATCCGCGTCAATACGCAGGAACTTCACCCCTTCATTCTTCTGTTCCAAATGGGTGATAAACGGAGCATCAATATTATGCTTGAGAATGACTGCATCAATGCCCTCTTTCTTAAACATATCAATATACTGGCTCTGCTCATTTTCATCGGTCACATAAAATACCTGGTTTTTATGTTTTTCTTCATTTTCTTTCAGTGCATCCGGCAGCGTGATATACTTTCCATCCAGATTCCTAAAGATAATGTAGTCATTCATCTTTTCCGCAAACTTTTCATCCTTTAAGCAGCCGAATTTGATGAATGGATTGATGTCATCCCAGTATTTTTCATAATTTTCTCTGTCCGTCTTGCACATACCGGAAAGCTTATCAGCCACTTTCTTGGTAATGTATTCTGAAATTTTCTTTACAAATCCATCATTCTGAAGGGCGGAACGGGACACGTTCAGCGGAAGATCCGGACAGTCGATGACGCCCTTTAACAGCATCAAAAATTCCGGTATCACTTCTTTAATATTGTCCGCGATGAATACCTGATTATTATATAACTTAATGGTCCCCTCGATGGAATCATACTCTGTATTGATCTTCGGGAAATACAGGATTCCTTTTAAGTTAAATGGATAATCCATGTTCAGATGAATCCAAAACAGCGGCTCTTTATAATCTAAGAATACCTTTCTGTAGAATTCTTTATACTCTTCTTCCGTACACTCATTGGGATGCTTGGTCCACAGCGGAGTGGTGTCATTGAGCGGAACCGGACGTTTTTCGATCTTCGCCATCTCACGGGCCGGAGATACCTCTACGGTTTCTTTGGTACCGTCTTCTTTTTCCTTCTCCTCTGTCTTTGCCTCCTCCATGATACGTTCGATGACCTTATCTGTCTCTTTCACTTCTTCCACCGGAATGGTTTCATATTCCGGCTTGGCCGTGGCATTTTCCAGATAGATTTCCACAGGCATGAAGGAGCAGTATTTCATCAAAATCTCACGGGCACGGTATTCGTTGCAAAACTCATAGCTGTCTTCATTCAAATACAGTGTAATCTGCGTACCAATGGTATCTTTTTCACTGTCATCCATCTTATATTCCGTACCGCCCTCGGATTCCCAGTGGACTGCCTTTGCGCCATCTTTCCAGGAAAGGGTATCAATGGCTACTCTGTCTGCCACCATGAATGCGGAATAAAAGCCAAGACCGAAATGGCCGATGATCTGATCCTCATTGGTCTTATCTTTATATTTTGCAAGGAAATCCTGGGCGCCGGAGAACGCAATCTGATTGATATACTCCTCCACTTCCTGCGCATCCATACCGATACCGTTATCGATGAATTTGATTGTCTTCTCATCAGGATTTACAACGACACGGATCTTAAAATGCATATCATCCGGAATCGTATATTCGCCCATCATATCCAGCTTTTTCAGCTTTGTAATCGCATCGCAGCCATTGCTGACCAATTCACGATAAAAAATATCATGATCGGAATACAGCCATTTTTTAATAATAGGAAAAATATTTTCACTGTTAATGGATAAACTTCCCTTTTTTACTGCCATAATAACCGACACTCCTTATCTGATTGAAATTTTATCAACTGCGCATATTGTATCGCGAATTTTTTTCTTTGTCAATACAAAATCAGCACTCATTCATGATGAGTGCTAATAATTTATAATTTTTTTATTTTTTATCCGACAGCCTGCCGACCGCCCGTTACTCCTGCATATATTCCTCATAGATGGAATAGAAACGATCATTTTCCACTCCCTCCACATACTCCAGACGGATATGATTCCAGGACCATTCGTTTACATGCACCGTATTTCCGGACATATACTCGTTCCAATCTTCCTCCCAGGCCTTATATACTTTTGACTCCAGAATGCGATTTCTGTTTTCCGATGAGAGGGACACATCAAAATCATTCAGACATTTTATGATATAAAAATCCTGTTCGGCTTTTATGATGGGGGAGAGTTCTCCGCTCTCCAGCTGAAACACTGCATTTTCCACTGCCGTATTCAGTTCTCCCCTGGAGACTGTATAGTTAATCTGCGGATCCTGACTAAGCTCCGATGCCACCGTTTCAAAATCTTCACCATTGCTTACCCTTTCATACGCCTGATTGGCCTGCGTCTCATCCGTCACATAAATCACCTGGATGTCCATGACCCTTGTCTCTTCGTCGCTTACTTCCATCTCTTCCCCGTCGGTACAGTATGCGATTTCCTTTTCTGCTGTCTTATACTTTTTCATCAAGGAGACAGCCGTATCTTCACTGGCTCCGGTGTAATCCTTTTCCGCTTCATTCAGGGTCTCAAAATATGCTCTGCCTGCTTCCTCTGCCTTGGCCTCTTCTTCCTGCGTAAGGCTCACACCATCCCGCACTGCCATCCCGTTTAACGCCGTCAATGCCGTCAGCTCTTCCCATATGAAATCGTTTTTTACAATATCCCCATAGGTCCGGCCATCTTTATCCGTTTCACTCCAAAAGTCCTCGCCTCCCAGGTTCGTATTGTATTTCTCATACTGCCCCTTATAATCCATTACAACCAACATGGCCTCTGATCGGAGCAATTCACCTTCTCCGATGGTCATGAGATACGTGTCGCCTATGGAAGTGTTGACTTTCCATCCGCCGCAGCCGCTTAAAACCGCCGCAGCCAGCATAGACACACCTATGACAGATGCCCATCTTTTTTTCATATTCTGTTTTGCCCCTTTCTTTATATCATTTCTTTTCCCGACCCTGCACACAATTTAGCAGCAATGTTTTGTCCAGCCGGAATCCCTGGACAATATCCCGACCAAAACACCTTTTTTTACAGATACCGAAGGGCGATCCCCGCAAATTTCATTGCTGATGCCAAGGGTACTTCCTTTTTCCAGTTTGGCGTCATGCAGCGGATACAAAAAGCCCTCCAGGGTTACCCCCTCTGCCTGGTCGGTAAAGGGCAAAAAGGAAACATAACGGTAATTCTTTGCCTCTTTTCCAAGCTGTTTGAACCCTTCCACCATAAACAGACAGTTGTCCTCATCATACAGGCAGCAGGAAATTCCTTCCTGCAATGCCTTGTAAACCAAATGAATATTTCCCAGCATGTGGTCCAGCCGCCCTCCAGTGGCTCCCAGTATGATGATTTCGTCCTCTCCCTTATCCTTTTTCGGATCCTTTCTCCCATCCAGGATCTTTGCCGCTCCGAGATTTACGGCCAGTTCCGTATCGGTTTCATTTTTTTGGGGACAGTGCTTCTCGACATATAATCCATTCTGCTCCAGATATGGATTCAGCACCGACGGTTTCACCGTATCAAAATCCCCCACCAGACTTTGAAACGAAATGCCCAGTTCCGAAACCATGTCCAGCGCTCCGTCCACCACGATCGTCTCATCAAAGGCATGAGCCTTAAGAAACCGTACCAGAAATTCTTTTTTCAGTGTTCCCCCTGTAATGATAAGTACCTTCATCTTTTACCCATTCTACTTTTCATATTCCTGCATGATTGTTCTCAGTTCCCGAATATTTTCTTCGATATCTCCGCCAAACACCGAACTTCCTGCTACGATGACATTGGCTCCGGCATCCAGCACGGTGCGGATGGTATCCCGATTAATTCCGCCGTCCACCTGCACCTCTGTGGAAAGTCCTCTTCTTTTGATTTCATCACAGACAGCGCGAATTTTGTCTGTCGTAAAATCCAGATAGGACTGACCGCCGAATCCGGGCTCCACCGTCATGATTAAAACCATATCCAGCTGTTCCAGATACTCATACAGGACAGATACCGGTGTCGACGGCTTTACCGACACAGCCGCCTTACAGCCAGACTCCTTGACGGCATCGATCACCTCCTGAAGATTTTCACACGCCTCTTCATGTACCGTTATCAAATCTGCCCCTGCCTTTGCAAATGCGTCAATGTACCGGATGGGATCCTGAATCATCAAATGCACATCAAAAACCATCCTGGTCAGCGGGCGGATCGCCTGAATCACCGGAAATCCATAACTGATGCTGGGGACAAAAAGGCCATCCATCACATCAATATGAAGATATTCAGCGCCGGCCCGGTCGGCCTCCTTCACATCTCTTCCTAAATTTGCAAAATCTGCTGATAAAATTGAAGGGGAAAGTTTAATCATAGTTACCTCTCATTCTTTTCTAATATCGTTTTTTATCTTTCAGCTCCTGATACAGAGCCACATAGTTTTCATAGCGGGACCGGCTGATCTGACCAGCCTCCACCGCCTCCTTAATGCCGCACTCTTTTTCTCCCACATGCATGCATGACTTAAACCGGCATCGGTCCGCATATTCCGAAAACTCCGGGAAATAATCCTTCAGCTCCTCTGGATTCATATCTTCCAAATATATGGAACTGAATCCCGGTGTATCCAAAATATACGTGTCTTCTCCGATACAGAAAAATTCGGAATGGCGCGTTGTATGCCTGCCCCTGCGTATTTTCTCGCTGATGGCTCCGGTTTCCATATTGGCATCCGGCTTCAGATAGTTAATAAGGGAAGATTTGCCGACGCCGGAAGGGCCTGCCAGCACAGTCGTCCTGTGGCTAAGCATCTCATGAATGCCCGACAGTCCATCCCCACTTTGCACACTGATAAAATGGACAGGATAGCCGCATGTCTCATAAGCCTGTTCCAGCTGCTTGATCCTGTCCCCATTCGCCAAATCTGTTTTATTAAAACAAATGGAAGTCGGCACCCCCTGCTTCTCCATCATAATTAAAAAGCGATCCAGTAAATTAAAATTCGGTTCCGGGTCAAGGGATGCAAAAATAACAAGCGCCTGATCGACATTGGCCACAGCCGGGCGGATCAAGAGATTCTTACGGGGAAGTATTTCTTCAATATTCCCAGTCAGTTCCGCAGAATCCAGAATCTTTATATCCACCATGTCTCCAACAGACGGTTTTATCTTTTCTTTTCTGAAACTTCCTTTTGCCTTGCACTCCACCGTCCCGATCGGCGTATGGACATAATAAAACCCGGCAATTCCTTTCACTATTTTTCCCTGCATACGATTCCTCTGTATCATAAATTTTCCCAATAAACCGGAAAAGGAAATCCCTTCCCAATGTCAATCCAACACTGAAAACACGGGATTTCCCTTTGCGGTTCTATTCTTTACGGCGCTGCCGGAGTGGATTCTCCCGCCGCCGGTGCGGATGACTCCGGCGGCTGGGTCTCAGCCGGTGCCGTCGTCTCCGGCTGCGGCGGCTGGGTCTCAGCCGGTGCTGTCGTCTCTGGCTGCGGCGGCTGGGTCTCAGCCGGTGCTGTCGTCTCCGGCTGCGGCGGAGTTGACGGCTGTGTCGATGGTTCTGTCTCTCCCGGGCCGCTGCTGACTACTATAATAACTGTCGTTCCTCTTCCCACGGAAACACCGCTGGAAATACTCTGGCTGATCACCTGGCCCGCCGGTACGGAGTCACTTTCTTCCTCCGACACGCTGTACGCCAGACCGGCTGCCCGCAGCATTTCCTGTGCTTCTCCCAGACTTCGTCCTGCTATATTCGGTACTGTCACCCGTTCTTCTCCGATACTGATGACAATATCGATGGTACTTCCGCTCCTTACCGTCGAGTATGGTTCAGAACTCTGACCGCAGATCAGCCCGATATCCACACTGCTGTATCCTTCGGATTCTTCTCCGAGAACCAGTCCCACATCTTCCAGCGCATCCCTGGCCTGCTGTATCGTCATATTCGTCAGATCCGGCACCTCCACGTATTCCGGTCCGGAACTGATATAAACAGTCAGGGTATCTCCATCATCCAGCACACCTTCCGCCGGATCAAACCGGATGATCTGATCTTTCGGAATGGACTCATTGGCCTCCACCACATAGACCAGATTGATTCTGTCCTCATACTGTTTGAAGTCCAATTCAAAGCGGCGCCTGGTGGCACCGACATATTTTGCGCTGTCGATGGTATACTTACTGGTGCCAAGGCTGAGTACCAACCGAACCTTTGTATGTTTTGCCAAAACTTCATTGGCCGGATACTCCTGTTGGCACACCTGGCCAATCTCATACTCTTCGGAATATTCATACTGGGGATCGATCTCATATTCCAAATCTGCCTCTTCCAGTGTCCGAATCGCTGTTTCCTGATCCATGCCAAGGACGTTCGGCATAAGCGTATGTTTGTCATCCAGTGTCTCTCCGGACGGAAGCGGTTCTGCCGTGACATTGCTGTCGCTGACATAGGAAGGCCTGGAAGAACTGCCGTCAAACCAACCGGCCAGACTTCCCACCACATAGACTAAGAGTGCAACCAGAATGACTGCAAAGGCGATCCCGATTCCCAGGATGACCTTATCAAACGTTGTCCCGCTCTTTTCTTCCTCGTCGTCTTCGTCTTCATCATCGTAATAATCATCATACGCATCATATCCCTGGTACATGGAGCTGTCTTCATCTCTGTCATCGTCCAGTTCCTCTTCCCATGACTCCTTCGGATTCTCGCCTCTTACCATCTCCCCTGCGCGGATCGGAAGTCCTTCCAGTTCCCTGGATTCCTGGCGAATTTTTGTCACATCTCCGTCACTGAGCATCACAGTGGGATTGTCATTCATCAGAGGAACTTCTTTGACAAAGTTTTCATTTGGCGTCACCAGAGCTTTCCTCAGATCATCGATCAGTTCACTGCAGCTTAAGTATCGGCGATCCTGCTTTTTCTGCGTACATTTAAAAATAATCTGTTCCAGTGCCAGAGGAATCCCCGGCACCACCTGACTCGGCGGAGTCATGGTTTCATTGATATGGGACAATGCCACAGCCACTGTGCTGTCCCCATCGAATGGAACATGCCCTGTGATCATCTCATACATGGTGATACCGAGGGAATAGATATCGCTGCGCTCATCACAGTATCCACCCCTGGCCTGTTCCGGTGAAATATAATGAACCGATCCCATGGCTCCATACATGGCTGTTGTGTCATCTGTAATCGCCCGCGCAATACCGAAATCGGTCACTTTGATCTTTCCCTCTTTCGAGATGATAATATTCTGCGGCTTAATATCCCGATGGATGATATGCTGTTCATGGGCCGCGGCGATTCCCTGGGCCACTTGTATGGAAATCCCAATGGTTTCCTTAACTTCCAGTCTTCCCTTCCGCGTGATATAATCTTTTAATGTAATGCCTTCCACATACTCCATTACAATGTAGTGGATATCGCCTTCCTCCCCCACATCATAGATGCCCACAATATTCGGATGGGTCAGACAGGCTGCCGACTGCGCTTCAATGCGGAACTTGGCCACAAATTTTTTGTCTTTGCAGAATTCCTCTTTCAGCACTTTAATCGCCACAAGACGGTTCAGTTTATGGCAGCGTGCCTTATAGACATCTGCCATGCCGCCCGTCCCCACCTGGCTCAGAATCTCATATCTGTCTGCCAGAAACATTCCTACTCGTAACATGGTTTCACCTCTTAATCCAGGTCTGCAAGAATAACTGCTATATTATCCTTACCGCCATTTCTATTTGCTAAATCAATCAGCTCATTGGTACGCGTTTCCAGATCTTCATCCGCGCAAACAATCTTCTGTATCTCTTCGTCCTCGGCCATGTTGGTCAGACCATCGGAACAAAGAAGCAAATGTTCCCCTCCAAACAAAGGGATTTCAAAAAAATCCGGAATGACGGACGTATAAGCTCCGACCGCCCTTGTGATAATATTCTTCTTTTTCCAATATTCCTCCGACCCTTTTTCCATCTCTCCTCTGGCGATCAGTTCTTCCACAAAAGAGTGATCTCTGGAAATCTGACGTATCCGGCTGTTGATCACATATGTCCGGCTATCTCCTATGTTCATGACGAAGAGCCTTCGCCCTATGACTGTAGCGAGCGTAAGCGTCGTTCCCATTCCACGCAAATGCTCATCCTCATATGATTTTTCCAGTAAGATGTGATTCACCTGGCGGACAGCCTGTTTCAATATATGAATCGGGTCAGGCAAAGCAGACTGTTCGATCAGTTCTACCATTTTATGAATTGTATATCTGGATGCAAAATCCCCCGCATTGTGGCCTCCCATCCCGTCCGCGACCATAAACAGGTTCGGCAGCTTTCCCACAGGTGACGTAGAACAAAAAAGCGAATCCTGATTGATTGGCCGTTCCAAACCAATATCTGTTTTACTACATGCCTGCACGCTGTTCATCTCCCTTCCGGTCCAGGTAACGTTTCCGCAGTTGGCCGCATGCGCCGTCAATATCCCTGCCCATTTCTCTTCTTATAGTAACATTAATTCCATTTTTTTCAAGCAATTTTTTGAAATTCACAATATTTTCCTTATCAGACTGCACAAAATCACGTTCTTTAATCGGATTCACAGGAATCAAATTAATGTGGCAGTTTCTATGCCCGATCAGAGCAGAAAGGGCCTTTGCTTCCTCTTCATTGTCATTGACTCCGCTGACCAAACTGTATTCAAACGTCATGCGCCTGCCTGTTTTTTCAAAATAATAATCGCAGGCCTTCATGACATCACAAAGCGGGAATGCGTTGGCGATGGGCATCAGCGTTTTTCTCACTTCATCGTTTGGGGCATGAAGAGACAGCGCCAGCGTGATCTGCAGTTTCCGGTCAGCCAGCTGATACATATTCGGAACGATCCCGCAGGTGGAAACTGTAATATTCCTCTGGCTGATCTGAAGTCCGTCTTCATGGGTAATCAATTCTATGAATTTCAAAAGATTATCAAAATTGTCCAGAGGCTCTCCGGATCCCATCACCACGACATTGGATACTCTCTCTCCAATATCCTGCTGAATGCGGTAAATCTGATCCAGCATCTCAGACGGCGCCAGATTTCGCTCCAGACCGTCCAGGGTAGAGGCGCAGAAACGGCATCCCATCCTGCACCCCACCTGGGATGATATGCATACGGAATTGCCATGCTTGTACTTCATCAGAACACTTTCGATGACATTCCCATCCGAAAGGGCGAATAAATATTTTCTGGTCCCGTCCAGCTTGGAAATTTTTACATCCACCGTTTCCAAAGCAGTCAATTCACAGGATTGGTTTAGTTTTTCCCTGATATTCTTCGACAGATTCGTCATCTCAGAGAAATCCGTCACCAATTTTTGGTGCATCCATTCATAAATCTGTTTGGCACGAAATTTCTTTTCTCCCATGGATTCCACAAACCTCTGCAGTTCGTCTAAATCCAGTGATTTGATGTCTATTTTTTCTTTCATAATTATATGTTATATCCTTTTCAGCCTGGCTATGAAAAACCCCGTCCCCTCATAGGATCCGGGCATGAGCTGTACATACCCCTTTCGAACCGTTTCTCCGAATATCTTCTCGTCCAGATAAGGAGAAAGTGACTCCAGGCGAAATGGATATGTCTTTTGCAGCCATTCCACATTTTTCTCATTTTCCGCCGGATTTATGGTACAGGTACTGTAGATCAGCGTCCCTCCCGGCTTTACATATCCCTGAACAACGGACAGAATCGTTCTCTGAAGGGCTGCCAGGCTGTCCATTTTTTCTTTTGTCATCTGATATTTAATATCCGGCTTGCGGCCGATGACGCCAAGCCCGGAACATGGAAGGTCAGCCATGACCAGATCTGCTTTTTCATGATCCTCCGGCCGATCCGCCGATGCGTCAGCCACACTGGCCCGGATATTGGAAAACCCGCACCGCCGGATATTTTCTTCTATCATACTCACCTTCTGCGGTGTCAGGTCGCGGCTCTCCACCATACCGCTGCCTGCCAGAAGATCCGCCAGGTGTATGCTCTTTCCTCCCGGAGCGGCGCACACATCGATACAAAAGGCACCTTCCTTTGGCGCTGCCGCCTGGCCTGCCAGGATGGAACTGCCGTCCTGTACCTGAATATATCCCTTCTGAAATGCCTCCAGTCCCTCCAGGGTATCATATCCCCGAATGACATAGGCCTGGTGAATTCCTTCTATTTTTTCTGCCGTCACTCCGTCTGCCTGAAGGCAATCCAAAATCTCTTTTTCCGGTCTTCGGCTGATATTCAATCGAACGGAGATTCCCTTTTTCTTCTCCGCACTCCACTCGTTTTCTTTCAGGCAGGACTCCCAGACACCCCGGCGTACCTCCTCATCATAAAACTGGGACAGATACCCATCCAGCCATTCGGGGACCGAATACTTGGCATAAAAGGGAAGATCCTGCCCATGATTCTCCTGTTTCTTTCTGACAAGGCTTCTCGCCACGCCATTGACAAAACCTTTCAGCGGTGCAAATCCCCTCCGGCCGGCCAGCTTCACCGCCTCGCTGCAGGCCGCGTGGTCGGGGACCTGATCCATATGCCAGATTTGGTAAGCCGTCAGCCGCAGGATATTGCGGATCACCGCCTTCATCTTTTTGGTCTTCACACTGGATACCTGGTCGATCCTGTAATCCAGTTCAATCTTTCGCGCAATGCATCCCTGTGCCAGTCTGGACAAAAATGCCCGCTCGCTTTTCTCCAGATATCCGTATTTATTCAGAGCCTGGCGCAAAACCAGATGGCCAAACGCGCCTTTTTCCAGAACTTCCAGCAGAATATCCAGCGCCACCGCACGCAGATTCACAGTATAATCAGTCGTCACGGTTTCTTCCTCCAAATAAGATAATGAGTCTTAAAAGCTGCAAAATAGAAGCCGCGGCACTGGCCACATAAGTCAATGCTGCTGCCCGCAGAACCTTTCCGGTCATCTTTGCCTCATTTTCATACAAAATTCCGTTCTGCTTCAAAAGTGTGATCGCCCGGGAAGAGGCATTGAATTCCACAGGAAGCGTAATCAGCTGAAACAGAACCACCGCACAGAACAGGAGGATCCCGATTTGAATCAGCAGATTTCCGGTTCTCTGGCTCAAAAGCAGACCAATCAGAATCAGCGGCCAGCTCAAAGTCGCCGCAAAGTTTGTCACCGGAACAATGGCTGTGCGGATGGATAACGGCGCATATCCTTCCTGATGCTGAACCGCATGGCCGCATTCATGGGCTGCCACACCGATGGCCGCCACTGACGTGGAGCCAAATACCGTATCCGACAGGCGAAGCACCTTCGACCTGGGGTCATAATGATCGGTCAAATTTCCTGAAACATGTTCAATCCGCACATCATAAATTCCCTTGGAATGCAGAATACGCTCTGCTGCCTGCGCCCCTGTCATCCCGCTCATGGCTCTGACGCCGGAATATTTGGCATACGTACTTCTGACCATGCCAGACGCCGCCAGAGACAGCAGCATACCGATGATAATCAACACATACGTGGGATCCCACACCATCATAAACGGACTATAAAATGCACTGATAATAATAATCAACTCCTTTGCGAATTCAAACCTGACGGTCCCATGCTTCCATGAGCCGTCTTCCATCGACTGCCCATATCTTCTCTACTGCAGAATCATTCCTTCCTTCATATGGTATCCCCGAAGAAACGCTCCCATATCCATCCGTTTTTTTCCTTCCAGCTGCACTTCCTTCACTTCCAATATGCCTTCTCCGGTCTGAACACAAATCGCATCTTTTTCCACACGCACCACAGTTCCGGGCGCATGTTCTGTTTGTTCCTGCACCACATCGGCATCCCAGATCTTCAGGGTTTTGCCTTCATATCCGGTATACGCACTGGGCCAGGAATTCAATCCCCGGATCAGCCGTTCAATCACCGCAGCCGATTTTGTCCAGTCAATATGGCCCATATTTTTTTTCAACATTTTTGCATAGGAACTTTCTTCTTCCCTCTGAGGCACAGGCACGGCTGTCCCCTCAGAAAGCTCTCTCAGCACTTCCAGCACCAGAGGACCGCCCAGCACAGCCAGCTTGTCGTGAAGGGATTCTCCCGTTTCCTTTTTATCCAGGCGTACAGAGGCCTTCTTCAGCATATCCCCCGTATCCAGCCCTTCATCCATCTGCATAATTGTCACGCCGCTCTCTTCTGCCCCATCGATCACCGCCTGCTGTATCGGCGCGGCACCGCGGTATTTGGGAAGCAGTGATGCGTGGATGTTCAGGCACCCGTATCGGGGCATCTCCAAAATTTCCTTTGGCAGAATCTGTCCAAACGCTGCGACGATGATCACATCCGGTTTCCACTGGCGAAGCTGACCTACCGCTTCCTCATTTCGGATCCGCACCGGCTGAAAAACCGGAATGTCATATTCCAGGGCCTTCTCCTTCACCGGAGGCATCTGCACCGCTTTTCCCCTGCCCTTGGGCTTGTCCGGCTGTGTCACGACGCCCACCACCTGATGTTCACTCTGAATCAGAGTTTCCAATGCGGGAACTGCAAAATCAGGTGTACCCATAAAAACAATTCTCATAAATGCATCCGTTCCTTTCTCCTAAGGACCGCGTCCCTGTTATCTGAACTTTCTTTTACTCCGTTTCCTCTTCTTCCGCATAGAGATCCGCATTATCCACAACATCGCCTTCCACCTTCTGGACATACATGATCCCTTCCAAATGATCGCATTCATGGCAAATGCACCGGGCCAGCAGCTCTTCCCCTTCCAGAATGTATTCCTCGCCGTCCAGATTCAGCGCTTTTACCTTCGCATAATTGGGCCGTGTGACGATGCCGCTCTTTCCGGCATAGCTGAGGCACCCCTCATATCCGGTCTGCTCTCCGCTGGTCTCAAGGATCTCAGGATTGATGAGCACATGGGGATTGTCATCCACATCAATCACCACGATGCGCTTTAATACGCCCACCTGCGGAGCGGCCAGGCCCACACCGCCGGCCTCATACATGGTGTCAAACATATCCTGCACCAAAATCTTTGTTCTTGGGGAGATCATTTTAACTTCTTTGCACACTTTTGTCAGGCATTCATCTCCCAGCTGCCTTATTTTTCTAATCGCCATTTCTGCGTTTCTCCTTCCCAATCTAGTTAAAGTCAAATTGGATGGCCGCACTGCGCCCAGGCGAAGCATCCTGAAACGCGCTCTCTATATCATCTTTGGCCTGAATCAGCCATTCCATTTTCCTGGATTTCATATAGAGAAGTTTCCGATAGCTGTCTTTCATTTTGGACACGGGGGCGTCTGTGGGTCCAATCGTATCTATCATACCATTATATCGCCTTTGAATCAATGCTGCATATTGATTTATCAAATTTTCCGCCTTTTCCTCTGACTGGGACGTCAGCAGCAGCTGAAGCAGGAAACCTGCGGGAGGATATCCCAGCATTCTGCGGTACATGATTTCCCTCTCATAAAATCCCTCATAATCCTGGTTCTTTGCCGCTTCAATGCTGTAATGTTCCGGCGTATAGGTCTGAATCACCACATCTCCCTGCTTTTGTCCTCGCCCTGCCCTTCCGGCCGCCTGGGTCAGAAGCTGAAATGTTTTCTCGCTGCTCCGATAATCTCCGGCATACAAAGACATGTCAGCAGCCAGGATTCCCACCAAAGTGACGTTTTTAAAATCGTGCCCCTTGACAATCATCTGCGTTCCCACCAGAATATCTGCCTCACCGGAGGCAAACCGGGTCAGAATGTCCTCATGGCTTCCTTTTTTGGAAGTGGTGTCCATATCCATACGAAGGATCCGGGCCCCTGGAAATGCCGCTGCTGCCATGGATTCCACCTTCTGCGTGCCCAGGCCAAACCCGGCTATATAAGGAGAATGGCAGGATGGGCAGGTTTTCGGCATCGGGATCTGATAGCCGCAGTAATGGCAGACCAGCATTCCATTCCTGTGGGCAGTCAGCGAGACATCACAGTGGGGACATCCGATGGCTTTTCCGCACTGTCGGCAGGAGACAAATCCGGCATACCCCCTTCGGTTTAAAAACAGCATGATCTGCTCCTTTTTCTGAAGGCGGCCGCGGATCATCTCGGACAGTGTTCGGCTGAAGATGGATTTATTTCCCGCTTTCAGCTCCTCCCTCAAATCCACCACATGGACCGAAGACAGCTGACTGCCGCTGCTGGCCCGTTTCGTCATCCGATACAGCCGGTACTCCCCTGTCTTTGCCCGAAAATAAGATTCCATGGACGGAGTCGCGGATCCCAAAATAACCATCCCGCCGCAGATGCGCATGCGTTCAATGGCCGTCTCCCGGGCATGGTAGCGGGGCATATATTCGCTTTTATAAGCACTTTCGTGTTCTTCATCGATTACAATCAGTCCAAGATTGGGAAAAGGCGTAAATAAAGCAGAACGCGGCCCGATCATAATATCGATTTCTCCCCGCTTTGCCCGCATAAACTGATCGTATTTTTCCCCGGCCGATAATCTGGAATTGACCAGGGATACCCGATTTCCAAAACGTTTATAAAAACGCATAACGGTCTGATAAGTCAGTGCGATTTCCGGGATCAGCACGATCACCGATTTTCCCCCGGCAATGACGTGATCCATGATTTCCATATAGACTTCCGTCTTTCCGCTGCCCGTAATCCCATGGATCAGACATGGCTGAAAGTCTCCGGCATCATAATGGCGGCAGATATCGTCCGCAATTCTTCTCTGCTCCTCATTCAGTATCACCCCTGTCCCATCTGCCCCATACGCCCTGGCGCCTCCGCGGTGGGAAATCTCCCTTTCCTCGCGGATAACCTTTTTTTCCAGCAGCGGGCGAATGGTTGCCAAACTGATCTGAAATCGTTTCGCTGCCTCTTCTTTGGACAGCACGCCTTCTTCCAGCAATGCCTCCAGAAAACGGGCCCGGGCCTTGTAGTGTTTCCGTTTTGCCTCACAGACGGCCGCTTCTGCCTCCTCCCTGGAAACATTCCAGTGATAGAAGATTTTTTCCACCTGCTTTACCTTATCTTTCACAGGCATGACGGTTTTCAGGGCCTGGATCATGGTGGAGCCATATTGGCGGCGGATCCAGGCCGCCAGACGAATCATCTGTGATTCGACTGCCACGGCCTGCTCTTCCACGGAAAGAATCTCTTTCATCCGGTTTTCATCAAACTCCGCTGTCTCCGTCAGTTCAATTACATATCCCGTAATCGTCCGGTTTCCCTTTCCAAACGGAATCGCCACCTGGCTTCCCACTGCCACCGCTTCTTCCATGGCTTTCGGAACCCGGTACTGGAATGTCCGGTCCAGTTGTTCATGAGAAATATCCACAATAATATTGGCGTACACGTTTTTCTCCTTACTGCTCTCCCATCAGGGCCTTCGTAATCTCCTTCAGTTTCATACCATTGGAAGCCTTCAGATAGAGGACATCTCCTTCCTTCAGGATCCCTTTCAGATATGCAGCCGCCTCTTCCCTCGTTTCCATACGGCGGACCGGAATCCTGCTGTTT
Organism: Candidatus Fimimorpha excrementavium; assembly: GCA_018710785.1. Taxonomy (GTDB): domain Bacteria; phylum Bacillota; class Clostridia; order Lachnospirales; family Lachnospiraceae; genus Fimimorpha; species Fimimorpha excrementavium. The sequence continues at coordinate 18,044 of DVJD01000124.1, forward strand.
TTGTCCTCCATGGCTTTCCCGATCTGGCAGACATGCTCCCCAACAAGGATCAATTCATCAAAATTCATCTCTGCCGCAAATTCACCCACTTCGTAATGGTATTCTTCTGAACGGCTGCCCAGCTCAAACATATCCCCCAGCACGGCAATCTTTCTTCCGGGAGCCTCGTATCCGCACAGCACGGAGAGCCCGGCTTTCATGGACGCCGGACTGGCATTATACGTATCGTCAATGATCGTATATCCGCCCGTATGGAATGTCTGAAGGCGATTCTGAAAACCGGTAAACGCGGTCAGGGCTTTCGCCGCTTTTTCCACATCCACGCCCAGATAATCGGCCACTGCCAGGGCGCCGGCAGCGTTTACCACATTGTGGTCTCCCAGGACAGACAGCGCCACGGGAATCCGGCGGTTTCCAAATACAAAATCAAACCGATAATGCCCATCTTCCATCCGAATATTCTCTGCCCGGTAATCACATCCCGGTTTGGTTCCGTAAATCTTGTAAGGATAACCGGTCAGATCTCTCATGGCCATCAGATACGGATCGTCTCCATTTAAAAACAGTATTCCCTTATTTCCATGGATGGTTCTGGTTCCGTGGAATCCCTTCGTGATGGTATATTTTTCCCGGCAGATGGCCTCCTGGGTGCCGAAATACTCGATATGGGCCACACCGATATTGGTCAGCACAGCCACATCAATATCCGCCAGATCCGCGATGGTTCCCAGTTCTCCCGGCACATTCATCCCCAATTCCAGCACAGCGATGTCATAATCATTGGTCATCTCGGAGAGTGTGATGGGAAGGCCGATGGAACTGTTATAATTCTTTCCGGTCTTAAAGACGCGTTTTTCCGCAGACAGCGCAGTGGCTATCATCTCTCTGGTCGTCGTTTTGCCAACGGATCCGGTTACCCCCACCGCCGGTATCGAAACGCGGCTGCGGCACAAACGGCCAATCTCATGCAGCGCTTCTATGGTATCAGAAACCGAAATAAACGCTTTTCCCTCTGCCCCCTCTTTTTCCTGTTCGGACCACCCGCGGATGGTTTCCTCCAGTTCATTCTTATCCTTATGTTCACTTGTCAGCGTGGCTGCGCATCCAACCGACAGTGCCTGGCCCATGAATGTATGTGCATCCACCTTTTCCCCTATGATCGGGACAAAAATGTCATTTCCCCGGCTGCTTCTGGAATCGATGCTGATATGCTCAATGATCTGCCGACCGTCGCCGCAAAGCAGCGTCCCTCCCACTGCCTTTACAATATCTTCCACAGTTATATTCAACACAATCTTTTTCCTCTCTACATGGATACCAAAAGTTCCCGCACAATTTCATGTTCGGAAAATGGTATCCGGATTCCATTCTTTTCCTGATAGTCTTCATGGCCTTTTCCCGCCAAAATGATAAAATCCCCCGGCTGGGAATACTTCATGCCAAACCGTATGGCGTCTCTGCGGTCCGGAATCACCAGATAGTCTCCTTTTGTGCGCTTAATTCCGGTGATGATATCCTCCATAATGGAAAGCCGATCCTCATTTCTGGAATTATCTTCCGTGACAATGGTCAGGTCAGCCAGATTTCCGCTGATCTCTCCCATGGAAAATCGGCGGTATCTGGAACGGTTGCCTCCGCAGCCAAATATACAGACAATACGCCCTGGGTTATATTCCCTCAGTGTCTTTAAAAGGCTTTCCAGGCTGACCGCGTTGTGGGCATAATCAATCATCAAATGATATCTGTCATTGGAATAGATCATCTCTGCCCTTCCCCGGACACTGACTTTCTTCAATGCCGTCAGGATGCATTCCCGACGGCACCCCAGCGCGCAAGCCGCCGTATAAGCCGCCAGCGCATTGGAAATATTGAATCTCCCCGCGATGGAAAGCTCACACAGATCAGTTCTGCCGCTTTCTCTATCCCGAATCGTAAATCGAGACCCGAGACAATCCGGTGTTTTTACCAGAGAAATATCCCCGGCCGCATAGCGGATTCGTTCATCCAGCGGATTCGTGCCAAATAAAAGAAACGGGCAGGTGCTTCCTTTCATAATATCCCCCGCCCGAAGATCATCCCCATTGACGATTCCCATCCGGCTCTGCTGAAACAGCATGGATTTCCAGTACAGGTATTCCTCAAAATTCCTGTGCTCACCGGCACCGATATGGTCAGGGGAAATATTTGTAAAAATTCCATAGTCGAAAACAAGTCCCTCCACCCGGTCCATCATGAGGCCCTGGGAGGATACCTCCATAACCACATAACGGCATCCGTCCTTTTTCATCCGATCCAGCAGGTGAAAAATATCATAACTGGGCGGTGTCGTATTTAAAATCGGAACTCTCACCTGACCGATATAGGCCCCGTTGGTCCCGATTAATCCGGTTTTATTCCCCTCTGCCTCCAAAATGGCCTTCAGCATCCAAGAAACCGTCGTTTTTCCTTTTGTCCCCGTAATCCCTATGAGCGTCAGGTCTTTCTGGGGATGATGAAAATAATTTGCTGATAAATAGGAGAGCGCTTTGCGGCTGTCAGAAACCCATATCGCCGTCGGCAGCTCTTTTCCATACGTATTCTGAACCAATTCCCACGCCTTCTGATCCTGGATCACCACCGCAGCCGCACCTTTATCTGCGGCTTCCCGGATAAACTGGTGTCCGTCTTCTTTCGTTCCCTGAATGCATACAAACAAATCCTGTTCTCGAATATCCGAAGAATCATATGCGATATCCCGAATATCGGTATCCTCACTGCCGTTTATCACCTTGTAAGAAATGTCTTTCAACAAGTCTTTCAGGTTCATGACACTCTCCCATTTTCATTATTGATTTTTGCCGCTGCCGCCGCGCGTCTTCCGCGATCAGAACAGTCCTGTAATCACGCCATTGTCATCCACATCGATATCGAAGGCTGCCGGATGTTTCGGCAGTCCCGGCATGGTCATGACATTGCCTGTCAGCACAACGACAAATCCGGCTCCCGCGCTGACATACACATCCCGAACCGTAATCGTAAATCCAGTGGGGCGTCCCAGCTTTGTCTGGTCATCGGAAAGGGAATACTGGTTTTTCGCCATGCATACCGGCAGATTTCCGAATCCCAGTTCTTCCAGTTTCTTCAGGGCTCTGGAAGCTGCCGGAGCGTAGGAGACGCCGTCCGCCCCATAGATTTCCCTGGCAATGGTCTCTATTTTTTCCTTTAAGGGAAGCTCCAAATCATACAGTGCATGGTAATGGCTTTCTTTTGTTTCCAGCGTATTCAGAAGTTTCTCTGCCAGTTCCTTACCGCCTTCTCCTCCTTCTGCCCATACGTTGGCCAAAGCAAATTCACAGCCCTTTTCCTCACAGAAGCTGCGGATCAGTTCGTATTCTGCCTGGGTATCGGTGATGAATGCATTCAGCGTTACAACCACCGGAACGCCGAACTTCTGCAGATTTTCGATATGCTTTTCCAGATTTACAATTCCTTTCTTCAAAGCATCCAGATTTTCCGTCGTCAGTTCCGTCTTCGGCACACCGCCATTGTACTTCAACGCTTTCACTGTGGCGACCAAAACCACTGCGTCCGGTTTCAGGTCTGATTTGCGGCATTTGATATCGAAGAATTTTTCTGCTCCCAGGTCCGCGCCGAATCCGGCTTCTGTAATTACGATATCCGACAGTTTCAAAGCAGTCTTTGTCGCGCGCACACTATTGCATCCATGGGCAATATTGGCAAAGGGACCGCCGTGCACCAGTGCGGGAGTATGTTCCAGCGTCTGGATCACATTGGGCTTAATGGCGTCTTTCAGCAAGGCAGCCATCGCTCCCACCGCATGCAGATCGCTCGCTGTCACCGGTTCTCCTTTCCTATTATATGCGACGATGATTCGTCCCAGTCGTTCTTTCAAATCTGCCATATCATTGCAGAGACAAAGAATCGCCATAATCTCAGAAGCCACCGTGATGACAAAATGATCTTCCCTCACAAATCCGTCTGCCTTGGCGCCAAGTCCCACGACCACATTTCTCAGCACGCGGTCATTCATATCCACGCAGCGTTTCCAGGTGATCTGTCTCGTATCAATATCCAGTTCGTTTCCCTGCTGAATGTGGTTATCCAGCATGGCCGCCAGCAAATTATTGGCCGATGTGATGGCGTGAAAATCTCCTGTAAAATGCAGATTCAGCTCTTCCATCGGAACTACCTGGGAATATCCGCCGCCCGCGGCCCCTCCCTTTACGCCAAAGCATGGTCCCAGGGAAGGCTCTCTCAGGGCAATCATGGTTTTCTTTCCCATCTTATTTAATGCCTGGCCAAGTCCAACGGTGACAGTCGTTTTTCCTTCCCCTGCCGGTGTGGGATTGATGGCTGTAACCAAAACCAGTTTTCCGTCTTCTCTGTCCTTCACCCGGTTCCAGAGTTCATCGGACAATTTTGCCTTATATTTTCCATAAAGTTCCAGATCGTCCTCTGTGATGCCAAATGGCTCCACCACTTCACGGATCGGAAGCATCTTCGCCTCCTGTGCGATTTGAATATCTGTTTTCATTTGTCTTTCCTCCTTGTGATTTCTCTATTCTCACAGATTTTCCTCTGCAAACTGCTCAAACTCTTCCATGGACATTAAAACCTTCCTTGGCTTCGTGCCTTCCTCTTCCCCGACCACTCCGGCCTGGGCCAGCTGGTCCATGATTCTGGCCGCACGGTTGAATCCGATTTTAAAAACCCGCTGCAGCATCCCGATGGACGCTTTATCCTTTTCTATGATAAATTTGGCGGCATCTCTAAAATAATCATCCCTCTCGGCAGAGCCTCCCCTGCCTCCCAGAGCAGATGCGGATGAAGCCAGATCAATCGTATGATCCTGTCCTCCTCCGATGACATTGGTCTGCCCGGATAAAAATTCCACCACAGCGGAAACCTCACTGTCCGATACAAACGCTCCCTGCACGCGGGCCGGTTTCTGATACCCGGCAGGATAAAACAGCATATCGCCTTTTCCCAGCAGCTTTTCCGCCCCATTCATATCGATGATGGTTCTGGAATCCACGCCCGAAGATACGGAAAAGGCAATGCGGGACGGCACATTGGCTTTGATCAGTCCGGTGATGACATTGACCGACGGACGCTGGGTGGCGATCACCAGATGGATTCCGGCGGCACGGGCCAGCTGTGCCAGACGGCAGATGGCATCTTCCACATCTCCCGGTGCCACCATCATCAAATCAGCCAGCTCATCCACGATAATGACGATACGCGGCATGGGCTTTGGTGTTTCTTCATCCGCCGCATCCTGGACGGATTCCACTTTTCTGTTGTATCCGTTGATATCTCTGACGTTCATGTCGGCAAATTTCTGATATCTCTGCATCATCTCCGCCACCGCCCAGTTAAGGGCCCCCGCCGCTTTTTTCGGATCCGTAACCACGGGGATCAGAAGATGGGGTATCCCGTTATAGACACTCAATTCCACCACCTTCGGGTCAATCATGATCAGCTTTACTTCCGAAGGCTTTGCCTTATATAAAATACTCATAATCAGCGTATTGATGCACACGGATTTACCGGATCCCGTCGCACCGGCGATCAACAGATGGGGCATCTTGGCAATATCTGCCACCACTGTCTGTCCGCCGATATCCTTTCCCACGGCAAAGGCGATCTTTGATTTGTGTTTCTTAAATTCATCCGTTTCCAGAAGATCCCGCAGCATTACGGTCTGGTTTTCCTTATTCGGCACTTCGATGCCTATGGCGGCTTTTCCCGGGATGGGGGCTTCCATACGGATGTCTGCCGCCGCCAGATTCAGCTTAATATCATCCGTCAGCGATACGATTTTGCTCACCTTTACGCCTTGCTCCGGCTGCAGTTCATAGCGGGTAACAGCCGGTCCGCAGCTGATATTGGTCACAGTGACGCCCACGCCAAAATTTTGGAGAATCTGCTGCAGCTTGGCGGCTGTCTTCCGCAGTTCCTGCTCCGCTCCCCTCTGGGATGCATTCTGCCCTTTTTTGAGCAGTTTGAGTGAGGGATACTCGTATTCTTTGGGCTCCACGTATGTATCGTTGATGACAACTGCTGTCTCTTCCTCCGGTTCTTTTTTGGGCTCTGGTTTTGGTCGTTTTCTCTCTCCGGGGACGCCGTCCAGTTCCACTGTAATCACTTTTCCGGAAGCAGTCGTCACCGTCTTATACTCTGCCGGATTCTCTTCCAGAGGGCTTTCCGGTTCCTTTTCATCCCAGGGAAGTTCCTCCTTGGAATCCTCCAAAGAAAGCTCCGGTTCCAGCGCCTTTTCGGCCAGGTCCGCCTTTCGCTCCTCTTCTTCGTTTATCGTCTCCAGATTTTCCTTCAGTTCCTGGAAAAAAGCCTCTTCCATTACAATGCTTTTTTCCTCTTTCACATGGTAGTTCTGATCCATGGCTTCGATCTCTTCATTGGTGCGGCTGTCTTTTCCGGGGCGAACAAAGTCTTCCTCAAGCTTTCCTGCCTCTTTCTCCAAAGGAGTGTCTCCAAAGTAGATTTCACCGGTGAAGGTATTGACCCACTGTTCCTCTTCCTCACCAAGTGTGTTTTTATTGGGATTCTTCTCTTCCGTATTATCGTCCCTGTTATCCTCACCAAAAAGGCCGGAAATCTTAATCTCCTGAACACCGCTCGTCCTCGGTTCTTTCCCGGATTTCTTCGTCTCCTTCTTTTCCTCTTCCCTGTCCGGTGCAGGTGTATTGGCGTCATCCGGAGCCAGCGTAGTATCCCCGATTCCAGAGACAGGACTCAGACGATTCTTCAGCATCTTCTCCCGCTCTTCCCGGATCCGTTCCAGCTCCTGCTGTCTTAACATTCGCTTTTCCTGAAGAGCCTGTTCACGGCGAAGCGCCCGCTCTTCTGCTTTTACCTCATACGTTTCTTTGTGGAGCTTTGCGCTTCCCTTCACCGCCTCGATGGCTCTGCGGGAACCTTTCCCGAAAAATCCCATGATGGACCACTCGGTCACCAGCACAAGGCCGATGAGAACAGCCCCCACCATGGTAAGATACATTCCCACCGCTCCCAGATGGGAAAACAAGCCTTCATATAATTTCTGTCCAATCCAGCCGCCTCCGTTTTCCACCTGAAACCATAGCCTGGACAGACCGCATAACCCGCATAAACTTAAAATCCATCCCAGAATTTTCAGCTGCGGATGAACCTTTTTCGCACTTACAATAAAATAAAGGGACAATCCCGCCAGGATAAACGGCGTGATATATCCTATGTATCCGAAAATTCCAAAATTTATCTGCTTCAGCCAGCTTAAATATGGTCCAAAGCGTTCAAAACAACTGACAAACAAAAGTACGGAAGATACCAGGCAGATAATCAATCCGATGTCTTTCCATACGTACGCTTCAATCTTATCCTGTTTCTTTTTTGAATTGGAACGTTTCGATGTCTTCGCTCTCGCGGTACTTTTTCCAGCAGTTGTTTTTCGTTTTCCCTGACTGGCCGTACGCTTCTGTCCGGCTGCCGATGTACTTTTTTTCTTTGTCTGTCCTGTCTGTACCTTTTTTCCTGTCGCTGCCATCCAACTTCCCCCTGACTTCATTCTCCTGAAAACAACAAACGTCTGTGCAGACTGCCTAAGGAGCGCTTTCATACCACTGTAATAGTTCCAAACAGCCCTGTATAAAAGCACTCCTGTCCATTGCTTTTGTGATTATATCATACTTGTTTTTTATTTTCAATCATCATGTGGAGATGTGACAATGCCTCCCGAATGCCGCCCACCTCGTCTATGAGTCCTTCTTTCACAGCCTCGCCGCCCACGAGTATGGAACCCACATCTCTGGTCAATGTCTCCGTATCCATCATCAGTTCCAGCAGACGCTGTTCCTCAATCCCGGAATGTGATTCGATGAACCCGGTAATGCGGTCTTGAATCTTTTTGAAATAATCATAGCTTTGCCGAACACCTATGATCGTTCCATTCATCCGCACCGGATGGATCATCATGGTGGCAGTGGGCACAATAAATGAATAATCCGCCGACACTGCCAGCGGTACACCGATGGAATGACTGCCGCCCAGCACCAGTGACACCGTGGGAATGCTCATGGATGCAATCATCTCTGCGATAGCCAAACCAGCTTCCACATCGCCGCCCACTGTATTGATCAGGATAAGCATCCCATCCATGGATTGGTCGTCTTCCAAAGCTGCCAGCTGCGGAAGCACATGCTCATACTTCGTCGATTTCAAATTGGAGGCCAGGCATTCATGCCCCTCTACCTCACCGATGATCGTCAGCAAATGAATCCTGTGTTTCTCCCTGTTTTCCTCCAGCGTCATCTGCCCCGTCTCTTTGATTGTTTCGTTTTTTTCCTTTTCGTCCATTTTTCCCTCATTTCCGCGCATTCCTTTCCCACGTTGCCCGCAGAATCCGCGCATCCAAACGTTTTCCTGCCATTTCTCCATGGAGCTGTCCTTTTGTCTATGGCATTTCCAGTAAACTAGTATGGACGAAAATCCAATTGTTATTCAAGAACATATGTTCACTATATCATCTTCCGGTTGATTTGTAAAGGGGCTTCGCAAAAAAAGCAGGCACCCCGCTGCCATTTTACCTAAAACTGCAGCCGAATGCCCACCTATCCATTTCTATCATCGAATTCCAGAATCCATCCCCAAACTGCATTGGAATCAATCCGGAATAAATTCCTCATACAATTTGACAATCTCCGTCAAGATCTCTGCGCTTCTTACCGGATTCTTCCGGTCCACAATGGCATGTCCTGCTCCTTCAAACTGGTGCAGACAAATTTCCTTTTCCTCACAGTATCCCGCCAGCTCTTCCCCGGAGAGCAGCCGATCCAGCGTTCCTGCGATGACCATGCTGTTTTCCTTATCCATGTATTCGAACGCCCCGCGCAAAGGAGTGAGGAATATCGTCTTCACATTCCTGCCGATCTTCGTTCTGATCCATCCGGCCAGAACCGTCCCAATGCTTTTTGCGACAAGGACGATCTCACCATAGGCAGAAAAGTCAATCCGTTTCAGGCGTCCCCAGATCTGTTCCCTTGTCTGATTAATCCAGTCACTGGATGTCACTGCCAGATCATCGTAAGAAATCTCTATCACTTCATATCCTTTTTCTGCCATAACCAGATCCGCATAGTAAAACAGCGGAGCCTGCGTACCATATTTGCCGCCTGGAAAAAATATCGCTAATTTTCGTTCTCTCATCATTCCTTCCCCACTTTCTTCCCTTCAGGCATGTTCTCATCTTTATGATTTTATTGTACAACATCCCTTCTAAAGTTTCAATGACTATTTCCCCTCATGCCCCGTGGTTTACCCGAGAACCTCCTGTGCATAATGCACGGTTGCCATGGCATCCTTCGCATAACAGTCCGCCCCAATGGATTCGGCATACTCCTTCGTGAGAACCGCACCTCCCACCACAATCTTCGTATCCGGTTTTTCCGTCCTCAGCTGGCGTATGGTTTCTTCCATATTAACCACTGTAGTCGTCATCAAAGCGCTGAGTCCCACCAGTTTTACATCTTCCCGGATGGCTGTCTGAACGATCGTCTCCGGCGATACATCCTTTCCCAAATCGATGACGTCATAGCTGTAATTTTCCAGCAGAACCTTCACGATATTTTTTCCAATATCATGGATATCGCCTTTTACTGTGGCCAGGATGATTTTTCCCTTCTTCTCCTGAACGGTTCCGAAGCGCTCCATAAACTGCTTCAGAACCTCAAACGCCGCCTTCGCCGCTTCGGCGCTCATCAAAAGCTGGGGAAGAAATACCGTTCCCTTTTCAAATCCCTTTCCCACATGATCCAGGGCAGGAATCAGCTCTTCATCGATAATGGCCAGGGGTTCTTTTTCTTCTGCCAGGCGTCTTGTCGCTTCAGCGCTTTTCTCTTTTAATCCTTTCTCGATACAGGAAAACAGGGGCATCTCCTCTTTGGATGCTCCCGACGGAACCTTCTTCTCCTCCGCCTGGCCGCCATAGGCTTCAATATAACGGCTGCACTGCTCATCCAGACCGGCCAGGGCCAGATACGCATGATACGACCGCATCATATCCTCTGAATTCGGATTTATAATGGCACAGCTCAATCCATTCTGCATCGCCATGGTGTAGAAAGCTGCATTGATGATTTCTCTCTTTGGAAGGCCAAAGGAAATATTGGATACACCCAAAATGGTATTCCCGTGGTATTCATCCCGGATTCGTTTCAGCGTCTCCAAGGTCACGCCTGCGGATGTGGTATCCGAACTTATGGTCATGGCCAGGGCATCAATCACAATATCCTTTCGTTCAATCCCATATTTCTCCGCTTCCGAATAGATCTTTTCCGCTATTTTCACTCTTCCTTCTGCCGTATCCGGAATTCCCGTTTCATCCAGAGCAAGGCCAACCACCACACCGCCGTATTTCTTTACCAGGGGAAACACGGCATCCATGATTTCCTTCTTTCCATTGACCGAATTGATCATGGGTTTTCCATTGTAGCAGCGCATGGCCCGCTCCATGGCCTCCATATTGGAGGTATCGATCTGAAGCGGAAGGTCCAGGATGGCCTGAAGCTGTGTGACGGCCTGCTCCATCATCTCCGGTTCGTCAATTTCCGGCAGTCCCACATTGACATCCAATATATGGGCGCCTTTTTCTTCCTGAGTCAGCCCTTCATTCAAAATGTATTCCATATTTTTTTCCCGAAGCGCTTCCTTCAGTTTTTTCTTTCCCGTCGGATTGATTCTCTCGCCGATGATCACCGGCTCGTTTCCGATCATGACTGCATGGGAATAGGAAGATACCATACAGAGGTTCTTCTTTTTCGGCGGTATCAAAGGCCGTTCTTTACAGCGGTCACGCAGGGCTTTTATGTGAGTCGGCGTGGTGCCGCAGCATCCGCCCAGTACCTGAACGCCCATCCCGGCAATTTCCTCCATTACCTCTGCAAATTCTTCCGGCCCCACATCAAAGACCGTCCTGCCGTTTTCAGTTCTCGGAAGACCGGCATTGGGATTTACCACCACCGGAATGGAGGCATAGGAAACCAGTTCTCCGACGATTTCCTTCATCTGCGCAGGACCAAGTCCGCAGTTCATTCCCAGAGCATCTACAGACAGTCCTTCCAGCAAGGCGACTACGGCAGCCGGATCCGCCCCTGTAAGAAGCTTTCCGTTCTCTCCAAATATCATGGTAGCAATCACGGGGAGACTGCTGTTCTCCTTTGCTGCCAAAACAGCTGCTTTCGCCTCATACGTGTCACTCATCGTCTCAATCAAAATCAGATCCGCTCCGGCTTCCGTTCCGATCAAAACGACTTCTTTAAAAAGCTCATAGGCGTCCTCAAACGCCAGATCGCCCATGGGTTTCAGCAATTTACCGGTGGGTCCGATATCCAGTGCAATATAAGCATCTGTTCTTCCGGTCTCTTCCCTGGCTCGCTTTGCCAGTGCCACCGCAGACTCTATCACATGTTTTAGAGAATACTCCCCGTCTTCTTTATATTTCAATCCGTTTGCCCCAAACGTGTTGGTATTGATAATATCTGCCCCGGCTTCCAGATAGGCGCGGTGGAGAGATTGGATCGCATCCGGATGGCTGATATTCCACGTCTCCGGCAATTCTCCTGCTTTCAGCCCATTTTCCTGCAGGATGGTTCCCATACCCCCATCAAAAAAGAGCCATTCTTTTCCCAGTCGTTCCTTCCATGTTTTCATTGTGTACCGGTTCTCCTTCCCTTATGACCGCATATTGGTAACTTGCGTTATCTTCGAAACTGACAATCTGCTTTTTCGCAGGCCTCGCATCCCTGTATCGGACATTTCTCATCCTGACAGCTGATTCCCATGACGGCTGTCACAGATTTTGACGGTGCGAGAAGCAGGCTGTCTGTAACCGTCAGGCCAATCTTCTTTGGGCACTCCAGCGCCTGCAGAAACGGCACCTGGAATTCCAGGGGGAAATCTCCATAACCCGGACTGAAACGCGGTCTTAAATAGTTTCCTTTTTTCTGAAACAGTTCCTTTAATTGCGCCTGCCAGCTGTCGCAGTACGCCTCAATCGCTGCCGCTGCCACCGCCTGCATGACCACTGCCTGACTCATCTTTCTTTTGGACAGGCGGGCAATCAGCTGATCTGCCTGGATCCCCAGCGTGGCTGCAAACAAAATCACTTCCCCGCATCCGCGCAGATTCCGCGCCAAATTCTTACTCTGCACACAAAATGCCGTCAGATCCAGCCAGTCCGCATCCCCCTGCTTCAATGGGAACACCTGATATACCGCTTTGGGAACGACCGCCTCTTTCAGCTGACAAATACAGTCCTCCACCATGTCATTGACCGCTTCATCCGGCTCTTTGTTTCCATATCCCAAATATCTTCTGACTTCTCTTCGATTGATTTCCCACTGCATGCCGTTCCCCTTTCGTTCTGTCATTCCCCCGCTCTTTTGCCGTATTTCCTGCACACTCGGGCCCTATTATTTGATGATCTCTGACAGATTTGCCTGAATTCCCGCAGCAACCTCCGGCTTGTTCATGGAATAAACGTGAATATGACGGACTCCATTTGCCACCAGATCGATAATCTGATCCGTCGCATAGGCAATCCCTGCCTGTTTCATGGCTTTCGGATTATCACCGAAACGATCCACGATGGCTTTAAATCTGACCGGAAGATACGTTCCGGAAAGCTGGCAGATTCGGGAGATCTGTTTTCCGTTTGTCACCGGCATGATTCCGGCAATCACCGGCACAGTGATTCCCTGTTCCCGAATCCGGTAAAGGAAATTATAAAAGATATTATTATCAAAAAACATCTGTGTCGTCAAAAATTCGCATCCGGCATCCACTTTTTCTTTCAGATATCTGATATCCTCCTCCTTATTCGTGGATTCCGTATGGCCGTCCGGATAGCAGGCGCCGCCGATGCAGAAATCACCGTGCTGTTTGATGTCATGGATCAAATCGGCTGCATGTCGGTATTCGATGGCCGCTTCATCCAGGCCGTCAGCCGGAATATCCCCGCGAAGGGCCAGAATATTTTCAATATTATGCTCTTTCAGCTCTCCCAAAACCCTATGTACATGCTCCTTTGTAGAAGAAACACAGGTCAGATGCGCAAGCGGCGTCACCCCATAATTGTGAAATACATTGGAGGCAATCTGCACAGTATGGGCGCTCGTCCCGCCGCCTGCCCCATAGGTCACGCTCATAAAATCCGGTTTTAACTGCGCAATCTCCGCTATGGCTTTTTCCACAGATGCAAATGCATCACTTGTCTTGGGCGGAAAAACCTCAAATGAAAGTGTTACTTTATCCTGTTTCAAAATCTCGCTGATCTTCATGTGCCAATCCTTCCTTTCATACTGTCTTACATTTGCTGCAAAATATACATATATACAGATATTTCTGCCAAGCCTTTCATATCGTTTTATTTTAATAATTTAATACAGAAAAGTCAACTATTTTATCGAATCGGCCTTATGCTCCAAAAAAAAGGAGACCGTCACCGCGTACACAGAACAGTCTCCCTATTTATTTCTTCTTTCATCACTGCTGATAAACAATCAAATCCAGGGCGAACTCCTGACGCTCACCTCCAATATACGCCATCTCCCTTGGATCATCGGTCACAGCTCTCTCGCTCTCAGAAATGACTTTTCCGCTTTCATCCTTGTCAGGCGCATAAACAGCACTCAGAAGGAGATTCGCGGTCTGCCCAGTCTTCGGATCCATGCGGAAAACAATCTCATAATATTCTCCGTCTTCCACCGGAATACTTCCCGTCTTGATCGTCACGACCTCCCAGTCATACCATTCCGACGCATCCAGAACTGTCTGGAATAAAATGTCGTCACTCCCTGCTTTCTTTACAGACACAGTCAGGTTTGCCTGACAAATGGTATTATATACGGCAGGCTTAAACTGAATCTTATTTATCTCTGTTCCCTCAGAATGTATGATCTGACTCACTTCTCTATTGTCCGGGTCCAGGTTCACACCCTTTATTTCATGTGCCGGTTCCACTGCCATCGTATTATATGTCTCATAAGGCGGAGTATATTTTGCCCACAGAGATACCATGGCAGGCGCGGCGAACAGGAGTACTCCCGCAATCAGCCGTGTCCGAATCCACCCCATGCAGTGATCCGTCGGCTCACTGAAATTTTCCAGGCAGTATTTGGGATGCTTAAACAGACCGCAGACCAGCATAATCGTGGAAATCAGGGATAATAGAATCTGAGGTCCCACAATGCCCAGCGTATCCTTCATCATCATTTCATTGCCCACTACCCCATTGGTAAACGTGGAAGCGAAAATTCCCTGATTCAGCACATCCTGATCCACATTATTCGGGAACATCTGAACGACAAAAATCACATAGACTGCCATGAAAATGATATCCACAATCATGAATATTTTGGTATTCTTATTGATGAAAGCGCTGATTACCCAAAACGGCACTGCCAGCAGCAGCCACTGTGGATGCCATTTGGAAAGGCCAAAGATGTCAAATACCACCAGACATTCCAGGAAAAACGTCCATTTGACCATGTCTTTTTCATCTTTCGGAGTGGTAAAATAAGCCAGCCCGCAGATGACGCCGAATACCAGTATAACGAGACTCACTTCATAGTGAAATGCGCTCCAGTAGAATCCCGTGTCAATTCCGGCATTGAAAATATAATTGGTTGGAGTGTCCCCCTTCGTGCCGATGCCAAATGCATAATCGCGGAATGCGGAACTGCTTAAGTAAAGTCCAAACTCCAGGATGGTGGGAATGAGCGCTCCGACTCCGGCCCCAATGATCTTCCAGATATTCTTACAGCGCAAAAGCAGCAGCGGCAGAAAGAAAATCAACGCCGTATATTTGAATGTAATCGCCCATCCAAACCAAAAAACAAACCAGAATAATCTGTTTTTCAGGAAATAATATACCCCCAGCAAAATGCAGAACAGCATAAATGCATCATACTGGCCAAATATAAACTGGATAAAAACTCCCATGGGCATTGTCAGAAAGGCGAAGGCACAAATCTTTGATTTTCTGCTTCCCATGCCAATCTGCATGCTGATCTTATAAACCAGATAGCCGGAAGCCAGATAAAACAGGCACGGAAGGATTTTTGACCACATCAGAGCCACATATGGGATTTCTAAGCTCGGAACATCGACCACTCCAAACAGTTTCATTGGGATATTCCAAATCGCAAACAAAATATACGTACTCGGCAGATAGCTGGGATGGATATCGAATTCTGCACAGTAATCATAAAAATCCAGAATATGACCATTTAAATATCCATACGAACAGCCTGTTGTATGGACGAGATCCGTTTGCTGAAAAACAAAAAAACAAAAAAGGGCAATGACCAGAAAAATCAGATAATCCCAAAGATGAAGCGGCTTCTCAGCAATATTTATTTTTATTTTGTTATTTGGCTTCGCAATACTATTCTGTTTCATACTAACATTCCTATTCCATGTGTCTGTGCACATTTCCTTTCTCAAAAATACCGAGAGCCTCAGACAATAAGCAGACCAAAAGAGAGTCTCCGTCCGCGCTGCATCGATTGGTTCTCAGTGTTTGCGTACATTATACCCTAACCTGAGACAAATCACAACTAATAAATATTTTCTTTTTTCTTTCATTTCAGGTATATCACAAACGGATTCACTCCTCGGCAGCAAGGATACTGCTGTTTGCTTTATATCCGTTCCAGATATGTTCCAAATACATATCCTTTATACTTGGCAGCTATCTTCACATACATCCATCCATTTCCCACAGCCCCCAAAACTTCCACCACGTTTCCATTGGACAATCGAGGCCATTCTTTCAAAAGCGGCTCCTCATTTCCGGGATTGACACGCACATTCAGGCTGTCCCTCTCCGGTACGTTTACCACTTTCGCCAAATATTTTCCTTCAGATACATTGACAAGATAATCTCCAAACACATATCCGATGTAACGAGCGGCTATCCTTATCTTTACCCATCCGCTGTCCAGATTCTCCAAGACTTCTACCAAGTTGCCATCCGATAATTTTGGCCATTCGGCTATGAGAGAAGCCCCGTTCTCCGGTTTGCTTCTCACATTCAGCTTGTCGCCTTCCGGAACATTACATACCATACCGATATATTTGCCTTCCTGTCTGCTGATACCGGCTGATTCACAAAAAATGTCTGTGATAGAGGAAGCGATAGCATCCCTGTTTTCCATATACCACTCCACATCATCCGCATCACTGATAAATGCCACTTCCAGAAGCAGATGTTCGCAGCCCGCCGAATAACTTCGGTTCTGTACCAAAAGTCCCTCCGCAAACTGGGCCGTGGATGGTACGAGTCCATCCCAGGCCTGGACACTTCCCAGACGAATCATCGCATCCAGAATCCTTTGCCCCATTTCTTCCGTCTCTTTCGACATGGAAGAATGCGTATAAAACATGGTGCCTTTCTTTTTTCCGTCTTTGACTGATGATTCCAGGGCAGATGCATTGAAGTGAATTTCCAGACACATATCATACTTCTGAAACGGAAAAGTACCTCCGTTACGATATACCTGCACCATATTCTGGCTGGTATCGAACAGCGTAATATCCAATCCGGCTGTCCTGGAAGATTGGACGATTCTCTCTGCCAAATCTCTGGTCAGATTTGCTTCCTCGTATCCATTGCCCGTAGCTCCCGGGTCATATGGAGCTCCTCCATGACCTGCTATCATTAAAAATTTTTCCATTCAATTCGATCTCCTATCTTTCTAAACAACTGTGATTCCATATTCCGGCAGGAGGGATTCCTCCTCCATTTAGCATATGCAGCTGTTCCTTGAACGGTCACAAAGGTGGGAAGACAAAGAAAAGCCCGGTAAATACCAGGCTTGAAAAGCGGAGACGGTGGGATTCGAACCCACGGAACCAGAAAGGTTCAACTGATTTCGAATCAGTCTCGTTACGGCCACTTCGATACGTCTCCATAAAAAATCTTCCTTACTATTATGGAGGATTCCGCCAACAATGTCAATCATTTTTTTTAATTTTTCTGTTTTCGCACAAACTGCTTGACATTCGCTCCTTTTTATGATGCAATATGATTATATTGAACAAATTTGCGCTTCCATTTCATATGATATTGAAAAAAATCTACGATTTTCAAGGAGGAAACAAGCTTATGTTAGAAAAAGATATTATCCGCAATGTTCTGCTGAATCATCAATATGCCAATGCCCACGAATACGCAGGAAAGTATGTGGATCAGATTTTGCTGGAGGATTCCAGCAACGATGATATTAAATATCTGGCAACAAAGACATTCCGAAATATGATCCGCTATGAACTGCAGATGGAATGTGAAAACCATACCTATACAGGAAGCGATTTCTGGGATGTTCATACGATGATCAATTACTTTCTGGAACAGCTGAAACTTCACACCATCTATTCCAATACATCGGCAGATGAAGTCCGTCATATCAGTGAAACGGTGTTCTTCACCTGCTTTAAGGAAGATCTCTTCCAGGAACAGGTTCTGGAAGAAGGGTCTCCCGCATCCGAAGCAGAGGAAGAACAATCCGCTGAGATGACGGAGGATGAGCCAGCCCCATCGAATGATGCTAAAGCAGATGATTTGGAAGCACAGGAAGTCTCTGAACAGGCAGACAAATGCCCCGCCCCCAATCCTTCGGAAGAGGTAACGGATGAGACTCCCTCAGATGAGCCGGAAGAGAAAGCACATGAGACATCTCCTGATCAGGTATAGTCTGAATGCCGACACAGCCCCATACAAAAAGGCGCCCTGCCGACTTTCAAATTCAGTCGGCAGGGCGCCTTTTTGTATCTATGCAATTTCAGCTATCGGATTTCCACCACGCTGTCCGCTTCTTTCGGAACCGGAATTAATACTGCCTTTTGGAAGGTCAGATAAGAGACTTTCACCTGATTAACAAAAATTTCTTTGACTGGTCCCGCAGGCACTGCGGCAATATAAGAAATCTCTGTGGAATCTTCTTTTTCTTCCCAGGCTTTCAAATGTATCGTCATCTGTTTTCCGTCATTCACCACGCGATCCGCCAGAAGATTGACCGGTACCGTGACGGTTCCTTCCACGAAACATCCATGGTACCAAAGCACCACCGGCGCTGACAGGCCGCTGAAATTATGCCATCCGGCTCCTCTTCCTGACTGTACCATAAAATGTTCATAGCAGTGATAGGACGCATCTGTTTCCTTCTTCCAGAGATTCAATGCAGTTTCTGCTATTTTTACAGCATATTCCGCATATCCCTGTTCCAGCATTCCCAAAAATACAAACCACTGGTGCGGCATCCATACGGAACCATTCCAGTATCCGTCCGGGCGGTAATACGATGCCTCTCTGTCAACCACCGATATCCCAATGGGTGTCCACATATGATCTTCTGACATAATATAGGATGCAAGCGTACTCTTCTGTCCGGCGGTACATGCATCCGCCATGAACGGGTACGCTCCGTCCAGCCCTTTGTTGTAATTCTCTCCGTCCTCTGTTCTCAGAATGGAGATTTCCGAATCCTTATGGATCAGGTAAGAAAAATATCCGGATTCTTCGTCATACGCGTAGGTCTGAAGCGCCTGCTTCCACTCCTTAATGTCCTCTCTGTATGGTTTGGGATCTTCCCCCAGCTGCTGTGCAGCCATGGCCATGATTCTGGCAAAATTGATGGCCTGACAGGTATTGATCACCGGACTCACTTCGGATCCCATCCGTTTTTCCATGATATACTTCTGGGGCGGATAATCGTCCCATCCGCCGGAATTGTAAAAATAATCAAATGGCCGCAGCATCCCTGATGTCTTCTGCTTCATATGGGACAGCGGATTGTGGCCGGAATAAAAATCATAATACTGCTTCATGGAAGGATAATATTCTCTCAGGAAATCAATATCCCCCGTTTTTTCAAAGATGCTTTTATATACATAAGCCTGCACAGGAACCATACTGCCGTGGTGCACGAAAGCTGCATGGATGTTTCCCGGCTCCGTCAGATATGCATCCAGACATTCCTTTGCCAGATCGACATTGATGGCTGTCATACCAAGGGCAATAAAACCATTATCCCAGGTATAAAGAGAATCCCACCATTTTCCCGGTGTAAAATGCCGGATATAATTTCCCTGCAGGCGAACTGGGAACACCGCATTGGTCAGCATAACTGCCTGCATCAGCTGCTGCCCAAACGCATACGGATTATCCGCCGTCACTTCCCTGCCATCCGGCGTCTCGACCACGGAAAGACCTTCCATCCGCGCTGCAATCTCGTCCTTGTGCGCGCAGACCAGTCTTCCATACAAGGTTCTTCTCTCTCCCGGCTCCAGGAAAATAGGGCGAATAAAAATATTGACATATTCGTCTTTTCCATCATCCGTCAAAATTTTCGACACATGATTGTGCGTCATATAAGGCAGATAGGTCTCCGGCCTGGAGGTGCGGAATTCCCTCACTTCAGACATTTCCCCGTCCCATACGATACCATATCCCATCTCCATATCCGGGTAGGAAAGAATCAGCCGGTTCTTCCCTTCTTCCAGTACCGGAAGCACCGTTTCCCCGCGGTCCGACTCCCGGGGCATATCTTTGGAAAGTATGATACAGTCAATGGCCACGCCGGTTCCTTCTTTGCATGTCAATACAAGTTCCCTGCTGTCTCTGTCGGTGATGCGGACAGGATAAAACTCCATCTTCTCCCCTGATATCTTCAGACTTTCCCCGCTCATCCCATGCAGGGCAAACATCCCGTTGCCCTTTGCATGGATATACAGCGTCTCCCCGGCATGCGGGCACCGGTCCATACAATATTTCACCCGGTCCCCCTCGGTCTGGCCGAAAAATCCAGTCATCCCAAATGCACCTCTAAGACCTGAAAGCGCATGTCCGTGGAAATAGTCTTCCCCTGCCATCTCTCCCGTCAGCGTTCCGTCAAAGTTCAATCCCGCTCTTCGTTCTTTGGCCTTCAATTTCAGCTCTTCATACATGAGCGCATCCAGAAGAATGCCGTCTTCGGATGCGGTGATCTCTTTCTTTTCCTGGACTGCACGATGAATCAGGTAGTGAAGGACTGCCGCCTGGGAAAGTTCCGTCCGATTGACAAATTCCGCTTTCACCGCTATCGTCCCGTCTTCCAGTCTTGTGTAGGAAACATCGGTATAAACCTGATCTTTCCATTCCAATTCAAACCGATACCCATAACTGCTCTGATCTTTTTTTGCGAACCAGGGCATATAGTTGGACTGGTATATTTCCACGGGAAGCTGCGTCATCCCGCGATATTGTGACGGAAAGACGGAAAACTCCATCAAGGTTCCCTTATCCTCTTCTGCAATGTGGGCAATCCCCGCCAGTTTCTTTGAATACGGCCCCCAGCCGTTCGCCTGACCAATCCTTTTCTTATGTACCGTCGGATAGTTCCGCATAATCCACCTCCATTTTCTTTTTTGTCATACCTTCTCAAGATGATGCCTACGGATTGTTTCGTACTTCGCACTCCCACAATCCGCCTCAAGATTATAATATAATAAGCCACCCATGTATCCCATAAAGACATTCTCCTGTCTTCTTTGCATTTTTTCCATCTGCAGCTCCGCTGTCTTCCGGATCAAATTATGGGATTCCATGACTGACTTAAAGTTTCAAAGAAATATCTTTCTCATTCCTTTTCTCTGTCTCTTATCTTATTTAATGTAGTCTGAATTGCATCTTTCAATTCTTTATTGGACGGATCTGCTTCCCGGAACATGAGCTGCAGATTTGCAACCGCATGATCGGTTCCGACCTTTCCAAGTGAATTTAAAGCCTCCAATACTACCTTTTGATCCGTTGCATTCAGCAATGCCACCAGTACATTCACAGAATCATCGGAACTTGACTGTCCGCATGCTCTGGCCAACATGCACAATTCATCGACTCCGCTGGAATACAGATATTTTGACTTAATTTTCTCCCATTTTCCTCTTTTTACTAGACTGTTGATCTTTTCCTCTGTTGATCCAAACATAACTATTCCTTCTTTCCCTTTGCTTCAAGGTACTAGTTCTGTCAAACGTTTAACATAAATGCCTTGTATTTCTATTATATCACTCTGGGATTTCAAGTCAATCATTCTGAATTTTTTTCATAAATTTTTCTTAATTTTCATATAACTTTAATATTTTAAGCGCCTGCGGATGGTCTCCCCCAAAGTACAGGCCAACAGTATTTTCACCGCGTCAAAAATCAAGAACGGAAATACACATACCGTCAAGGCAGACCAGAGATCTGTTTTCATCAAAATAAGATACCATATGGTACCAAAGGCATAGAGACAAATGGTTCCCAATACCATTCCCACCGCATACCACAGCGGTTTTCCCGTGTATTTTTCCGCAAAGATTCCGCCGATCCATGTGAGAAATAAAAATCCAATCAAATAACCCCCCGTGGGTCCCACCAGTCTGCCCACTCCGCCTGTAAATCCGGAGAACACAGGTACGCCGACACATCCGATCAGCAAATAAATGAAAAAGCTGATGGTTGCTTTTTTCTTTCCCAAAAGAATGATACTGAAGCACAGCACTAAGTTTGTCAAAGAAACCGGGATCGGCCCGATGGGCACTGACATCGGTGCCAAAATGCACGTGACCGCTGTCATCAATGCCATGACCGTCATCGAATAGACCGATATCCCGCTGCTGAAACGATACGTTTGTTTTTCCAATGTTTTCTCCTCCGCCACAAATTTTTCTTTTCATTTCCAGTATGCAGCGGCTTTCCGTACAAAAATATGACACGGATCAGACTAAGCAGCTGCATGGATACCATTATAAATGACACACGTTTTGATTGTCAACTTCTTTTTATTATTGGTTTACATTTTATATGCTCGCAGGAAGCAGGAAAGGCAGCCGCTTTATTCATAACTTACTTAATCCATTCAGGCATTTATCCGGGAATCACATACAAATTGGCTTGTATTTCTTTCCTTTTCTGCTTATACTAGAGTTGAACTATGGTATCGTTAAAATCAACGAGAAAGGATGGTATCCAATGATAAGTACCGCTTTATATCAAAAATTCAAAGAAGAGATTCCATTATTTGACGAAAAAATCCATGCTTTTGAAGCAGGAGAAATGGATCGGAATACATTCAAAGGCATTTCCGGGGGATTTGGCAGTTATGCCCAGAGATCCGGCGGCTATATGCTTCGTCTGCGGCTGCCAGGCGGAAGAATTTCCAAGGAAACTCTCCGTTTTTTTGCGGATGAAATTCAGGCGCACCAGGTTAACCTTATGAAAATAACCACCTGCCAGACCATCCAGATGCATAACCTGAGTGCTGACAGCACCGTAGCCATCATGAAGGATGCCCTGGATTTTGGGATCGTCACAAAGGGCGGCGGCGGAGACAATCCCAGAAATGTCATGGCCAGCCCTCTTTCCGGCGTGGAACCGGGCGAGACGTTTGATGTCCTTCCCTGCGCGCAGGCTGCCGGTGAATACCTTTTGAGCAGAATCCCGGATCTGCATATGCCGCGCAAATTGAAGGTGGGATTTTCCAATACCCCGGCCAACCAGACTCATGCCACCTTCCGCGATTTGGGATTTATCGCCAGGGAAGACCACACCTTTTCCGTTTACTGTGCCGGAGGACTCGGTCCCAATCCGAAGCTTGGCGTATGGATCACAGACGGCGTCTGTCCGGAGGAAATCTCCTATTATATCAGCGCCATGATCCGCCTCTTCACCGCCTATGGCAATTATGAGTCCCGGGCCAAATCCCGTACCCGTTATCTTCAGGATACCCTGGGAGCCGATGGCATCCGCAGCCATTTTCTCTCTTTCGTGGAAGAAGCCAAAAGAGAGGAAGAGGCCTGGCCCGTTTCCGCTCCTCCAACGATTACGAAAAAGGGAGACGGCAGTATCTCGGGCAAACGAATTTTAAACCAAAAACAGGAGGGCCTGTATGCCGTATCCTACCATCCCATCGGCGGATGCCTGGCTCCGGAAAAACCGGCTCAGCTGTATCATATCATCAAAGATATGCCGGATACAGAGCTTCGTCTCTCCCCCGACGGCACCATTTACATCATCAATCTGTCTTCCAGCGAAGTTCCGGCCGTCCTAAAAGCCACGGAAGACGGGGCAGAAACGCTGTTTGAGACCAGCGTCAGCTGCATCGGCGCCTCCATCTGCCAGCATGGACTGCGGGATTCCCAAGGCCTTTTGAACGCCTGCGTCAATCGGGTACGGCAGGAAGGTTTTGGCGACGGACTGCTTCCAAGAGTCCATATCTCCGGATGTCCCTCCAGCTGCGGGAGCCATCAGGTGGCTGCCCTGGGATTTGTGGGCCATTCCAAAAAAGTGGACGGAGCCATGCAGTCCGCTTTCAAGGTATTCGTCAACGGCTGTGAGACCAATCCCGGCGCGCGCCTCGGAGAGGAAAAAGGCGTTCTCCTGGAGACAGTGATCCCTGACTTTTTCGTTGCCCTTGGACGCCTGATTCAAAAAACACATACTTCTTTTGAAGAATGGTTCCAGGAGCATCCGGAAGATCTGGATCAGTTGATACAGGAATACGCGCAGAAATCCGAACAGCAGAAATAAATCGCTTATGCACGTGTAAATAAAATGAGGGGATCCGGATTGGCACTGTTTCTTCCGCCAATCCAAATCCCCTCAAACGCCTAAGCGTATTCCAGGCCTTCGTCCTTCTTCAAATCTGTCCCGTCGGCCGCCGATGTGGCCAGAAAATCGCATCTTTCATTCATCTCATGTCCCGCATGCCCTTTCACCCAGTGAAATGTCACCTGGTGGGGCTTTTTCGCCTCCAAAAGCCGTTTCCACAGGTCCACATTTTTCACAGGCTCGTTCTTTCCTCTCTTCCAGCCTTTCTTAATCCATCCGTCCAGCCAATGCTCGTTAAATGCCTTGACCAGATACTGGGAATCGGAATACAGTTCTATCTCACAGGGGCGGTTCAATGCCTCCAGACCCGCGATCGCTGCCATCAGTTCCATCCGGTTATTGGTCGTCCTCTCATATCCGCCGGACAGTTCCTTTACATGAAGCTGCCCTTTGGGATCCACATAATGGATCACCGTCCCATATCCGCCGGGTCCATCCGGATTTCCTCTGGCAGAACCGTCTGTATAAATGGTCACTTTCATAAATGTCTCGTTCCTTTCCTGCATTTCTCTACATTTCCCACACACCTGTTTCCAGAAAATGTTTGGCGGTCTTATCCGCTTCTTTGATTACCTCTTCATCATACCCCATGATCTGCAGAAGGCGTATGGCATTTCTTGTCGTCGCGCTGCCCTTATTCAGCCGGTAGTTGAAAATAATATCATCATCAATAATTTCCTCTTTGAAATGATAATTGGAATAGTAATCCTTCAGCAGCTGTGTCAGCTCAATATCGTGGGTGGCAGCAAAACACATCACCCCGTTCTGGGCAAGTGTCTGAAGGATACGGGAGGAGGCCGCGATACGCTCCACCGTATTCGTTCCCCGCAGCACCTCATCCACAAAGCAGAGGACAGTTGCCCCTTCCTCTTTTTCGGCATCCATAATGCGCTTTAACGAACGGATCTCCACCATATAGTAACTTTCATTCCCCTGCAGGTTATCCTTCAGCGCCATGGAAGAATAAACCCGAAAGAAATTGGCATGATAGGAATGGGCCGGTACCGTGTCTATGGTCTGCGCCAGAATGGCGCAAATAGCGGTTGTCTTTAAAAATGTGGACTTGCCGGATGCATTGGAGCCTGTAAGCAGCACACAGCGGTTTTCATAGATGCTGTTGGCCACCGGCTCTTCCACCAGCGGGTGATACATATCTTTTGCTTCCAGAATCGTACCCTTCCCCTCAATCATATCTCCGCGGCAGTAAAACGGCAGACATTCCCGGTAGGACGCGATGGCAATATAGGCTTCCAGCTGTCCGATGGTCTCCAGCATCCCGCGGATTGTCTTGATATTTTTCTGCACTTTTCCAATCATATTATTGAATTTTATAATGTCCAAATGCGTAAACATGCGGATATAATCCATCACAATCTCGCCCAGATCGCCCGACAGCTTATCCCCGGATCCAATATATTTGGCATCTTTCTTTAAAGAAGAAAGTTTCTTGGCCCCCTCTCTCAGGGTATCCAGGTATTCCTTCAGTTCCGGCTCCTTATGCTTTCCCAGGTATTCACAGCTGTGAATCAGACGGGTCACTGCACCGACACAGACAAAATAGGGTTCAATGTCGGACTTTGTCTTAAAATATTCATAGATGTTATATCCCAGCACAAAGATGACCGCCAGAATACCAAATGCCGGATTTTGGATCAAAACAACAATGGCGACAAAAATCAGCAGAATATGCAGGTAATGACGAAAATTTCCTTCATTTTCCAGTTCAGCAAAATTGCTGATATAGTCATAAAGGGAAATTTTCTTTGTCCTTCCCACATGGGCGATATCAATCTGGTACTCAATCCTCTCCTTTTCATGGCTGCTGAAATATTCAATCACACGATTTCGTTCATCCAGAGTCTCTTTATCAAAACACGGGGTACGCAGCATCTTATAGAGATATTCCTCTCCTATGGACGACTGGGTATTATTAATCGACATAAAGATGGAATCCATGTCCAGGTCATTCCAGGTGATGTCATCAATGGTAAATTCTTTCCCTTTTGTCTTCTTATAATAGTTCCCTATACTCTGAAACTCATCATACTCGTATTCTCTGTTTGGAATCTGTCCCCAGCTTTTTAAAACCGCCGTCAGATATTTCTTTCTCCTTCTCTCTTCCCTTGTCGCAATACGGTAAATCACCACCAGAACCAAAACGACTCCGATGGCAATATACAGATACGTATTCCCGTCCATTCTTCTTCCTCCATTTTCAAGCCTTCTTTCATGGGAGTGCTGCAAAATTCGCATAATCACATCCGTTTATGTTTGCATCCGCCGTATGATCGCATTTGCCTTTTCATAGATGCGGGCCGGTTCTTCCCCTATGAAGTATTCCCCGTCTTCATAGAGAATCTTTCCTGCGACCATGGTCATTTTTATATTTGCCTTGCTTCCGCTGTACACAATGTTTTTTATCACATGGTTCATGGGCTGCATGTTCGGCATGGAAAGGTCAATCAGAATCAGATCCGCCCACTTTCCCTCTGCCAGACAATCACACTGGGTCAGTCCCATGGCTTTGGCCCCTCCCGCCGTGGCCATCCGCAGCACGCGCTCGGCATCCAGAGCAGATGCATCCTTCGTCCTGAGTTTCTGCAGTCCGGTGGCCAGGAACATTTCCCGAAACATGTCCAGACAGTTGTTGCTGGCAGGGCCGTCCGTACCGATCGCCATGGAAATCCCCAGCGTCTCATAATCCGTCAGCGGAGCAATGCCGCTGGCCAGTTTCATATTGGATGCCGGACATGTAATCACAGAAAGCTGTTTTCTCTGAAAGATTTCCTTATCTTTCTCATCCAGCCATACGCAGTGGAACCCGCCTCCTCCATATTCAAACATGCCGATTTCATCCATCACCTGCGTCGGAGTCATCCCATAACGGTTTCTGCACGCATCCACCTCACTCTTGGTTTCCGAATTATGCATGTAGACAGGTGCATGATACTTGCGGGCCAGTTCGGCAACGCCTTCCATGATCCTTCGGCACGTTGTATACTCCGCATGAAAACCAAGCCGTGCGCTGACCAGAGCATTCGTCCGATTCCACCTGGAATACGTGTCTTCCAAATACTGAAGCTTTTCGTCCGCTTCCTCCTCGGTTCCGTTGATTTCCCCGCAGCGCACCGTCCGAAACCCGCAGTCCACCGATGCCTGCAGACAGTCATCGGGGAAAAAATACATATCAAAATTGGCCGTCATTCCGCTGCTGACATATTCCATGATGGCAAGCTTGGTCAAATGATAGACATCCTCATGGGTCAGTTTGGCCTCCATGGGAAACACCTGGTTGGTCAGCCATTCCTGCAGCGGAAGATCATCGGCATAGGAACGCAGGAATGTCATGGCCGAATGGGTGTGGGCATTTTTAAATCCCGGCATTACCAGATTATGGCCAGCATCGATCTGCCGGTCCCACACCGGCGCACTGCGCTCCTCAGGCACCTTCCCAACGCAGGTGAGGATCCCGTCCTGAATCCAGAGTTCCCCGTACGTCAGCGGCTCCCCCTCTTTCATCGTCAAAATCACTGCATGATAAATCCGGATATTCATAGATGCCTCCTTCCTACAGCATTGGAATCAGCTCCGTCAAGAGTTGTTTAAAATATGGCGCCGCTTCATCGGCCGCGATCTGTACTTCCTCGTGACTCAGCGGATTGCTGCTGATCCCGCTGGCCAGATTGGAAATCACAGAAATGCCTCCGATGCGCATTCCCATATGTTTCGCAGCCATGGCTTCCACTGCAGTGCTCATTCCCACAGCGCTTGCCCCCAGCGCCTTTGCCATGCGTATCTCAGCAGGGGTCTCAAAATTCGGACCGGTAAATTGGATGTACACACCCTTTTTCAGGATAATTCCCAACCGGCTGGCAGCCTGCTCCATGGTTTTCTGGATATCCGGGTCATATACCTGGCTCATATCCGGAAAGCGCTCTCCCAGACTCTCCACATTCGGCCCCACCAGCGGAGAAGGGACGAACTGGGTGATATGATCCTGGATCATCATAAAATCTCCCGGTTTCATGCCTTCCTGAATGCCTCCCGCCGCATTGGTGAGAATCAGATTTTCCGCTCCCAACACCTTCATCAGACGGATGGGCAGCACCACATCATGGATGTCATATCCTTCATAATAGTGGATCCTTCCCTGCATCACAACTACAGGCGTCTGCTTCACATAGCCAAACACAAACCGCCCTTTATGCCCGGGTACCGTGGATACCGGAAATCCGTCAATATCCTGATATTCCACCACGTCCTCCACCGTGATCTCATCTGCATATCCTCCAAGCCCCGATCCCAGAACCAATGCTGTCACAGGCTCAAACGAGGTCTTTTCCCTCAGCGATTCATAGGCGCTTAGCAGCTTGTCATAATACGGATTCATACCGATCCCTCCTTCATACATGATTTTTGCTTTATGGCCGCACCTGGCCATTTCCGTAAATGATATATTTTGTGGAAGTGAGCTCCTTTAATCCCATGGGGCCCCTTGCATGGAGTTTTTGGGTGCTGATGCCGATTTCTGCCCCGAATCCGAACTCAAAGCCGTCCGTAAACCGGGTGGAGGCATTGACATAAACAGCTGCCGCATCAATCTCATTCAGGAATTTCTGCGCATGATCATAGGACTTTGTAATGATCGCCTCCGAATGTCCCGTATTATACCGGTTGATATGGGCGATGGCTTCCTCGATGGAGTCCACGGTTTTTACCGACATCTTATAATCCAGATATTCTTTTCCCCAGTCTTCTTCCGTGGCAGGCAGTATGGACGGCTCTGCCTCCCTGGCGGCCTCATCGCCGTACATTACCACCGGCTTTTCCTTTAACCGCTCACAAAGCCGGTTTAAGAACGCCTCCTCCACCGCCCGATGTACCACAAGGGATTCACAGGCATTGCACACACCGGTTCTCTGGGTCTTGGCGTTGAACACGATGGAGACCGCCATGTCCAAATCCGCGGTTTCGTCCACAAATATATGACAGTTTCCCGTCCCCGTCTCAATCACCGGAACCGTGCTGTTTTCCACCACAGTCCGGATCAGTCCGGCGCCTCCCCTTGGAATCAGCACATCGATATATCCGTTCAGCCGCATCATCTGTCTGGCTGTCTCCCGGTCGGTATCTGTCACCAGCTGAATGCTGTCCTCTTCGGTTCCCACAAAACGAAGAGCTTCCTTGATCACCGCCACAATGGCCGTGTTGGAATGGATGGCATCGCTTCCTCCTCTCAGAATCACCGCGTTTCCCGACTTAAAGCAGAGGGCGAAGGCATCCGCTGTGACATTGGGGCGGGATTCATAAATCATGCCGATGACTCCGATGGGAACCCGTTTCTGACCGATGATCAGCCCGTTTGGCCGTGTTTTCATGGAAATGACTTCCCCCACCGGATCCTCCAAAGCCGCCACCTGGCGGATTCCCTCTGCCATGGCTTTCAGCCTGTCCCCAGACAGCCTCAGCCTGTCAATCATGGAAGGGCTCATGCCATCCTTCTCGGCATGTTCGATATCGGCCCGATTGGCTTCCAAAATCTCATCGGCCCTATCACAGAGAAAAACTGCCACCGCCTCCAGTGCTCTGTTTTTTTCCGTGCTGCCCATCACATTCAGACTGGCTGCCGCCTTTTTTGCACGCTGTCCCATTGTAATCAGATCCATAGATGATTCCCTCCTCTGTTATAATTCTATCCGGCCGGATATCCTGCTTTTCCGACGGAAGCTGTTCCCATATCTGTTCTGTGTACGCCAGCGCCGCCGTCGGGATCGTTCCTCCCCATGTCTTAAGATATCTGTCATAATATCCGCCGCCATATCCGATTCTCCTTCGCTCCCTGTCAAATGCCAGTCCGGGCATCAGCATGAAACCTTTGGCGGTCCTCGGCGTTACCGGCTCTGCCGTTTCATTTGGTTCCAATATCCCCATCATCCCCACATGAAAGTCATCCCAGGAAAAGACTTCAAAAAATGTCATTTCTCTCCCTTGTACCCTTGGGCATGCCACCCGTTTTCCTTCTCTCCAGGCGCTTTCCATGATCCCGGTGGTGTCCGCCTCATCCCGAAACGATACATAGGTAAATATCATCTCTGCGTCCCGGTACTCCTGTAAGGACCGGACCTGTGCTGCGATCATGGGATCTTTTCTCTTTCTGTCCGCCAGACTTCGCCGCTGTTTGGCCTGAATACGGATTTTTTCTTTTTCTTCCTTCAGCGCCGCTGCCTCCATCGTTTCACCTCTGCATGAAATTTTGCCTGCCGCCGCAGCAGCCGGGCGTAACGGTTACTTCATCTTCTCATCATGACGCTTTTTTACATCAATGATGCTTCCATCCGGATTCTGAATCTTGATCCGGTTGAGGGATTCCCTCAGATTATCCTTCATCGCTTCGATATATTCTCTTCGAAGCACCGCCTGTTCCATGGCTTCCTCCGGCGTCAAACCTTCCGTTTTTTTCTTTCTCGCCAGCTCATTGATTCGCTCTATTTTAATATGATCCATTCTCTCCTCCGCTCCATTGAATCGCCTATGACAGTCTCACTCGCTCTCCAGGAATTCTCTCAGCGCACCGATTCGTTCCTTTGCCAGCTCATATCCCTGCTGATAGAACGCGTTTAGTTTTTGTTCATTCTCCTCTGTCCGTCCCACCAGTACTTCACTGGGACGGAATACAAAGGCCCGGCCCTCCTGTTCCAGCCGCTCAATCAAGTCCATGGTTTTGTTATACACACGGTGACGGCTCTGCAGACATTTCAGCACTTCCGGATATTCTTTATACAGAATCTTTCCCAGTCTCTCGCTGACTCTGGACAGTTTTTTCCGGTATCCGGCCTGGCGTGTCAATACAATAACCGGCTTTTTGTACCCTTCTGTCAAAACCCGTCGCACAGGAATGGGATCCGAGATTCCTCCATCCAGATAGGGAATATCATCCACTGTGACCATGGGAGATACCAGTGGCAGGCTGGAAGAAGCCCTTACAATTTTCATTAACCGTTCCCGATCTTTCCTCTCATCCATGTAGACGGCCTTTCCTGTCGTACAATCCGTCGCCACCAGTTCACAGCGGATGGGAGAAGCAAAATAGGTATCATAATCAAACGGATTAATCCGATTGGGTACCTCGTCAAACAGCAAATCCATATCCACCAGCATCCGTTTCTCCAGCAGATACCGGTAGCGAATCAGCGGTGCTGGAAAATCCTTGCCAATAATGCAGTCCTTGGTCCGTCCAATCTGATCAGACACAAAATCCACTGCATTGCATGCTCCGGCAGATACCCCCACCACATACGGAAATGTGATCCGCTCCTCCATCAGATAATCCAATACGCCCGAAGTAAAAATTCCCCGGTTTCCTCCGCCCTCTAAAACCAATCCTGCTTTTTTCAATGTATTCCCTCTTTTCCTGATCAAGCGGATGTCTTGATCCGCTTCTCTGCTAACCAAAGCCATATGTATTGGCTCCCGCTGCCATGGCTTGAATTTTTAATGTTCAATATAATCCATCAGTCGAAACGTCTCTTTCTTTTGGGACAAAAACAGCGTTCCCACCTCTTTTCCCTCCATAATGGAGAGAATATTCTCCACCTGCTCCCCGTTTCCAATGACAAGATCCGCACCAGAATCCGTTGCAATTCTGGCAGCATCCACTTTTGCTGCCATACCGCCGGTTCCCACACTGCTTCCGGAAGTCTCTTTTCCCATTTTCAGATATTCATCCGTGATTTCTCTGACCAGAGGAATAAAATGGGCCTCTGGATTTCTGGACGGATCATCGGTATACATCCCGTCAATATCTGACAGAAGGATTAAAAGATCCGCGCCCACCAGGGCTGCCACGATGGCGGACAGATGATCATTGTCGCCAAACGTTCCCACCTTTTCAATCTCATCCGTTGCCACCGTATCGTTCTCATTCACCACCGGAATCACGCCCATTTTCAATAACTCTTCAAATGTGTTTTGGGCATTCTTACGGCTTTTATCATTCAACACCGTATATTTTGTCATCAAAACCTGTGCCGTCATCTGATTATACTCTGCAAACAGCCTCTGATACGTCATCATCAGCCTGGCCTGCCCGATGGCCGCCAGTGCCTGTTTCTGGGAGGTCGTCGCCGGTTTCTGGGAAAGTCCCATGGCATTTGCTCCAACGGCTATGGCGCCGGAAGACACCAAAATCACATCCTTTTCCTCTCCCCGTAGATCGCAAAGCACCCGAATCAGTGCCTCCACCTTGTGCAGGTTCAGCATCCCCGTCTTCTTATGAACCAGAGACGAAGATCCAATCTTAATCACAATTCTTCTCTTGTCCTTTAATCGTTCCCTAACATTCATCCTTTTCTCCATTCCGCCGCACGTACGTCTCTCTTTTCGGAAACCATCTGCCGCACAGCCGAAACATTTTGCACCGTGATTTTTGGAGCAATTAATTTTTATCATACACTATTTTTGCCCAATTTGGAACCCTATCTGCACTCCATTTTTGTCACTGGAGCCTGCGGAGCAAATCTCCCAGCAATCTTTTCTGCTGTCCGCATTCCATCCATCGCCGCTGATGTGATTCCTCCGGCGTAACCAGCTCCTTCCCCGCATGGATAAAGCCCCTTGCAATTGGATTCTCCATTGCTGTCCCTCAGAATCCGTACCGGCGAAGAAGTCCGGCTTTCCACTCCGGAAAGGACCGCGTCCCATCTGGCAAATCCCTTAATTTTATGTTCAAAACTCTCAATGCCTTCCACGAGCGCCGCTGCCAGTTCTTCCGGAAGTACCTGCCGCAGGTTCCCAAAGCCATAAGCGCCCTTGATATCCGGCTTCACTTCTCCAAAGACCTGGCTGTTTCTATTTTCTTTAAAATCTCCATAGAGCTGTACGGGAACCTTTCCCTGACACAGCGCAAATGCCTTTTCTTCCAATCTTCTCTGAAACTCCACCCCTGCCAGCGGTCCCTCTTCTCCAAAGTCTTCCGGCGTAACCGTGACGATCAGCGCCGCGTTTGCATTTCTTCCGTCCCGTCCGTGATTGCTCATTCCGTTGACTGCCAGACGTCCCTTTTCGGAGGACGCATTCACCACGTATCCGCCGGGACACATACAGAAGGAATAGACACCTCTATTGTTGGAAGCCTGAGCCGTCACTTTATAACTGGCCGCTCCCAGTTCCTTTGCCGCTTCCTCATTCTGGAAAATGCCATACTGGGATTCGGTAATCATGGACTGCGGATGTTCCATCCGAAGTCCCACGGCGAAGGCCTTGCTGCTCATGCCAATTCCGCTTTGATGCAGCATGGAAAAGGTATCACGGGCACTGTGTCCGATGGCCAGCACCACTGCCTTCGTCTCGATGACCTCTTCTCCATTGATCCTCACTCCTGTGACAGCTCCGTCTTCCATACAAAGATCCGTCACGCAGCTTTGAAACCGGACCTCTCCGCCCCAGGTCAGGATCTGATTCCTCATGTTTTTCACCACATTTCGCAGAATGTCCGTTCCTATATGGGGCTTATTCTTATAAAGAATGTCCTCCGGCGCACCGGCGCTGACAAATATGTTCAGGACCTCCCGATTTCTGCCCTCCGAATCCTTCACAAGGGTATTCAGCTTTCCATCCGAAAATGTACCGGCACCTCCCTCTCCGAATTGGACATTGGACGTCTCATTCAGTTCACCGGTCTTCCAAAAGGACTCCACATCGCGGACCCGTGTATCCACATCGGCTCCCCTTTCCAGTATCAAGGGGCGATAACCATGCTTGGCAAGCAGGTAGCCGCAAAACAGCCCTGCCGGTCCGCTGCCTATGATCACAATCCGGCCCTCTCCGGTTTCCGTTCCCGGTTCCACAAACCGATATTCCTCCTTCTTCTCCAGAGATGCCTGACGGCACCGGCTTTTTTCCAGTATCCGTTTTTCGCCCGGAATCTCCACATCCACCGTGTAAACATAATACAAAACGGGCTTTTTTCTGGCATCCACCGATTGTTTGCGGATTTCAAACGCAGTAAAGGCATCCGGCTTTACTTTCAGCATTTTTGCCGCCCTTTGCTTCAACTCTTTTTTGTTATGACCGACTTCCATTTTTATATTGCTGATCCGTATCATCGCTTAATCCTTTCCTCCTGCGTGTTTTCCGGCGATATACCCGGTGGCCCAGGCGAAATGCAGATTATATCCCCCGCAGATGCCGTCCACATCCATCAATTCCCCCGCAAAATAAACCCCGCGCATCTTTTTCGACTCCATGGTTGTTCCATCGATTTCCCTGGTATCCACACCTCCCATGCATACCTGGGCCTGCTCATACGCGTTGGTCCCATGGATGGGAAGGGTAAAATCGTCCATCATCTCACAGAGATGATTCTTCTGTGCTTTGGAAAGGCAGCCCCAGTTTCTTTTTCCATCCAGCTGCGCTTCCCTGATAAGTACAGATGCCAGTTTTTTATTCAGAAGCCCCACCATCATTTCCTCCAGTGATTTATACGGGCAATTCTCAAACCGGCGGTCCAGATAACGATACAGCTCTTTTCTTGTCATATCCGGGAAAAAATCCAGCCGGGCCAGAACGGGTGTTTTTTCTTCCAGCGCGGCGGAGACAAAACGGCTGACCTGAAATACCGGAATACCGGAAATCCCATAATCGGTCAGCTGAATTTCCCCTCTGTCCTTTGCAATGCACACACCGTCTGCCCAAATACTCACTGTTCCGTCGACCCGCACACCGGCCCACTGTTTCAGGAAGTTTCCCTTCGCCCGCAGCTGCACAAGCGCAGGGAGCGGTTTATAAATATGGTGTCCCATATCCCTCGCCATCTCATAGCCGCTTCCATCATTGCCCGTATGATTGCCCGCCTTGGAGCCGCAGGCCAAAACCACGCGGTCCGCTTCGTATTCCTTTCCCTCTGCTTCCACGCAGAGAACCTCATCCCGTCTGACGACACGTTTTACATGCACTCCCGTCTCCACATCCACATTCCAATATTCCAATTCCATCCGAAGCACATCCAATACAGACGCCGCCTGTCCGGAAGCAGGATAAATATAGCCGTTCCTGTCCACCGGGCGGATACCCAGCTTTTCAAAGAAATCCATGATTTTTTCAGGGGGAAATTTCCATAATACCTGCTCCACAAAACCTGGATTTTCACTGCGGTAGTATTCCGATCCCATATTTTTGTTTGTCATATTGCACTTCCCGTTTCCGGTCACCAAAATCTTTTTTCCCACCCGGTCATTGTGTTCCAGAAGCGTCACATGGCTTCCCTCCCTCGCCGCCGCAATGGCCGCCACCAATCCGGAGGCACCTCCTCCGACTACAATCACATTCCTATGCATCGTTCTCCTCTCTTCCTCTCTCAATTTCAATACCAAAGGAGGGTGCTACAAAATTTGCACAGACACTTTGCAGTGCGAATTTTGCAACACCCCATCCTTCTATCCAAACATTTATTTCATTAAATGAAGTTTTACTGCGATTTGAATCATCTTTCCTCCCATCGGAAGGTCCGCCATCGTATCGCGATTCAGCCCCTTTGTCAGCACCATCATCACAAAGTAAACAACGACGCCCACCAGAATCGCGATCACCACTCCGATCAGATTTCCAATCCCTCCCGGAATGAGAATCGCAATCCCCTTATGGACAAAGAAACATACCACACCCATTACGAGTGCGCTGATTACAGGCAAAATGTAAATGGAAGAAGCCTGCTGCTGATAATTCAGATATTTTCCAATGGAGAAGGAGTTCATCGTACACATACATACGCCAAATGCAATGTAGGATATGATGACACCGTATATCCCCATGTTAAACTGCCAAACGAAGAAATACATCAATACCAGGTGTATTCCCAAAGAGATAAGGGAATGACGGACGGGCACCTTCATTTTATTGATTCCCTGAAGGATTCCGTTTGTAATGGTGGAGAGAGAAAATACCACCACAGTCAGAGAACCAATGGTCAGATAAATAGCCGCATCGCTGGACTCGCCCGGAAATAAAAGGTCAATAATCGGATTCGCCAGAACCGTCAGCCCGACTGCGCAAGGGATGGCGATCAGCATCGTCACACGGAGCGCCGTATTAACCCTCCGAATCATCATGCTTCTGTTATTCTTAACAAATGCCTCCGTCAGAGACGGAACCAGAGAAGAGGACATGGCCGATGCGAAGGCCACCGGTACATTGATCAAAAGCATATATTTTCCCATATACGCTCCCCATGTTGTCTGATACACATCCGTCCTGCCGATGGATGCCATATAGTGGCTGAACAGGCTGCTGTCCAGAAGATTGATCACATTATAGGCTGTCGTACTGATGATGACCGGCACAGCCGTCGTGACGATCAGTTTTGTTATGGTCTGCATGGAGTCCACCGTCTTCGTTTTATCCCGGCGCATTTTCCTTTTCAGATACTTTCGGTACGCCTGATACAAAAACAGGAAAAACAAAAGGGCCACAAAAGCTCCCGCCAGAGTTCCCAGTGTGCCGCCGGCAGCTCCCCATGCTGGAGCATAGATATCCGTTCCCTTGACCAGGTCCACCTTTGCCCCATACCCGAACAAAAGCCACGCGGCCAGCACACTTACGACGGCGTTTATGACCTGTTCCAGAATCTGGGATACGGCCGTTGGAATCATCGACTTCATTCCCTGGAAAAATCCGCGGAAAACACCCAAAAGCGCCATGACAAAGATGGCCGGCGACATGACACGCAGTGCGATGGCCGCCGTCGGATTAATGGTGACATGGGTAAAATACCAGTCAGCCCCAAAAAATGCCAGCAGTGTAAATACCGCACCGGATACCAGTCCAAATAATATGGCGCTGCGCATAATCGCATGGATATTCTTCCACTGCCCCAAAGAAGCCTTAGCCGAAACCAACTTTGAGATGGCAACCGGAAGGCTGTACGAGGACAACAGCAGCAAAATATTATAAAACTCATACGCATTGGAATAACACGTATTTCCCTCATCTCCGATAATATTCGTCATCGGCACCCGGTAAATCATACCAATAAACCGGACCAGGATGGAGGCGACTGCCAATATTCCTCCCTGTACCAGGAAGTTATCATTTTCTTTCTTCTGCTCTGTATGATTCATATTTTCTCACATTCTCCCGTAACTGGCGATGCAGCATTCAATCGCGCTCTTTTGTATCCGAAATACATTCGGTATCCGAAACTGCTTTTCCTTATCTGGTGATTCCAAGCTCATCCAATATCTGAGACTGTTTTGCCTCCATCACCTGCCGCTCTTCTTCCTCCATATGGTCATATCCCATCAAATGAAGCATGCTGTGCGCCACCAAAAATGCCAGTTCTCTTTTTTCCGAATGGCCGTAGGCCTCCGCCTGCTCCACGATTTTATCCACAGAGAGGATAATATCTCCCAGCATCAGTTCCCCTGTCTCCGGGTTAAAATAATCCTCCGCCTGCTCTTCCACATGGTCAAAATCAGCCGGATGCTCATAATCTACCAATGGGAAGGACAGGACATCCGTCGGAGCGTCGATCTGCCGATAGGACCGGTTGATCTCATGGATTCCCTCATTATCGGTGAATATCACATTGACCTCAACCTCATACGGACATTTTTCAAAGTCCAGGCAGGCTTCTATGACCGTATTTACAATTTCTTCATAGGGGAGATCCAGTTTTTTTTCTGTTTCATATTCTATCTGAAAGGTCATCGTTCTTCATTCCTTTCTGTATTCCGACGCCTCAGGCATCATCCCCTCTTATTTCACCGCATTGAACGCTGCGTCCTGGCGGCCATAGCGGGAGAGACTTTTCTTTCGGCCTGTTTTGGCGCTGGTCTTTTCCGTCTGTTCCTGATACTTTTCAAAAGCCTTTATGATATCTTTCACCAGTTTGTGGCGGACCACATCCCGGTTATTCAGTTTTACAATGCCTATTTTATCGATCCCGTGCAGGATTTTCGAACACGTATCCAGGCCGGAAGCCTTGTCTTTCAAATCCACCTGGGTGATATCCCCTGTCACCACAATCTTGGAGCCTTCTCCCAGACGGGTTAAAACCATCAAAAGCTGTTCCAGGCTGGCATTCTGTGATTCATCCACAATGATCCAGGAATCTGCGAGGGTACGGCCCCTCATATAGGCCAAAGGCGCCACCTCTATGATCCCCCGCTCCAGACACCGGTTAAACTTTTCCTCTCCCAGCATCTCAAACAGGGCATCGTACAGCGGGCGCAGATACGGATCCACCTTACTTTGAAGATCTCCGGGTAAAAAGCCCAGATGCTCCCCTGCTTCCACAGCCGGACGTGTCAGGACAATTCTGGAAATCTCTTCATTTTTCAATGCATTGACTGCCATGGCTATGGCAAGATACGTCTTTCCGGTGCCCGCAGGTCCAATGCAGATCGTCACTGTATTTTCTTCAATGGCCTTCACATAGTTCTTCTGACCGATGGTCTTGCATTTGACAGGTTTCCCCTTGCAGGTCAATGTAATGACATCCCGCATCACAGTGACAGCATCTTCCGCCGCACCATCCTCCACCAAATCAACGGCCTGGTCAATCACGCTTTCATTGATCGTTTCTTTATTATTGTGCATTTTTTTCAGCGTCAAAACCGTTTCTGCGGCCTTTTCCACATCCGCTTCACTGCCTGTGATTTGAATCCCCATCTCCTGGCCGATCACAGTCACATTCATCTTTTTTTCTATTAATTTTATATTCGTATCAAATGGGCCAAATACAGCCGTCATCTGATCCATATCATCAAATTCTATCGTTCTGCTATGCAAATTACCCATTTTCATGCCTTTCTCATCGTCATTTTTTTCGTCACAAATCCATTTTTCTATTATAACAGATTCTTAATAAATGTAAAGTAAAACCTTTATTCCTCGAGGACAAACGCATGAATGAACAATCTGTGAACCGGACGCCAGAGAGAGGTGGAAGACACTTTGCTGGACCGCTCTCGCTTAGTGAAAAACGCAGCGGTACTAAGATTCTTTTGCGCCCGAAGGGCTGAAAGAATCAAGTACCGACGTTTTTCAAAGCCCGTCAGGAAAAAGGTTCGCTTCCTTCGGCCTGTGAATGTTTTCCACTCCTCCATTGGGACGCTCGGCAGGATTTTGAAAAGCGGGCATGCAAACCATAGGAAAT
>DVJD01000125.1 GCA_018710785.1 Candidatus Fimimorpha excrementavium
CTCGACTAGCGCCTCCCCTTGTGATATACTATGTTCAGTATGTTCTCACGAGAGGGGGTGCTTTTTATGGGCGAACGGAAAGAGAAAAAACCGATAAAACGAATATGTGCTGGTCTGTTGGCCCATGTGGATGCCGGGAAGACGACCCTGGCGGAGGGGATTTTATATAGCAGCGGCAGCATTCGAAAATGGGGACGCGTGGATCACAAAGATGCGTTTCTGGATACGTATGCCCTGGAGCGGGCCAGAGGGATTACGATTTTTTCCAAACAGGCCAGATTTACGCTGAGGGACAGGGAGATTACACTTTTGGATACGCCGGGACATGTGGATTTCTCGGCGGAAATGGAGCGGACGCTGCAGGTTCTGGATTATGCCATTTTGGTCATCAGCGGGACGGATGGCGTCCAGGGGCATGTGCGGACACTCTGGAACCTGCTGGAGCGGTATCAGATTCCGGTATTTTTGTTCATCAATAAGATGGATCTGCCGGGGGCGGACCGGGAGGCGGTGCTCAAGGAGCTGAGACAGCGGTTGGACGACCGGTGCGTGGACTTTGCCGCCGATCAGGACCGGGATGTGTTTTTTGAGAACGCTGCTGTCTGCGGGGAGGATCTGCTGGAAGAATATCTGGAGACGGGAGTGATCTGTGAGGAGAGCATCCAAACGGCAGTAAAAGAAAGGCGGATGTTTCCCTGCTTTTTCGGGGCCGCGCTGAAAATGGAGGGCGTGGAAGAATTTCTGCAGGGCTTTTACCGCTATAGCGTATGTCCGAGTTATCCGTCACAGTTTGGCGCCCGTGTGTATAAGATCGGAAGGGATGAAAGAGGAAACCGCCTGACGTACATGAAGATCACAGGCGGAAGCCTGCATGTTAAAGATCTGCTCACCAACAAGAAGGAGGGGGCAGAAGAAGAGACAGAGATCTGGGAGGAAAAGGCGGATCAGATCCGCATCTATTCCGGCGTCCAGTATGAGGCGGTGAGCGAAGCGCCCGCCGGGACCATCTGTGCGGTGACGGGACTGACCCGGACGAAGAGCGGAGAAGGGCTTGGTGTGGAAGAAGGGTGGAAAGAACCTTATCTGGCGCCGGTTTTGAATTACAGAATTCAGCTGCCCCAGGGAACAGAGTATGCGGAAACGGATGTAAGAAAGTCCGGAGGCAGTGTCAATGTCCATGAATTTTTGATGAAGCTGCGCCAATTGGAAGAGGAGGAGCCGCAGCTGCACATCGTTTGGAAGGAAGGGGTGGGAGAAATCCATGTGCAGGTCATGGGAGAAGTGCAGATTGAGATTCTGAAAAGCATGATTCAAGAACGGTATGGCCTGGATGTGGAATTTGATTCCGGCAGTATTGTATACAAGGAAACCATCGCCGATTCGGTGGAGGGAGTGGGACATTTCGAACCGCTGCGCCATTATGCGGAGGTACATCTTTTGATGGAGCCGGGGGAGCGGGGAAGCGGCCTGGTCTTTTCCTCTTCGGTGAGCGAAGATGTGCTGGACCGAAACTGGCAGAGACTGATTTTGACCCACCTCATGGAGCGTTCCCACCCCGGCGTTCTGACCGGATCGGAGATCACGGATATGAAGATTA
This sequence comes from Candidatus Fimimorpha excrementavium, assembly GCA_018710785.1. Classification (GTDB taxonomy): domain Bacteria; phylum Bacillota; class Clostridia; order Lachnospirales; family Lachnospiraceae; genus Fimimorpha; species Fimimorpha excrementavium. Next base: position 1,598 of record DVJD01000125.1, read on the forward strand.
CGCTGGCGGCAGGCCGGGCACATCTGAAGCATACGGAAGGCGGAGATTTCAGGCAGGCCACCTACCGGGCGATCCGGCAGGGTCTGAGAAAGGCACAGAGTATCCTGTTGGAGCCAGTCTACGAGTTCTCTTTGGAAATTCCGTCGTCTCTGGTGGGACGGGCCTTGTCCGACATTCAGCGGATGTACGGCAGCTTTGAACCGCCCATCCCGGAAGGGGAGATGACCCTGATCAACGGTACGGCTCCGGTGGTCACCATGCGGGCATATCCCATGGAAGTGGCAGCCTACAGCCAGGGCATGGGGCATCTGTCCTGCATGGTGAAGGGATACGAACCCTGCCATAATGCCGATGAAGTGATGGAATCCATCGGCTATGATGCGGACGCCGATGTGGAAAATCCGTGCGGTTCCGTGTTCTGTTCCCATGGCGCGGGATTCTATGTGCCGTGGAATCAGGTGGAACAATACATGCATTTGGAAAGCGTCCTTTCCAAAGCAGTAAAAGAACCGGAAGTCAGGTCGGCGGCGCTGCCGCGCCAGGTGTCGTCCCACGTGGATGACAAAGAGCTGGAGGAGATCTTTCTTCGCACATACGGCCCCAGCAAAAGGGATCAGAACCGTTTCCAGAGGAACAGAGGAATTCTGGGAGATACCATGAAAGTCCAGAAGAAGCGTAAAGAAAAGCCGAAGGAGGAAGAAGACGAGCCCGGCAGGGAATACCTGCTGGTGGACGGCTACAATATCATCTTTTCCTGGGAAGAGTTAAAAGATCTGGCCAGAATCAATGTTGAGGCGGCCAGGGGAAAGCTGATGGATATTTTATCCAATTATCAGGGATATAAGAATTGTACGCTGATTCTGGTGTTCGACGCCTATAAGGTGGAGCGGGGCCAGGGAGAAGTGATGAAATATCATAATATCTATGTGATCTATACGAAAGAAGCGGAGACCGCGGATCAGTATATCGAAAAAGCAGTCCATGAGATTGCGAAAAAGCACCATGTGACGGTGGCCACATCCGATGCCCTGGAACAGGTGATCATCTGGGCGCAGGGGGCAAAGCGGATGTCGGCCAAAGGGCTTTTGGAAGACGTGGAGCGGGTCAGCAAAGAGATACGGGCGGAATTTTTAAATAAACCGAAAAAGGGAAAATCCTATCTGTTTGACCATCTGCCCAGGGAACTCAATGATGTCATGGAAGAGATACGCCTGGGGAGAAAAAAAGAAACCGGTTCCTCCAAATAGGTTATGGGAGGAGGAAATCCAGTTCCTCCCAGTGTTTGGTCAGCCACAGGATTTCATCCCGAAACCGGGTGGCTTTGCAGGGCTCCATGGTAAAGTAATCCGGCTGAATCCACCAGAGGATTTCGATGCACCAGGATATACGCAGGGCATCGGCCAGATCCCGGCGGGACAGCGGAAGATGACGGTTATAGCCGTTTAAAAAGGCGAGGACATAATCCCGTCGAAGGTTTCCCTCATGGAGGGCAAAGCAGAGAAGGGCACGTCCGATGTCATGCCACACAAAGCTGTATTGGTTTCGGTCAAAATCCAAAATACAGGATACCCCATTTTCATGGAAGAGGATATTATCGAAGGTAAAGTCCTCGTGGGCGATGCCTTTGGGAAACCTTTCAAAGAAGGTGTCCGTAAGCTGGCTCAGGATGGGCTCCTGGGTCAGTAGCGCCTGGCGGTACGCCGGGGGATCGTCAGGAGAGAGTGCCTGGGTACGGGTATGATAATTCTCCCATAAACCGGAGAGAAAAGCGCGGCTGTCAATGGGAAATCCCTTTACGTCCCGGACCGGAAGGCGGGAAAAGGAGCGGTGCATGCGCGCACAGACATCGCCCAGGCTTTCCATTTGGGACAGAGTGATGGAGGCAAAGGATTTATTTCTTCCTTCCTGAAAATCCATGACCATATAGGCGGTGGTATCGTTTAGAAAACGGATGGCTGAATGGCCGCATAGGTAAATATGCGGGCATGGAATGCCGTCCTTTTTTAATGCCATCTGCCGCTGAAGGGCGGATTCGATGTCCGCCAGCTTCGCTTTCGTATAGCGTTTCAGACTGAATTGTTTGATCAGCAGTTCCCCGTGATCGGTGTCTGCTCTCCACAGCTGATTCATCCATCCGCCGTTTATGGGAGTGATGGCACGGCAGACGATTCCATAGCTGGTTTTGATATCGGAGCAAATAGAAGGATTCATGGGTTACCTCCCTTTTCAGGTGTCAATATAAATGCCGCTTGGTTCTTCCGAACAGAATCACCGCCGCCACCGCCGCGATGGCTTCCGCGATGGGAAACGCAGCCCAGATTCCGTTGACGCCGAAGATGGCAGCCAGAATATAGCTTAAAACGATGGTGATAATGAACTGGCGAAGCAGCGAGATGGCCAGGGATTCTCTTCCTTTTCCCAGGGCTTCAAAGGTACCGGCATAGACGATGCTGAATGTGGATACCAGAAATCCCAGGCTGATGATCCGGAGGGCCGTCACGCCGCTTTCCATCAGGGACGCGTCGGCGTCGAACAGGGATAAAATCTGCTCCGGGAAGACCAGAGCCCCCACTGTGCCGATGGCCATCAGGATGGCCGCCAGAATGAGGCTTAAGTGAATGGCTTGAAACATCCGCTTCGATTCATGGGCACCATAATTATAGCCCACGATGGGGCGCAGTCCCTGGATGATGCCGTTGGCAGGCATGTAGATGAAGGTCTGAAGTTTAAAATAGATGCCCAGGACAGCCACATAGACATCGGAAAAACCGATCAGAAGGCTGTTTAAGATGCTGATCAGGATCGAGGGCAGAGTCGTCATAATGCTGGATGGGATGCCCACGGCATAGATCTGCTTTATGATGGGGACATCAAAGGAAAGATGGGCCCTGCTGATGGTGACGCCAATGTCCATTTTTTTATAGACCACAATGTACAGCAGAAAGGAAGCGATCTGTCCGATCACCGTCGCGATGGCAGCGCCGGATACGCCCAGGGCAGGCGCGCCGAAATAACCGAAGATTAAAATGGGGTCCAGGATGATATTGATGATGCATCCGCTGCCCAGCAAAAACATGGTGGGGATCATATTTCCCGTGGCCTGGAAAATTTTCTCCATGCTGATCTGCAGCAGACTGCCGAAGCTGAAGCACAGGACGATTTTTCCGTACTGCGCGGCCATATCCACGATGGCGGCATCGTCTGTAAACAGTTCCAGGAATGGAACCGTGACAAACAGCCCGATCAGCACAAAAAGCAGGGAGTGGAACACGGTCAGCGCCATTCCGATGGTGGCAGCCTTATCCGCGTCTTCCTGATTCCCGGCGCCCAGATGCCTGGAAATCACAGAACTGATTCCGACGCCGATACCGACAGCCACCGAGACGATGACATTCTGAAGGGGATAAACCAAAGATACCGCAGTCAGCGCATCGGTCCCCAGTCTGGATACGAAAATACTGTCCACGATATTGTAAAGGGACTGGATCAGCATGGACAGCATCATGGGAACTGCCATGGAGAGAAGCAGAGGAAGCACTGGCCGCGTTTTCATAAAGTCTTGTTTCGATTGCTCCATAAAAACCTCCTAAGATTAAGATGATCGTTTCTATGCAAAGAAAAAAACCGCAGTTCCTGTTTATGCATAGAAACAGGCAAACATACGGCTTTACGCAGATCCTATCCTAACATGGGGGAGGAGAAATGTCAATGAAAGAGTGGGAAAAACGGGACAAACGCATGAATGAACAATTGTTTGTCCTGGGTCCGGGGAAATTTGGGATGGAATAATGGTGAATGATGTGATAGAATAACGTTATAATTGGGCAAAGAGCAGAGTCTTTTGAGAAAGGAAGGGTTTTCATGGACTATAGAAGATTTCAGCAGACCATTATCGCGAGGATCGATAAGGGAGAAGAGATTCTGGAAAATCTGCAGAAGATATGTGAGAAAGAACAAATAAAGCTGGCCAGCGTTTCTGCGTTGGGAGCGGTGGGAGAGTTCACGGTGGGTTTGTTTGATACGGCCAGGAAGGAATACCAGTCGGCCACAAAGACAGGGGATTTTGAGATTGTATCCCTGACGGGGACGGTCAATACCATGGACGGCGCCTACTATGCGCATATTCATATGAGCGCCGGGGACAGGGAATACCACGTATTCGGGGGACATCTGAACCGGGCAGTGGTCAGCGGTACCTGCGAGATGGTGATTCAGGTGATTGACGGGACGGTGGACCGGATCCGCGATGAAGAAGTGGGTCTGAATGTATACCGGTTTTGATTACAGGCCGAAAAGCAGTTATGGGATTGGGGCTGTCAGCTCAGCGGCCAGCCCGGCAGGCAGTGGGAAGGATTGATAGGATCGTATGAAGATATTGGTGACGGTTCCCGTGGAGGAACATCATAAAAAGCGGCTGGAGCAGGCCGCGCCCCAGGCGGTATTTTTCTACCGGACGGCGGGGGAAGCGGACCGGGACCTGGTCCGGGACATGGATATTATCATTGGAAATGTGAGCCCGGATAAAATTGCCGGAACCAAACAGCTGAAATGGATGCAGTTAAACAGCGCCGGGACGGACGGCTATCTGGAAAAAGGAGTGCTGCCCGAGGGAGCAAAACTGACGAATGCCACCGGCGCATATGGATTGGCGATTTCGGAACATATGCTGGGAATGGCGCTGGGTCTGAAAAAGAAATTGTATTTATATGAAAGAAATCAGGCAGACGGCGTATGGAAGGATGAAGGAAATGTGACTTCCATCTGGGGATCTACCACCCTTGTGATTGGTATGGGGGACATCGGCAGTGAATTTGCTGTGCGGATGAAGGCGCTGGGAAGTTATGTCATCGGAATCCGCAGAACAAAGGCAGAGAAACCGGATTTTGTGGATGAGCTTTATCAGCTGGACCATCTGGAGGAATGCCTGAAACGGGCGGACATCGTGGCCATGAGCCTTCCCGGTACAAAAGAGACCAACCATCTGATGGATCGGGAGCGTCTGCAGAAGATGAAAACGGATGCGATTCTTCTGAATGTGGGAAGGGGAACCGCAGTGGATACAGAAGCGCTTTGCGATGCGCTGGAACAGGGATGGATCGGAGGAGCCGGACTGGATGTGATGGATCCGGAACCGCTTCCGCCGGGGCATCGGCTGTGGAAGGCGCCGAATCTGATTCTCACGCCCCATGTATCCGGTCAGTATCACCTGAAGGAGACCCATGAGCGGATTCTTCGGATTGCTTCGGAAAATCTGGAAGCATTTCTGAAAGGAGAACCGTTGAAGAACATGGTGGATCCGGCCACCGGATATCGGGCCTTGTAACGGCAGAAAGGCGTTCAGAAAGACCCCAAAGGAAATATTGTGGTAACCGGGCTGGGGACCTGATAAATGAGAAATCGAACGGTTACGGATTGTGAGGAAAGATGAGTAAGAATGATTTTTCAGATCTGGGAGACCAGATAAAAGATATTGTGCAGGGTGCTGTCAAAAATATGGATTTTGAAAAGCTGAACCGGGATATTTCCGGGACGGTGGGCCGTGCCCTGGATGAGGTAAAAGAAAATTTGGGAATCCAATATCAGAATCAGCCGCATACGCGCTACCGTTACCGCGGGACGTCCGGCCAAAATACCCGATATCAGAATTGGAATGCCGAGCAGTCCCAGAGAGGCAGCTATTATTATAATGGAACGCGTCAGCCGCAGCCAAATCGAATGGTTCCGCGCCCCATATTTGGGAAAGCCAAGGGGGCTGTGGCGGGAATTCTTGCCACCATTTTCGGCGGAATCGGTACATTTGCATTCGGGATATCGGAGCTGTCCATCGCGGCGTCCGCTGCCGCCGGTTACATCGGAGGAGGTCCGACACTGGTCTCCATGACTGTGCTGGCACCCTTTTTTTTGGGCAGCGCGGCAGCTTTGGCGGCAGGAATCCGGATGAACAGCCGTACCGGCCGATTTAAGCGTTATCTGTATCGCATTGGTCAGGCCAGCTTCATAACCATGGAAGAATTATCCGCATCCACGGGGAAGTCCCTGGATTATGTTCGCAAAGATGTGAGAAAAATGATTGAGGATGGTATGTTCCCCTGCGGGCACATCGATCCGGAAGGAAAATATCTGATTTTAAATGATGAAACCTATCGCCTTTATCAGGCCACCCGTGTCCAGCAGATGGAGATGAAACAGAGAGAAGAGCGGGATCAGGCGGCCAGAGAGCGGGAAAAGAAGGAAAAAGAAAAGGATGACAAATTAAGCAAAGTGATGGAGATTGGGGAGGAATATGCCCGCCAGCTGAAAGAGGCCAATATGGCCATGTCGGAAAAAGAGATTTCACTGAAGCTGACAAGGCTGGAAATGGTGATTCGGAAAATCTTCCAGTGTGTGGAACTGAATCCGGAAAAATTGCCGGACATTGAGAAATTTACAGAGTATTATCTTCCGACGACGCTGAAGCTGGTCAACACCTATCGGGATTTTGACAAGGAACCGATACAGGGAGACAATATAAAAAAGGCCAAGGAGGAGATCAGTCAGACACTGAATACCATTATACAGGCCTTTGAGAATCTGCTGGACAGCATGTATGAGGATGTGGCCATGGATATTTCCACGGACATTTCTGTTCTGGAAACCATGCTGAAGCAGGAGGGCCTGACGGACAGTGAATTTGAGCAGATGAGAGAAAAAGAAAGTATGTAGCCAAATAGAAATAGAATAAGAAACCCTGCGGATTAAAATGCCGTTTGGACGGCGGAATGAGAGGAAACCTATGAACGAAGATGAATTAAAGAGTTTTGCCGAGGAAGCATTTGATACACCGGCTCCCACGCTGACATTTGATCCCTTCCCGGAACAGAAACAGGAAGTGGAGCCGGTACCGGAAAAGAACGAAGAAGTCCCCGTACTGGAGGAAAGCAATCTGACACCCCAGGAGAGAAAGATGGTGGAGGATTTTTCCAATCAGATTGACCTTTCCAATTCCAGCATGATACTGCAGTATGGCGTGGGCGCCCAGAAAAAGATTGCGGATTTCTCAGAATCAGCGTTGGAAAATGTGAAAACAAAGGATTTGGGAGAAATCGGCGATATGCTGTCCGGCGTGGTATCGGAGCTGAAAAGTTTTGACGCGGAGGAAGAGGCCAAGGGAATTTTCGGATTCTTTAAAAAGAGCGCCAATAAGCTGGAAACCATGAAAGCCAAATATGAGAAGGCGGAGACCAACGTCAACCGTGTCATCAAGGTTCTGGAAGGCCATCAGATTCAGCTGATGAAGGATGCTGCCATGCTGGACCGGATGTATGAGATGAACAAGGCCTATTTTAAGGAATTGTCCATGTACATTTTGGCCGGAAAGAAAAAACTTCAGAAAGTGCTGCAGGAAGAGCTTCCGGCGCTGAAGGACAAGGCCACAAAGAGCGGCCGACAGGAAGATGCCCAGGCGGTCAACGACCTGGCCGGTTTGTGCAATCGGTTTGAGAAAAAAATCCATGATCTGGAGCTGACCCGGATGATTTCCATCCAGATGGCGCCCCAGATTCGTCTGATTCAGAATAATGATACCCTGATGTCGGAAAAAATCCAGTCTACCATCGTCAATACGATTCCGCTCTGGAAGAGTCAGATGGTGCTGGCACTGGGGGTTACCCATTCTGCCCAGGCAGCCCAGGCCCAGCATGAGGTGACGGACATGACCAATGAACTGCTCCGGAAAAATGCCGCTACGCTGAAGATGTCCACCATTGAAACCGCAAAGGAATCCGAGCGCGGCATTGTGGACATTGAGACGCTGAAGATGACCAATGAATCCTTGATTTCCACCATTGATGAAGTGATGAAAATTCAGACGGAAGGCCGTCAGAAGAGACAGGAGGCGGAAAAAGAACTGTATCGGATTGAGAATGAACTGAAAAATAAGCTGATGCAGTTTAAGCGATAAGCAGCTGGAAAAGCGGACGGCCGGAGAGAGCGCCTCATCAGGGAAAAGGTTCGCTCTCTCCGGCCTGTGAATGTTTTCCGGAAATGGAAGAATGGGTGAGGTGTGATTGAGATAAAAGGAATCGAGAAATGAGAGTTCCGCAATTACCTATATGAATACAAAATATATAGAAAAGAGGTCTTTGGGACATGGAAGTTGTGCTGGTGAAAAAGGAGGATATGCCGAGACTGGCGGAGCTGGCCAGCCGTGTATGGCATGAGTATTTTCCGTGCATTCTGACAGAGGAGCAGATTGATTATATGGTGGAGAAATTTCAGTCACTTCCTGCCATGACGGATCAGGTGGAGAATCAGGGGTATGAGTATTATTTTCTGTGCGACGGCGGGGAGCCTGTGGGATATATGGGGATTCAGCCGCAGGAAGATAAACTGTTTTTGAGCAAGCTGTATTTGACGAAGGAAAATCGCGGAAAGGGATATTCTTCCCAGGCATTTTCCTTTTTGGAAGAATACAGTCTTAAAAATGGAAAGAAAGCCATCTGGCTGACAGTCAATAAATACAATGATCATACAATTGATGTATACCGCCATCGGGGATTTCAGACTGTGAGAAGCCAGGTTTCCGATATCGGAAACGGATATGTGATGGATGATTATGTAATGGAAAAGGAGATCCGGAATTGAGATGAGAGACAATTTTATCCGTGTGGCGGCGGCGACGCCGGAGATAAAAGTGGCCGATGTGGCGTATAATAAAGAACAGATCTGTGCATGTGTGGAAGAGGCGGCGGCCAGAAAGGCCAAAATTATCGTGCTTCCGGAACTGTGCCTGACTGGTTATACATGCAATGACCTGTTTTTGCAGACACCGATGCTGGAGGCGGCAAAAGAAGCGCTCTTGGAACTGGCTGCCTACAGTGCGGACAAAGATGTGCTGATGGCTGTGGGACTTCCCTATGAAGTGAGAAACCGCCTGTACAACGCGGCGGCTCTGATTTGCCGGGGAAAACTGCTGGCGATGGTGACCAAGACCCATCTGCCCATGTATTCCGAGTTCTATGAGACCCGTCATTTTGCGCCTGGTCCCGAAGCGGTGGAATGGATTCGGATACAGAACGCGGCAGGAGAGTGGGAGGATATTCCGTTCGGAAGCAAAATCCTGCTGGAATGTGATACGGTTCCAGGCCTGGTGGTGGCAGCGGAAATCTGTGAAGATGTGTGGGCGCCCAATCCGCCGTCCATTTCCCATGCCATGGCGGGGGCCACGGTGATTGTCAACCCATCTGCCAGCGATGAGACGACGGGAAAGCGGGCGTACCGCCGCCAGCTCATCGGCGGTCAGTCGGCGCGCCTGGTCTGCGGATATATCTATGCCAATGCCGGGGAGGGAGAATCCACCCAGGATCTGGTATTTTCCGCCCACAATCTGATCTGTGAAAACGGTACGATGCTGGCCGAATCCAAAGCACTTGGCCACGGCATCGTATATGGCGATCTGGATCTGGAACGTCTGCGCAGTGAGCGCAGGAGAATGGGAACCTTTGATGTATCCGCCAGACGCCGGGAAGGTTATGAAACGGTGCATTTTTCGCTGGAAAAGGAAGATCTGTCCCTGGAACGCTTTATCGATCCCATGCCCTTTGTGCCCGGAAATGAGGCAGACCGCTCCAAACGGTGCGAAGAGATTCTGTCCATTCAGGCCATGGGCCTGAAAAAACGTCTGAAGCATACGGGATGCCGCCATGCAGTGGTGGGACTTTCCGGCGGTCTGGATTCCACGCTGGCTCTTTTGGTGATCGCGAGGGCCTTTGATGCGCTGGGGCTTTCCAGAAGCGGAATCGAGGCAGTGACCATGCCGTGTTTTGGAACGACGGACCGCACGTATCAGAATGCCTGTACCTTGGCAAAACAAATCGGGGCGCATCTGACGGAGGTCAACTTAAGGGATGCGGTCAATCAGCATTTTAAGGATATCGGTCACGACCCGGCGGTCAAAGATGTGACCTATGAAAACGGGCAGGCCAGGGAGCGCACCCAGGTATTGATGGATATCGCCAATCAGTGCAATGGCATGGTAATCGGAACAGGGGATTTGTCCGAACTGGCTCTGGGATGGGCCACCTACAATGGTGATCACATGTCCATGTATGGCGTCAATGCGTCGGTGCCAAAGACGCTGGTGCGCCATCTGGTCCGATATTATGCGGACACATGCGAAGATGAAAAATTAAAAGAGGTGCTTTTTGATGTGCTGGATACGCCGGTCAGTCCGGAGCTGCTTCCGCCGGAGGACGGGCAGATCGCCCAGAAGACGGAGGATATCGTAGGTCCCTATGAACTGCATGATTTCTTTTTGTATTATGTGCTTCGCTTTGGGTACCATCCGGCTCGGATATACCGCATGGCAGTCCATGCATTTGACGGCGTCTATGAGAAAGAAACGATTTTGAAGTGGATGAAGACATTTTACAGACGATTCTTCACCCAGCAGTTCAAGCGTTCCTGCCTTCCGGACGGACCGAAAGTCGGTTCGGTCGCAGTCTCCCCGAGGGGAGATCTGCGTATGCCGAGTGATGCTTCCTGCCGCCTCTGGCTGGAGGAACTGGATCGTATCTAAGAAACGGAAGCCTTATCAAGGGCTTCCTGAATGGTTTCGATCAGAACAGCGGAGGTATATTTCATATCATCTGGATACGTGATGGAGTCCAGAGACTGTTTTTCCAATACCTGGGATTCGATATTTTCCAGGACGGATTCCATCATGGGATACACTGCAGTGACGGCGGCATTCAGATTGACAAACTGAACAGAAGTAATCTGATTGGCGTCGACGGTGACTTCCACATCCAGAGCTTGATTATTCAGTGTAATCGAAGATGTGTACTTGCCAGGTATGTAAGAAGCAGCCTGGGAAGGTACCGGGTCTGTGTTTTCCTTATCAGGAAGAAACATTATCACCAAAAGTATAATGAGCAGGACTGCGAGAGCGGCCAGGATGCCGGCGTAGATCAGTTCTTTCATTTTAAATACAAATATTTTTGTTTTTGCACTCATAAACGTTCTCCCTTTCTTCACTATTTATTTATAGAGTATGAGAGGGGAAAAACAGTTATGACTAAAACAGGTTTGCTTTTCGAAAAAAGTATGATAAGATGGACAAAGGCTTTATCCGGGCTGGGCCGAAACGGACCGCACCGGATATGGAGTTTGGAAACAGGAGGAGGACGCGGGACGTGAAAAAAATAGCCACCGTCACAGACAGCAACAGCGGTATCACGCAGAAACAGGCAAAAGAACTGGGAGTTTATGTGCTTCCCATGCCTTTTACAATCAATGGACAGACCTTTTATGAGGATATTGACCTGACCCAGGAGCAGTTTTATGAAAAACTGGAAGAAGGAGCAGAGATTGCCACATCACAGCCAACCATTGAAAGCGTGGTGGGGCTTTGGAACGAATTGCTTCAGACCTACGATCAGATCATCCATATTCCCATGTCCAGCGGATTGAGCGGATCCTGTGCGACAGCCATGGCCATGGCGCAGGATTATGAAGGAAAGGTTTTCGTAGTGGATAACCAGAGAATTTCGGTGACACAGCGCCAGTCTGCCCTGGATGCCCTGGAACTGGCCAATCAGGGAATGGATGCGGAAACCATCCGGGAAAAACTATTGAAAAATAAATTGGAATCCACCATTTACATCACACTGGATACTTTGAAATATCTGAAAAAAGGCGGAAGAATCACTCCGGCTGCCGCAGCCCTTGGCACGATCTTAAGAATCAAGCCGGTGCTGCAGATTCAGGGCGAAAAACTGGATGCCTATGCGAAGGCCAGGACGGTGAAACAGGCGAAGACCATCATGGTGGATGCCATTAAAACGGACATTCGTGAGCGCTTCGGAAACGATGCCAGCCCCGAGAATGTGTGGATTGCAGTTGCTCACACGAATAATCGGGCCAATGCGGAAATTTTCAGGGATGAACTGCTGCAGGAATTCCCGAATCACGATATTTATATTGATTCACTGTCTCTGAGCGTATCCTGCCACATCGGGCCGGGCGCGCTGGCGGTGACATGTACCAAAAAACTGGTATAAAGGAATTTTGGGCGCGCTGCACACCTGCTTCCTGACAGAATATTCAGCGGGAAGCACTGGCATAAGCAAAGCGGGCAGAGAAAGGGGGAACTGATGCGATGGAGAGAGATGGAAATTTGAGAGAGATCCGTCCCCATGGCACGCTGCTGTTTCCGGTTTGCGTCCATGAGACCAGGGTGGAAGAGGATGCGCCGTTCCCCCTTTACTATCACTGGCATTCGGAGGTGGAATTTCTCTATCTGACCGAGGGCAGTGCGGTGTTCATGGTCGAAAGGGAGCAGATTCAGCTGAGGGAAGGGGATGTGCTGTTTATCCGGCCCGATGTTCTGCATGGTTCCATGGATCGGAATCACTGCGCGCCCACGTTTCGCGCTTTGGATTTTGATCCGGCTTTTTTATCGGGAATCGCCAATGATGCCATCCAGCAAAAGTATCTTTCCCCCATGTTTTTCGGCTCCCTGCCCCACTATCGTTTCCTGGGAAGGGATTCGGAAGATGGAAAGCGGATGTATGCCCTGCTGACACAGATCCATGCCATCTTTACGGAAGATCGGGACGGGGGAGAGCTTTTGATCAAATCCATGATTTACGAGATGCTGTACCATCTGTACCGAAACATCAAAAACGACGGGGAAAAAGGATATATTCCGGATGTCAGAAAATCGGAGTTTATTCGGAAAATTGTAGAGTATGTCCAGGACAACTATGAAAATCCCATACCGCTGAAGGAGATCGCAGGCCATCTGGCCGTCAGCGAAGGATACTTCTGCCGCTCGTTCAAGGAAAATTTTCATATGACCTTTGGAAATTATCTGAACGATGTGCGGATGGGAGAGGCGGAAAAACTGGTCCGTGAAACGGATCTGACCATGGAAGAGATCGCCAGGAAGACGGGATTCAACAATTCCAATTATTTTACGGTGTGCTTTAAACGGATGTATTATGATACTCCTCTGCATTACAGAAAAGTGCATGATATCAGGAAGATCAGCCAGGATGATCAGTGGAAAACCATGCGCCAAAAGGAATGCGGCGGAGAATAAAAAACTATTTCCTTTTTTCGTGGGATCAGGTATAATGGGTAGAGGAACAAAATGAAATTTATCATATAGGAGGTAAATCAACCATGTTAGTTACAGCAAAAGAAATGCTTGAAAAGGCAAAGGCAGGAAAGTATGCAGTCGGCCAGTTCAATATCAACAATCTCGAATGGACAAAAGCCATCCTTCAGACAGCGCAGGAACTGAATTCTCCGGTCATCTTAGGGGTATCAGAAGGCGCCGGAAAGTATATGACAGGATATAAGACCGTCGTTGGTATGGTAAACGGAATGCTGGAAGAATTAAACATCACGGTCCCGGTTGCCCTTCATCTTGATCACGGCAGCTATGAAGGATGCTTAAAGTGCGTGGAAGCAGGATTTTCCTCCATCATGTTTGACGGCTCCCATTATCCCATCGACGAAAATGTGGAAAAGACCAAAGAACTGGTAAAAATCGCTGCGGACAACCATATGTCTCTGGAAGCAGAAGTGGGTGCCATCGGCGGAGAAGAAGACGGTGTCATCGGCAAGGGCGAATGCGCGGACCCGGATGAGTGCAAGAGAATCGCGGATCTGGGCGTGACCATGCTGGCAGCCGGAATCGGCAATATCCATGGTGTATATCCGGAAAACTGGGAAGGATTAAGCTTTGAAACACTGGAAGCCATCAGCGAAAAGACCGGGGATATGCCTCTGGTACTTCACGGCGGCACAGGAATCCCGGCTGATCAGATTAAGAAGGCCATCTCCCTGGGCGTAGCCAAGATCAACGTAAACACCGAATGCCAGATTGCATTCGCGCAGGCGACCCGTAAATATATCGAGGCAGGCAAAGATCAGCAGGGCAAGGGATTTGATCCCCGTAAACTCCTTCTGCCCGGAACAGAAGCCATCAAAGATATCGTAAAAGAGAAGATGGAATTGTTTGGTTCTGTGGGAAAAGCCTGAGATGTTAAAATAAATTAAGGAAGCCATGAGCAGAAAAAAGAAAAGAAGAAAGCGTACGGCTGGGGATTATATCCGCGGGGTCATTTTTATAGTGGCCCTAGCGGTTTTTCTCTTTTCCGGGTACCAGCTTTTTCAAATTTACAGAGAATATAAAACAGGAACAGACGAATACGATCAGATACGTCAGTCGGTATTTCAGGTAAAAACGGAGACAGAAGAGAACCGGACGGCAGAGGATACAGAGCCGGCGTCGGGGGAAGATACGGCGGGAGAGCAGACGGATTCCGTGCAGGTGATTCAAAAGGCGGGTCCCATATTGATCAACGGGATTGAACTGGGTACCCTTTTGGGCACAAAGTACCAGTGTGATTTCAATCAGCTTCTGGCGATCAATTCCGAAGTGGTCGGCTGGATCCGCATTGAAGATACCAATATCGACTACCCGATGGTGCAGGCAGAGGACAACGAAAAATATCTCCGTCTGACCTTGGACGGTCAGTGGAACAATGCGGGGACCATATTTGTGGATTTCAGGGTGGAACAGCCGTTTGTCAGTGAAAATACAATCATTCACGGCCATAATCAGAGAAATAAAGCCATGTTCCATGATCTGACGTTGTATCTGGACAGGGAATTTTGGGAGAGCCATCCCTATGTGTCGATCCTGACACCGGAAAAGAATTATCTTTATCAGATTTACTCCTGTTACCAGTCTCCCAATGTGAGCAAGACATACAACTGTCAGTTTTCCAGCCAGGAGCAATATCAGGAATATCTGGATTATTCGGTTTCCCAATCGCTGTATGATACGGGAGTATCGGTATCCTCATCGGACCGGATTATCACACTGTCCACGTGCAATAATGATTGGGAAGATACGAGAATGGTGGTGCATGCAAAACTGATCAGCGGATAAAAAACTTGCAATTACGGGGAAAATAGTGTATTTTATCATCATCAGGAAATATCCGTTTCGAATATAGGGAGGAAATAAATGGGTGCTACAGTGAATCCGGCAGAGATTTTCGGACAAAATGTTTTTAATGATACCGTAATGAAAGAACGTCTGCCAAAGAAAATATATCAGGAACTGAAGAAAACCATCGAAGATGGCGCGGAGCTGAGTCCGGTGGTGGCGGAGGTGGTGGCCAATGCCATGAAAGATTGGGCTGTGGAAAAAGGAGCGACGCATTACAGCCATTGGTTCCAGCCGATGACAGGCATTACAGCGGAGAAGCAGGATGCATTTATTTCAGCGCCCCGCCCGGACGGAAAGACGATTCTGGAATTCTCCGGAAAGGAATTGATCAAAGGGGAGCCGGATGCCTCCTCCTTCCCGTCCGGAGGTCTGCGTGCCACATTTGAAGCCAGGGGATACACCGCATGGGACTGTACGTCTCCGGCCTTTGTGAGGGAAGATGCGGCAGGCGCTACGCTCTGCATCCCTACGGCATTTTGTTCCTACACGGGGGAAGCGCTGGATAAGAAGACACCGCTTCTGCGCTCCATGGAAGCACTGAATACGCAGGCGCTTCGAATCATCCGTCTGTTCGGCAATACCACATCCAAAAAAGTGACGCCATCTGTGGGACCGGAACAGGAATACTTTCTGGTAGACCGGGAAAAGTACAGAAAGAGAAAAGATCTGATCTTTACAGGACGCACGCTGTTCGGAGCCATGCCGCCCAAGGGGCAGGAAATGGAAGATCACTATTTTGGCGCCATCCGTGAGCGTGTGGGTGCGTTCATGAAAGATGTCAATGAGGAACTCTGGAAACTGGGCGTATCCGCAAAGACACAGCACAATGAAGTGGCTCCGGCGCAGCATGAGCTGGCGCCGATCTATGCCAATGCAAACATCGCAGTGGATCACAATCAGTTAATCATGGAAACGCTGAAAAAAGTGGCAGAACGCCACAATCTGATGTGCCTGCTTCATGAAAAACCGTTTGAGGGCGTCAATGGTTCCGGAAAACATAACAACTGGTCCATCGTCACCGACGACGGCATCAACCTTTTGGATCCGGGCGTGACACCCCATGACAACATCCAGTTTCTGCTGGTATTGGTCTGCATCCTGAAGGCAGTGGACAGACATGCGGATTTGCTGCGCGAATCCGCCGCAGATGTGGGGAATGAACATCGTCTGGGGGCAAACGAAGCACCTCCGGCCATCGTTTCCGTCTTTTTGGGAGAACAGCTGGGGGATGTGCTGCGTCAGCTGATCAGTACAGGAGAGGCGACCCATTCCATCCAGGGAGGCACACTGAAAACAGGAGTGGCTACCCTGCCGAATCTGGTAAAAGACGCCACAGACAGAAACCGTACGTCTCCCATGGCGTTTACAGGAAATAAGTTCGAGTTCCGCATGGTGGGATCCCAGGATTCCGTGGCAGAACCCAATGTGGTCATGAATGCCATCGTGGCAGAGGCATTTTCAGAGGCAGCGGATATTTTGGAAAAAGCAGAAGATTTTGACATGGCTGTTCATGATCTCATCAAGGAATACGCGGCAGAGCATTACCGCATCGTATTCAACGGCAATGGGTATTCCGAAGAGTGGGTAAAAGAAGCCGAGCGGCGCGGTCTGCCCAATATCTGCTCCATGGTGGATGCGATCCCGGCTCTTGTGACCGATAAGGCAGTCAAGCTTTATGAAAAATTCGGTATTTATACCAGAGCCGAGCTGGAATCCCGTGCGGAGATTTCCTATGAGACGTATTCCAAGGCCATCAACATAGAGGCCAGAACCATGATTGATATGGCCAGCAAACATATCATTCCGGCTGTCATCCGTGCCGTTTCGAAACTGGCTGAGTCCATGAACGCGGTTGCCAATGCGTGCCCGGATGCCGATGTCAGCGTACAGAAGGAACTGCTTCTGGAAACGTCGGACTATCTGTCAGAAACCAAACAGGCGCTGTCTCGCCTGATTGAAGAGACCGATAAGGCGGCCTGTGTGGAAGGCGCGGAAAAACGCGCCAGAGTGTACCATGACCGTGTCGTTCCGGAGATGGAAGCACTGCGCGCTCCGGTGGATAAGCTGGAAATGATCGTGGATAAGAGCATTTGGCCGATGCCATCCTATGGCGATTTGATTTTTGAAGTATAACTATGCCGGGTAGGGCTGTTGTAAATGGTATGCCGTATTTCGTACCGGCAGAGATTTACGGCAGCCCTTTTGCTGTATGAAAATTACTTATGGATGTAAGTGTTTATTTGAGACAAAGGAGGAGAGAAAAGATGATGTACGTGTGGCTGATCGTGGGTTTTATCCTGCTGCTGAAGGGAGCCGATTTTGGTGGACAAGGGTATGCTGAAGCGGGAATTTCCAATTTCCATTCTGGTGGCGGCAGCCAAAGGCGAGAGCGATTTGGCGCTGGGAAATGTGGTTGGCTCCAATATTTTCAATATTCTTTTGATCCTGGGCGCTTCGTCCGTCATCGTCCCTCTCACTGTGGGAACGGAAATCATCTATGATACCGCCATCCTGATCGGTATGAGCGTCATCGTATATTTCATGGCTCTGCATCAAAAACGGATCGGGAGAGTGAAAGGGCTGATCATGCTTTTGGGATATGCAGCTTACATGGCCTATATCATCATGCGGTGATGAGAAAACAGAGGGGTATGTTTGGTGAAAAGCGGAGGGTATATGAACATTTTAACTCAGTATGAAAAAAAGATCATTAGCGACAAAGAATTTCCCGTCCAGATTTTCGTAAACCGAGAAGAGCCGGGGCGCTATTTCAGCGCCCACTGGCATGAACATATCGAGATGCACTATATTGTCAAAGGAAAAGTGCGCATCCAATGCAGTCAAAAACAGATGTACGCAGAAGCGGGCCATTTGATTATCTGCAATGGGAACGAACTCCACGAGGGATTCTGTGAGGAAAGCCCCATGGAAGCCATTGTGATCATCTTTGAGCTGGACGCATTGTCAAAAGAACTGGCAAATCAAAATGTGGTTTTCCATCACCACATTGCCAATGATGCCACCATACAGCAGCTGGTTCCGGGGATTTATAAAGAATGCGAGGAAAGACAGGAGGGCTATAAGCTGGCGGCCAAGGGAATGATCTATCAGCTTCTGGCTTATCTGATCCGAACCTATTCTGCGGAAAGCCTGACGGACAGCGAATGGCAGAAGAGAGATAAGATGCTGAAACGGCTGAATACCGTCCTGGCATATATGGAAAAAAACTATACGAAATCCGTCACCAACCGGGAACTGGCCGATCTGGTGCATTTGAGTGAAGGCCGTTTCAATCATATCTTTAAGGAGAGCATCGGAAGCAGCCCTCTGAATTATCTGAATGAAGTCCGGCTGAAGAAAGCCTGGAATCTTCTGAAACAAAAAGAACTCAGTGTTTCAGAAGTGGCCGCCATCGTAGGATTCCAGGATCTGAACAACTTCAGCCGCCAGTTTAAGCGAAGTTACGGATATCCGCCGTCCCGGGTGGGGGAAGCGGAAGAAACGACCGGGAAGGAATAGAAAAAAGGCCGCAAACGGATATCGAAAGGAAGGTCCCGCGGGAAACCTTTACATATGGTATGGATCGTTCCCTGAGATTCCCTCAATATGTAAAGAACCCTTGGATTTTTCAGAAAACCACATCCCATCTGCACAAGATGTCTCTTGTCTTTTGGCCGGTTCATGAGATAATGGGCTTACCCGGCAGACAAAATCCGGCGTCAGGGCCGGTGGAAGGAAGGGATGTGGATGAAGAAAAGAAAGAAAAGGATAGCAGGAGTCATGACCGCTGTACTGCTGGTTCTGTGTTTTTTCTGCTCCGGGGCAGACGGACCCGGCACAAAAGAGACGGCGTTTTCGGAGGAGACGCTGCAGTCGGCAAAGGCGCATACAGAAGCGGCTCCATCGGCCGGAAATCAGGAGGAGATCAATCCGAAAGAGACCGAATCAGAGGAGACGGAATCGGAGGCAACAGAATCGGCGGAGACGGAAGCCGCGGAGGCCGAATCAGAAGAGAAAAAAGAGGAAAAGGCTGAATCCGGGAAAACAGAATGGAATTTAAATTTGATTTCCCCTATGCTGACGCCTAAGGCAGGCGGGGCAAAAGATATTGTGGTGACGACGCCGGAGACGTTTTTTGCCTTTGGCGGATACCGTTCCGTGATCCTGTCTCCCGACGGTCAGATTTCGGATGGTCAGGGGATCAGTACCATTCCCCTCCATTTTCATTACGGATCGGATGGAAATACCGCGTTCTGCCTGGGGGTGAATCTGGCAAATCCGGATGCGGAGGTGACCTATCAGGAAGCCGATCTGGGAGAATCGTACGGCGACAAATTGGAGCAGGTCTCTGCCATCGTTCAAAATTCCATTTTAAAGTTCTCCGATGACAGAACGGAAAATGCCCTGCCGGAGGCCTGGAGAGATTTTTCCTATGAGGAAGCCGAGTATACGGCACAGCTGGCCATATGGAAGACCCTCCTTGGCAGGCCGGGCAATGAGCCGGAGATGGACGGAAAGGGCTGGTTTAATGACGCATGGCTGTATCAAAACGTATATTTTCCCAGGATGGAAAATCTGACCGGCGGAAAGGATATCAAAGGGTTTTATGAGTATCTGCTGCGCACCCGGACCGTGGCAGAACCGACGGCACAGGTGACTGCCGGGGAGCCGGTGTATGCCGACGGATATTTTAAAATACCGATTTCCATTCAGACGGCGGAAGCGAGTGCAGGGACGGATGTGATGTTTTATTCTATTTCCGGCGAACCCAAATTGATTTTGTCCGATCAAACGGAAGCAAATCTGAGTTATGACGAAGCGGCAGGCGCGTGGAGATATTCTTCCGGCGCAGTGATTCAGGAAACCATGACGCTTGTCCTGTCGGCAAAAGAAAACGATGAAAAAACCATTTCATGCAATGTCTATGCAAAATCCAATGCAGTGAGTTCAAATCTTGTATATTTAATTCCAAGTGCATCGCATTATCAAAATCTCATAAAAGTAGAACCCAAAGAAGTAAAAACCGCAGAAGGATCCGGGGATATCCATCTTCCCAAAGTGACCGCAGCGGCAGAGCTACGAAAAGTAGAAAAAGGGACGGGCCTGCCGGTGCCGGGAGTGGAGTTTCACATCTGGTCCGACAATGGGTGGGATCAGAGAATGACGACTGATGAAACCGGCATCTGCCGACTGGAGGATCTTTTGCCGGGAACGTATCAGTATCAGGAAGAAAAGGCCGAAGGATACGTGACCAATCGGGAAGTTTTTTCCTTTTCCGTGGATGAACACGGTACGGTTACCGGCCAGATCGGAAGCGGAGAACAGCCGTATCTGGTGGAAAATCTCCGGTACTGTGATCTGACGGTGGTAAAAAAAATAAAAAAGGAAGATATCGTATGGGCCCATGGGAACCCCGCGTTTTTGTTTGCGGTCTCAGGGGAGGATCTGGCGGGAGTCCGCCATACGTACTATGGAAGTATTGTGTTTACAAAGGACGATGAAAACCTGGAACCGGATGCTGACGGCTGGATTTCCCTGTCGTATACGTTTCGGAATATCCCCATGGGGGAAGCCTATGCCGTGGAAGAGATACGAAGCAACCGGTATTTGCTGACGGATGTCACTTCTCCCGATGGAAATGTCACAGTCGCGAAAAAAGAGAATCCCCTATACGATTCCCAAAAGGAATTTTCCGATTTTTTTGAAATCCGTGTCAATCTGAAAGAGAAGCCCACCGGTTCCAGCATCGTATTTCAGAATGAGAAAATCCGGGATGATGATTACAGCCATACATCCATGGCAGAAAATAAGATACCTGTGGGCCAAACGTCTTAGGAGGAGAGGAATGATTGTAAGAGGGATGAGAGCCATACTGACTCTGTTGGAAGGTCTGTTCCTTTTTTCCCTGATTCTCGTATCCATTCCCCTTCTTTGGGGCTGGAAGCCGTTTACGGTCATGAGCGGAAGTATGGAACCGGAGCTGGCCGTGGGATCCCTGGTCTATATCCGTGAGGCAGCGGCCGTGGAAGAAGGGGATGTGATCGCGTTTGAAATGGCGGACGGAAACGCCTGTATTCACCGGTGCATAGAGGTCAGGGACGATGGAACGTACCGGACAAAGGGAGATGCCAATTCCTTTGAAGATGCGGTATCTGTGACGGAGGATCAGCTCATCGGCCGGGAGGCAGGCGTGCTTCCCTGTGCCGGCTATTGGGTGGAATGGCTCCGGACACCGGCAGGGATGGGGGGATTTGCATTGGTTTTTATGGGAAACCTGGTGCTGGGACAGATCCTGAGTATGGATAGGCCAGGCAGAAAAATGCCGGGCAGGCCGATGCTGTGCATAGGAAAGAGGAATGGGAAACAGAAAAAAAGTACGGAGGAGGAAACAGGATGGTTAAAAAAGAAAAGATTCATGTGAGAAAAAAAAGAAGAGCGCTGTGGGGCGTGACGGGGATGCTGGGTGCCTGCCTTGTGCTGGCGGGAACATGGAAATGGGATTCCATCTCCGCCTATTTTACGGATATGGATGGGACGGTGAATACCTTCACCACCGGAAAAGTGGATATTGATGTGGAAGAGCCAAGCTGGCCGGGGGATCAGGAGGATCTGGTGCCGGGAGACATTATCCCAAAGGATCCGCAGATCACATCAAAGGCCAGTACCCCAAGTTTTGTGTATCTGCAGATAAAAGTTCCCGTGGCGGACGTGACCATGGTAAATGATGACGGGACCAGAACGCAAAAACAGGAACACCAGCTGATCACATATGGCTGCGGGGAAACGCCGGATACCACAAAAGGAGAAGCGGTGGCTTTGGATTTGAAACATGGCCTGGAGGCCAATATCAATAAAAATACGGAAGACAGCTGGACGCTGGTGAAGGAAGAAGAGACGTCGGAAGGCGCAGAGGCCCCTGTTTCCCACTACCGTGTCTATACGTATTCCTATAACAAAGTACTTTTGGAGGGGGAAACGACGAAACCGCTGTTTGATAAGGTCCGCCTGCTGAACGTCATTGAGGGAGAACTGGATCAGACGAAGCTGTCCATGCCGGTCAAGGCCTTTGCCATTCAGGCGGCCCATACAGGTACCAGCCCGGATACCCCCGATGACGGAAATGAGTATCCCACGGAGGTTTCCAAGGTACAGGAGGAGGCCAGATGGGCCTATGAAAAGTACCTGAATCAAAACGCGGGAAACGGGGAAAAGGATGCGGACCCGGACAGCCAAATCGCTGTACATGACTTGGCTGAGGATGAAGTATAAGGGGAAGTGGAAAACAGGAGCAGGCCAGGGAGGTGGGAAGATGAGAAAACGGGCGGGGATGGAGCCGATCCTATGTGCGGTGCTGTTATTTTTGGCCACAGGAATCGCCGGAATCATCGCATATCAGACAGATGCCTCATCCGTTCAGAATGATATGGTTCCCGGGTGGAATGAAAGTGAGATTACGGAAGAGTTTCCCGAACCGGATCCTGTGATTCCGGATCAGACCAATGTGGCTGTGAAAAAGGTGGCAGTCACCAATACGGCGGGAGTTCCCTGCTATGTCAGAGTGTATCTGGCGGCGGAAAACAGTGACATTCCCCTTGCTTTTTTGTATGAGGGAGAGACAGGGTACCATACAGAGGACTGGGTGCTGGAAGAAGACGGATATTATTACTATAAGCATGTACTGGAAGAAGGGGAAGATACCAGTTATCTGATTGACAGCGTCCGAATAGGAGGCAGTACGGAGAAGGAGGAATACTGGGATGTCATATCGGATATCCGGATTCTGGTCTATGCCGAGACGGTTCAGGCCAAAAACGCGGATACGGGAGAGGCCTGGAAATCCTACCAGGAGGCCTGGGACCACTATCTGTCTGTGCCGTCATAGAGGATGGCCGGATCGGGTTCATGGGAAAGGAGGAATCCCATGTCGGCATAAATGGCGGAGGAAGGGGATGAACAAAGAGATGAAAAACAGGAAGTCCATGGCCAGGATGGCTGTGATCATCCTGCTGGCCGCGTCGGCCGCGGCAAATTGGGGGATGGCAGTCCAGGCAGGTATAAAACAATTTCAGGCGCAGACGCTGAACCATCTGGAAACCGGCAATATTAAAATTGAACTGAAGGAATACCAGATCATGGAGGATGGGACGGAAACGGATTATTTCTATGACGGGGAAGTGGTGCCCGGAACGTATGTCAGCAAAATTCCCAGGATACATAATCTGTCATCCGACTGCTATGTCAGAATCAAGACAGAGTATCCGTCAAAATTGAAGCTGGAAGATGGGAATCTGAAGGGGATCTCGGATGACTGGATCAAAAGGGGAGAATACTGGTATTATCAGCCGGTATTGGAGGAAGAGGAGAGTGTGGATTTTTTCACAGGGATCCAGTTTCCTGCGGACTGGGATGAAGAACAGGCGGGACAGGATATTCTTCTGGCTCTGCATGCGGAGGCCATACAGGCCGTAAATTTTACGCCGGACTATACGCGGGATGATCCCTGGTTCGGAGAACAGCCCCAGCACTGCCTCCAGGAGTTTGGCGTCAAGGGAGGAGGGATGGGATCCTCACCCATGTATGTGATCTATGAAGACCAGTTATCGGTAAGTCCCACCGATTTCTTTCAAAATCTCGGAACATTGATGCCCGGAGATCAGCGAAGCGATTCCTTTGCCATAGAAAATAAGAATGCCGAGGAAGCTGAGATCTGGTTTCGCACCGAACTGCCGGAACTGTCGGATAAACAGAGGGAAGTGCTGGACGGTATGGCATTGACCATTCAGAAAGGAGAGGAAATCCTGTACCAGGGAAACCTGGCGGCAGGGGATTTGGAGCAGGGTGTTTCCCTGGGCAAAGCGCTGCCGGGCGGGCATATGGAAGTCTCATTTTCCATATCGGTGCCGAAGGAATGGGAGAATGCATATGCCTTTCGCGACACTGCCGTCAAGTGGATTTTTGAGACGCAGCGCATCACCCCGGATCCGTCTCCTCCCACGGGAGAGGAAACAAAAAATCAGGGATGGATCTATTTCAGCGCCGGAACCGTATCGTTCCTCGTGCTCCTGGCAGTTTTGGCCGGAAAAAAATCAAAGGCAGAATAAAATTCGGGAAACCTTCGGGGATGCCGGGTCATTCGGACCATCCCCGGAGGATTTTTCTTTGATTATGCGAATTCAAAAGTCCCTCCTGTGCAGATATGCGCCGTTCTGTATAAAATGAATTTTCCTGTGGAAGAATCCGGGAAAAAATGATATTATGTAGAAATGCAGAGATCCGTCAGATCTGGGAACAGGGCCGATAGGAATGAAAAGAACGGGATATAATAATAGTATGACTGGTCTTTGAACGATAGTACAAGGAGGAGAGAGATGGAATATCTGAAGTTGATAGGCATTTTGATTGTCATTCTGGGATTTGCGCTGAAAAAGGATTCCATACTGATCATCATGTGCGCTTTTGGTGCAGTCCACTCTTGCGCAGCTGGGGTATCAGGTGGAACTTTTGGATCTGGCCAAGGTGGAGATTCCGGTTGCCGTGATCGCGCTGGCCGTGGGCGTCGTCTATTACTATATAAAGGATAAGAGGCTCAGCAGGAAATACTATGGAAAGAAGGGAGATCAATAAATATGGCATTTTTTACAGACCCTTCTGTGACGATCGGGGATAAACTCCTGGAAGTGATCTATATTTTTATGGGATTCATGTCGATTTATACAGGATTAAAAAATCTGAGAGATAAGGAAAACCAGGCCCGGATAGGAACCTGTGTATTCTGGAGCATACTGGGCATTGTGATCGCATTCGGGCGCTGGATTCCGGCCATGGTCAACGGTGCGCTGATCGTGATCATGATTATTCCGGCCGTTCTTCAGAAAGTAAAGCCGGGGAGCACTTCGGCTCCCACGGACAAAGAGGTCGATGAGAATTATAAAAAAATCGGCATGAAGGTTTTCGTTCCGGCTCTGACCATAGGGATCTGCGCCATTGTATGCGCACTGATTCCCAGCATCGGCGCTCTGACCGGATGCGGGATCGGCGTTTTCTTATCGGCAGCCATTTTGATGGTATATTCCAGAAAAAATACCCCATCCGTTTTTTTAAAGGATTCGGAACGTCTGATTTCTGCCGTTGGCCCTTTGAGCATGCTTCCCATGCTTCTGGCGAGCCTTGGGGCAATCTTTACGGCAGCCGGTGTGGGAGATGTGATCGCTGGTATCGTGGGGAAGGTGATCCCTGCCGGTAATGTCAATGTGGGCATCATCGTGTTTGCTCTGGGCATGATGCTGTTTACCATGATCATGGGAAATGCCTTTGCGGCCATCACCGTCATGACCGTGGGAATCGGCGCTCCGTTTGTGCTGGCCTACGGCGCTAATCCTGTGGTCGTGGGTATGCTGGCTCTGACATGCGGGTACTGCGGTACGCTGCTGACTCCGATGGCAGCCAACTTTAATATCGTGCCCGTGGCCATGCTGGATATGAAGGATCGGATGGGCGTGATTAAAAATCAGGTACTGCCCGCATTTATCATGATCGTGGTTCAGATTATATATATGATTCTTATGAAGTGAGGGATGAGAGGATGAAGGTTTTAGTGACAGGTTTTGATCCATTCGGCGGGGAGTCCATTAACCCCGCGTATGAGGCAGTCAAACGGCTGCCGGACACCATAGCAGGAGCGCAGGTGATAAAATTGGAAATCCCAACGGTATTTACAAGAAGTGCCAAAGTCGTGGAGGAAGCCATCGAGACGTATGATCCGGATATGATTCTGAACGTGGGACAGGCAGGAGGCAGATCCTGCATGACCGTGGAGAAAGTCGCCATCAATCTGGCGGAGGCCAGGATTCCGGATAATGACGGAGAGCAGCCCTTTGACCAGAAACTGAGGGAAGACGGGGATACTGCATATTTTGCGACGCTTCCTGTGAAAGCCATGGTGGAAAACATGAAGGCCCATGGGATTCCGGCAAGTATTTCCTATACGGCAGGAACCTATGTATGCAACAGCATCATGTATCATGTGCTTTACCTGCTGGACAGAAAATATCCGGGAAAACGGGGCGGATTCATCCATGTGCCGTATGAAAACAGTCAGGTGGTGGAAAAAAATCCGGGCATGCCCTTCATGCCTCTTTCCATGATCGCCCAGGGACTCCAGTATGCCATCGAAGCGGCCGTGACCCATGAGACAGATATCTCAGGCAACATGGGGGAAACCCACTGACAGACAGGATTTTTGAGTAAGGGAGTGCCGCAAAATTCGCATAGTCACTGTA
>DVJD01000126.1 GCA_018710785.1 Candidatus Fimimorpha excrementavium
CAAGAAAGGCTACGGAACTCTGACCTTTAGCGATCTGACCTGGACAAATGAAGACGGTATTGAAGAAGCATATGAGCCGGCCGCACCTGAAGGCTATGGCAGTGCTGAACGTTACCTGGAACTTCTTCAGGCGCTTATGGGCTATGTCGGAGCAATTCGCCCGGAATATGCCCCGGTAGTTAAACTGCTTTCAGACGGTCTCTCACGCCGCGAAATTGCCAAGGAGCTCGGAGTGCCAAAGTCCACAGTGATCGACTGGGTAAAGAAGATTCAGGAGCTTACTCTCAAATTTATGGAGGATATCATCTAAACACATCTTCTGACAAAAAGACAGGGAGCACATTACCAGCATCGGTAGTGTGCTCCCCTTTTTTACTTGTGACCTCTTACAGTGATCTGATAGACATCATGATCCTTGATAGACTTGACCGCTTGTCGCAAAGTCCGCGCCCGCCCATGCTGATGATATGGGTGTTGATAGCGGTGCTTATGAAAGATAATGCACGACCCGTCACTAGGATAACCAGTGCTGTGTAAATACCAGTAGTGACCAGTGCATTTTGACTGAATGGTAAGATCATACGGATCTAAGACAATCATTCTGAAATAATCAGAGTCGATTGTCTGAAGCTCTTCGGCGGTAAACATCTTCACCACCTCGCTCCCTGCTCTGCCACCATCTGCGCTCGAATTTTGACTTTCTCTGCCTCGTATCTCTTCTGTAAAGCTTTCATCTCCCTATCCATGAACTCAGCCTCGGCAGCCTTCACAGCAGCCCTCTCGGCATCCTGGGCGATTACTATCTTACCATCCTCGCAGATGACAGAAATATAATCCCCAACATCAAAACCAGCCTCCTTCAACCACATGCCCTTCAGCATGATGGTAGGTGTCTCCCGGTACTTGTATCCGCTCTGCCCATAGACCTTAATACTTCTTTTCTTCGACATAATGATTTCCTCCTTCGGTTTACTCTGATTTTTCGATTTAGTACTCTGTTTACCCGCCATATTCAGATCACTTCCATACGCACCACCGCCTTTCCTGCTCCGGAGAAAAAGAAAAGAGCCACCAATGCTTATTCGCATCAGTAGCTCTTACTGTTGGTTCCGTATGATATTATGATGGTTATTTCTTGCCCTGCTCCTTCTGGGCATCCTTGATCCGATAGTAGTCTTCCATCTTCAGATTCAGGTGCACATATGAGTCAGGTTTTCGGTTGCTCAAGAGGCACACAGTCTCCACATGCCCCCCCAAAGCAAACATCTCCACCGGCTGTACCCGTTTCACTTCATACCCCGCCCCGGTCAGATACTTCAGATCCCTTGCCAGGGTGGCGGAATCGCAGCTGACGTAGACGACGCGCTTTGGCTGCATGGCGGCGATGGTTTCCAGAAGCGTCTCATCGCACCCTTTTCTGGGCGGGTCCACGACGATGACGTCCGCTTTCACCTGTTTGGTGCGGTATTGTTCCGGCAGGACTTCCTCTGCCTTTCCGACAAAGAACTGCGCATTGGTGATGCCGTTGGCCAGGGCATTCGTTCTGGCATCCTCGATGGCGGGCTCCACGATTTCCACCCCGTAGACCATTTTGGCATGTCGGGCCAGAAACAGGGAAATCGTGCCGATGCCGCAGTATAAGTCCCAAACCGTCTCCTCTCCCGTCAGTCCGGCGAAGGACAGAGCTGTATCGTACAGCTTCTTAGTCTGCAGAGGATTCACCTGGAAAAAGCTCAGCGGGGAGATCCGATAGCGGATATCGCCGATCCTATCTTCAATGTAGTGCGTCCCGTACAGCCACACCATCTGTTTTCCCATGATGACATTGGTGCGCTCCCGGTTGATATTCAGACAAATGCTGGTCATGCCCTCGATGCCGCAGAGACGGCGGATCAGTTCTTCGCTGTGGGGAAGTTTGGTTCCGTTGATGATCACACAGACCATGATCTGTCCCGTATAGTAGCCGTTTCGGATCAGCAGATGGCGCACCAGCCCCCGATGGGCCTGCTCATCGTAGGGCTCGATGTGAAACTCCTCCATGAACTGCTTCATGATATGGATAATCGTTTTGCAGACCGGCTGGGCCAGAAGGCAGTCTTCCTGGTCGATGATGGTATGGGTCCGCCCTGCGTAAAAACCGGCCACTATCCTTCCCTCTTTGTCTTTTCCGAAGGGGACCTGGGTTTTATTGCGGTAGCGGAATGGATATTCCATTCCGATGACCGGCTGCACCTCCACCTCTGTGAGGCCGCCGATGCGTGCCAGATTATTTTTCACTTTCTTCTGCTTCAGCTCCAGCTGTTTTTCGTAGGCCATGGCCTGCAGCTGACAGCCGCCGCACTGCCTTGCCACCGGGCAGGCAGGTTCCACGCGGTCCTTGGAAGGGACCAGCAGGCGCATGAGCCGTCCGTATCCATACGTTTTCTTAACCTTGATCACCTTGATTTCCGCCTCGTCGCCGATCACGGTGTCCTTGATAAACAGAGGAAATCCCTCAACCTTGCCGATTCCTTCTCCTTCTGTGGTCATATCTTCAATTTTTACGATAAAACTGTCATTTTTCTGAATCATACGTCCTGACCTTTCCTCCTATCCTTCTGTCTGTTCCCATACAGACCATGGTCCAACTTTTTCTTGTATTGCTGCCCCGGTTCCATCTCTGACGGCATCCGATGGGCGGAAAAAAGGAGGATGCCGCAATCGCTTGTATTCTGCATCCTCCCGCTCATTTTCACAATCGTTTTATTCCAGCACCGTCTTACGGATATTGCTCTCCAAAAGGCGGTTGAATCCCAGCCAGTCATTGGACGGATTTCCTTTAAACAATTCAATCATAATCTGCAGCTTGGCATCGGTATCATCTGCAAAATTCAATGCCAAAGCCTCGATCAAGGCCGGTTTCTTCGGGGAACCGTATTCAAATTCTCCATGATGCGCCAGAATGCAGTGCTTCAGTTCGCTGGCCAGCTTCGGCGGAAATCCCGGAATCATCCGGATCCTTGCGCCGATCATTTCGCAGCCAATGACGATATGACCCAAAAGCTGCCCGTCATCGGTATAATCATTGTTGGGAAAATCAGAGATTTCTTCCAGTTTTCCGATATCGTGGAACATGGCAGCCGGAATCAGAAGATCGCGGTTTAAGATCGGATACTGTCTGCAGTAGTAGTCGCACAGTTTGGTCACGGCCAGCGTATGTTCCAAAAGCCCGCCGATATATCCATGATGAACACTCTTTGCGGCCGAATGTTCCTTAAACCGCTTCTGGAAATCCGGATCATCGACGAAAAAGCTGTTTACCAGCTGACGCATTTTTTCATGCTTCACCGTGGCAGCCAGGCCCAGCAGTTCTTTGTACATGGCATCCACATTTTTGTCAGAAACAGGGAAATAATCTTTCGCGTCGTATTCCCCCTCATGGGCACGGCGGATTCTCTTGATATTCAGCTGCAGCGCATTGGAAAATGACGTCACCTCACCGTCTACCTGGATAAAATCCATGGGTTCAAAGTGACCGATGCCGCCGTTCAAATCCCATACCTTGCCGTCCAGTGTTCCCGTTTTATCCTGCAGTACAAGGGAATAATAGCTTTT
Source organism: Candidatus Fimimorpha excrementavium (assembly GCA_018710785.1). Taxonomy (GTDB): domain Bacteria; phylum Bacillota; class Clostridia; order Lachnospirales; family Lachnospiraceae; genus Fimimorpha; species Fimimorpha excrementavium. The sequence goes on from DVJD01000126.1 coordinate 3,595, forward strand.
TCCCATTTTCGTCGTCGCTGTCGTCTTTGTCTTGCATAAAAAGATTTGGGAAATGTGTTCTCCCTCGCGTAATTCCTGAATATATTTCATAATTTCTGATAACCATACCTTTCTGTAATAGGGGTTCCCCTCTTAGTTTCCCGGCTTCTAGCGGCCGGTGAATGTAATTTCCATTGTCTCCTCCTGGTATTCTCCCAGTGCGTTGCGGCGGCTGACGATCACCGGTACGCCGGTACCGGCTTCCACCGCATCCATCGCCTTCTGAAAATCTCCTGATCCTAAAATCTCCTGAGCCCCGATCTGTACGATGATATCACTGGGCTGTATCCCGATTCCGTAGGCCGGACTTCCCTGTACCACTTCTGTGACATAAAATCCTGTCGTCACTCCTCGCTCTGCCGCCTCTGTATAATCCACTTCCAGCCCTTTTACGCCGAGATAAGCCGTGGAACGTCCGGCCAGAAGATCCTCAATGATGTATTTCAGATCCGATATTCCGATGGCCGCCGTGCGGTCGGACAATGTACTGCTCTTATTTTCCTCCGTTATCCATCCGATGATCTGTCCCTGCATGTTTAAGAGAACGCCTCCGCTGTTTTCCACCGCATCCATGTCCGTATAGCAGATCGTCTGGTATCCGTCGATGACGCTGATATCCTTATTGATATACGAAATGTATCCATAACTGACTGAATTTGGAAATCCCATGGGACTTCCCGCTGCGATGACCATATCTCCCAGCTGAACCGAATAGGAATTTCCAAGTTCTGCCACATTGATGGATGTGGGGTAAGCGTTCTGTTCTTCCACGGAAACCGTCACAAGGGTGATTCCTGTCAAACTATCCTGTTCCCTTATCTCAGCCGGATATTCGTTTTCACCGATAACAGCGGTGAGAGAATCGGCTCCCTCCAGCATGGCGGAGTCCGTCAGCATACTGATCTGCGTATCGGTCATCTGTACCACCACGCCAAAGGTGGATCCCGTATTTTCCACTGTTTGATCAAACCAGTCCCGCTCGGACTGATGCGTCACGATCAATTCTACAAAGGCATTTGAAATTTGACGGAAGACCCCACTGCGCAGGCGTTCCAATTTTAACATATCGCTTTGATTCAGCGTCATTCCTTCCATCGCTTCCCTGACAGCATCGGATATATGCTCTTCCAGATTCTTCTCTTCTTCCGCCTGGGTTTCCGTCGGCATCGTCTCCGCTTCCGTCGTCTCCGGTGCCGCCGTCACCGACTCTGTTGTCTCTGCCTCTGTCGGCTGTTCATCCCTGGCAAGCGTAAACCCTTCCGTCGGTTCTTCGGGAGCAGGTGTCATCTGTTCCACGCAGCCTCTGACCACAGCGAAAGCCGCCCCTGCAGCACTGCCAAATATGACTGCCAGTATCAGAAAGAAAAAAAATCTTCTCACATAAAACCATTTGCTGCGGGGCTTTTTTACTATTTTTTCTTTTATGTATGACGTATCTTTATTTTCATGATTCTGTGAATTCGAATGATCTGCCATATGCGCATCCTCCACTTCTTCCAGAATATCACTGCCAAATCACACCTTTTTCCAAGCCTGCCTCATCCATTTCGAATACAAGGTTTCTGTTTGCCAAAAGTCAGGTTTTCCCTGTCCAAGCTATTCACTATTATAATAGATAAGCCGGTAATTGTAAACTATTTGCTCATGCGTTTCTCCTGAAATGCATGAAGGAACAATTTGTGAACCGGACGCCAGAGAGAGGTGGGAGACACTTTGCCGGACCGCTCTCGCTTCGTGAAAAACGCAGCGGTACTAAGATTCTTTTGCGCTCGAAGAGCTGCAAGAATCAAGTACCGGCATTTTTCAAAATCCTGCAAAGTACCTCCCACCTCTCTCTGGCTGATCGTGTAAAAGCCTATGAGTAATAATCATGCATATTAGTCTATATTTTTTTCTATTTTCAGAAAACATTCACAGCCCGAGAGGAAAAAGGTTCGTTCCCTTCGGATGGACGAACGCAAAAAACATCTGCAGCATTCAAACGGGGCATTGCCGAATCCGCATGGCCGCCAAAAAATCCTCCTGCCATTTGCTTTCTGAAATGCGAACTTGGCTGAATACCCGTTATAGCCGAACATGTTAGCAAATTTGTATTTCAATGCGCAAATTGCTGATTCATTTTGTACGGTGCGAATTCTGCAACGCCCCATATCATTCATGATCCGTTTTATATCCGCGGCGAAAAATGCCTCGTACCGGGAAAAGAGCAGAAACAGCCGTTGTCAGCATCTGCCCTGGCGAAATTTTCCCATACGGAGAATCTCCCGGTTGATCTCCTCCAGCCGCTGAGCCCGGCGGCCGAACACCCGGACGGCGAAATCTCCGTCCATGAGTTCCGTAATGCCTCCCTCCGCATCCGCGATGCCAAGGAGATACTCCCTGACTTCCCGGAAAAAAGTATCCGGATGTTGGGGGCGGGTAAGAAATAAGTTCAAAAGATGGGTATAGCCCTCATACATGCCCAGTCCCGCCATGTCAAGCAGCTTGGGATCATACCGGGTATTATCCCTGTAAATGAGCGCTGCCCCTCTGCGGATCTCCACCAGATTGTGGTAAAACTCATAGGCAAACCGTTCCCCCGATGCATACCGGCCGCAGGAAAAGATTTCGCTCATCTGAAAGGCGGACGTGGCGTCTTCCAGGTCGATCACCATCCGGTTTTCAAAGGCCGAATCCGCAAAGGGGATGGTGGGCTGCGGGTTAAAGCAAAAAGAGGCATGGGAAGCCACCCGGATATGGGTGAACCGTTTTGCGCAGCCTCCCTTCATGGCATGGATCTTATCGTAGGACTGGGAGATGAATTCCACATCCGCGCCGGGCTGAATCTGAAACTGAAATTCCTGCCGGTCGCCCTCCATGATACCGGCGGAGGCAGCCAGGAGCATCACCTGGATTCCGCCGTCTTTCCTTTCAAATGGACGCATGATCTTGTAAGGCGCTGTGAAATGCACATCCTGCAGATACGTCTTCCCGTCCTTATATCCGGCGTTCAAATGGAGGACCGATACCTTTCCAAACTGATTCTGCTCCATGTTACTCCATTCCTTCCAGAAGTACGTTTTCTTTGATCCAGCTGACCACGTCATCCACATGCTCCCCGCCGCGGATGTTGGTAAAAATAAAGGGCCGCTCTCCCCGCATCTTTTTGGAATCCCGCTCCATGACTGCCAGACTGGCGCCCACATACGGCGCCAGGTCAATCTTGTTGATGACCAGCAGGTCCGAACGGGTGATTCCGGGGCCTCCCTTTCGCGGAATCTTATCTCCTTCCGACACATCGATGACGAAGATGGTGGCGTCCACCAGCTCCGGAGAAAAGGTGGCAGACAGATTGTCCCCGCCGCTCTCGATAAAAAGCAGCTGGATATCCGGGAACCGGTCCAGCATTTCATCCACGGCTTCCAGATTCATGGACGCGTCCTCCCGAATGGCCGTATGGGGACATCCGCCGGTCTCCACGCCGATGATGCGTTCCCGCGGCATGACACTGTTTTTGGCCAGAAACTCCGCGTCTTCCTTGGTATATATATCATTGGTAATCACCCCAATGCTGTAATCACTTGACATTTTGCGCGTAAGCGCTTCAATGAGGGCCGTCTTGCCGGAGCCCACCGGCCCGGCTACCCCTATTTTTACATAAGACATGGTTCATCCTCCCTTACCGGTTTTTGATTGGATTGCTTTTGTGCATGGTTTCGTTTCCCGCACACGTTTCCCGGCATGTAAAACTGTCATGACATGTAAAGCCGGGAATAGAGGGTTTCATGCTGGATGCTGCGCAGGTCAAAGGCCGGAGTGGATGCGCAGAGCATCTCCGGCCCGGCTTCCCCGGCCAAAGTCACCATCTCTTCCAGCAGCGGATACAGCTCTGACAGCATTCGCTGTCCGTCTGACTGGCTCAGGGGAATCAGTTTGACACAGTTGGTCACCATGGCAGACGCCTGGGCGTACAGAAAATGCAGCATGGCATCCTCTGCCAAAATCCCCGCGCAGGCACAGACCGCGCCATACGCGCAGGGATGGCAGATGGTCTTCTTGCTTCTTTTCTCCAGATACTCCCAAAAAAACGGATCCATCCAGGAAAGTTCCATTTTTTCCAGCGTTTTGACAAAACGGCTGCCCAGCCTCCGGGACGCGTCCCGAATCTCAAAGGGAATCCGGGAGGCTTCCATGATTTCCTCCAGGGCGTCCAGCTGATGGGCATTTTTCTCCCCTGCCGCTTCGTATGCCAGCCGGACAGCCAGCAGATCGGTATAGAGAAAGTTATACCGGAGACGGCGGCGGATATATGCGTCCGCCGTTTTGCCATCATGCACCAGGCCCTTCTGAATGTAGGTTTCCAGCCCATAGGAGTGGGAATAGCCTCCAATGGGAAACAGAGAATCATTGACCTGCAGCAACAGAAACTGTTTTTTTCGACTACCGCTGTTCATGGCTTCGCTCCTCAATGGTGGTGATGGCCGGGGGCGCCGGAAGAAATTCGCTTTCCGAAGTCCAGTTTTTCCACACTGCGCACAGCGGTGACACCGTGCAGCCTGGAGAGCATCTGCAGCATGGGTTCGTTGTACGGCGTGACGAATGTGTCTTCCTCCTCTCCATAAAAAAGCGGAGCATGGCGGTTTCCGATTTCGTAGCACACCTTTGCCGTCATGAACCGGTGATCCGGGGCCACGGTGACGCGGATCACCTCGCAGGGCAAAATCCGCACGGCGATGATGCGGGCATCGTCCTCGTAGAGGATATCGCCTTCCTGAAGTCCCCGGGTGAGGATGGAATCATCCATGCGGATTCCCACTTCCGTTCCCGCATCGGTGGTTTTTTTATGTATTTTTTTAAACGCATCGTCCCAATCCATATCCACATACTCTATGGTTTTTCCGGATGGATTCTGCGGATCCAATGTTCCTAAAATTTTTTCACAAATCATACGGCTCCTTTCTCTCACCACATTCCGATGAGCATCAGAAGTCCTGGAATCCAGGCAGTGACCACGCCCTCAAACACCTGCAGGGCGGGAACGAATTTTCCCAGCTTTCTGCCGCAGATATCCTCCACAAACGAGGTTCCCCATAGGATGGCCCACAGATACCAGATGACCGCCCAGCGCCAGTCGGCTGTAATATTCAGCGCCGCGCTTCCGGTGATGCCTTCAATGGTGCCGAATACCAGCGCATTTATGGCCACAAAGGTGGAGAACCAGGCAAAGGGAATGGGACTCAGTTTTCCCAGTTTCACAAACGCCACAAACAGATAGGTAAAGCCGAACAAAAGCCCGGTTCCGGCGGCGTAATAATTTCCCTGCACCAGGTTTACGGCATTGATGAAGACAGACAGGCCTCCGGTCAAAATGTTCATCACCGCAGCGGACTTTCCGTCCAACTTGTAAAGGGTGGATATGCCGTTGTTGATCAGCACAATTCCCACAAAGAGTAAGCAGACTCCCAACATAATGTTTCCTCCTAATATTCACCATGATTTCTTCGGCAGGCGGAACCGCAGACATGGCTTTTTCCATGCCCGCGGCCCGCCCGCCGTCCCTGCGGACCGCGTCTGCGCCGCTTGCTGCCCTTATGCTGCGCTCCCGCAGCCAGCCTTAAAACAGGCTGTACAGCTGAGCCAGGGGAAGTTTTTCTGCCGGTTTGGATGTGATATGCACTCCATCCACCCTGACCTCATATGTCTCCGGGTTCACCAGGATTTCCGGCGTCCCGTCATTGAACTTCATATCCTTTTTGCCGATGTTTCTGCAGCCGGATACGGGAACCACGGTTTTTTCCAAATGGTATGCCTCCTTTACGTTCTCCGCCATGGCGGCCTTGGAGACAAAGGTCAGGCAGGACGCATATTTGGCTTTGCCGTGGGCGGCAAACATGTGCTTATACATCACCGGCTCACAGGTGGGAATGGAAGCGTTGGCATCCCCCATTTTGGACGCGATGATCATTCCGCCTTTGATAACCATATCCGGTTTGATGCCGAAGAAAGCCGGATTCCACAGAACCAGATCGGCCATCTTGCCTTTTTCCACAGATCCCACATAGGAAGATACCCCGTGGGTGATGGCCGGATTGATGGTGTACTTGGAAATATAGCGTTTTACACGGAAATTATCATTGCCGTGTCCCTCATCCTCCGGAAGGGGACCGCGCTCGCCTTTCATCTTGCTGGCAGTCTGCCATGTGCGGGTGATCACTTCTCCCACACGGCCCATGGCCTGGGAGTCGGAGCTCATCATACTGAATACGCCCATATCATGGAGAACATCCTCCGCCGCGATGGTTTCCGGGCGGATACGGGAATCTGCAAAGGCCACATCTTCCGATATCCTCTTATCCAGATGGTGGCATACCATCAGCATATCCAGATGCTCATCCAGGGTGTTGACCGTATACGGCATGGTGGGATTGGTGGAAGAAGGAAGCACATTGGGCGCAGCTGCAGCGCGGATGATATCCGGCGCGTGGCCGCCGCCGGCTCCCTCGGTATGGTACGTATGGATGGTCCGTCCTCCGATGGCAGCCAGGGTATCTTCCACGCATCCGCCTTCGTTGAGGGTATCCGTGTGGATGGCCACCTGCACGTCATACGCGTCGGCCACATTCAGACAGTGATCGATGGCCGCCGGGGTGCTGCCCCAGTCTTCGTGGA